>NZ_DFPI01000001.1:0-105047 GCF_002377215.1 Sphingobacterium sp. UBA3519
TCTTTCGTTTAGCTACCTGCCTATCTATTACTGTAAAAATAGTGTTTATCCTTACAACTGATATCTTTTACAATGACGCAACAATGGGTGATGTCATAGTGCTTTGTTCCTGAGCAATAATACAATTATGATTTTTATTGAGTAACTTTGCAGCGCAATGGGTACATTATTGGACAACGGAATTAAACCGTATAATCATTACGGGGCTTATTTAAAGCAAAAGTATAACGGACAGAAAGTGTTTAAAGTGATTGTGGATGGTAATTTTACCTGCCCCAATCGTGATGGTAGTAAGGGCTATGGTGGTTGTACGTACTGTAATGTAGATTCTTTTACACCGGATACTGCCCGGAAAATTCCTTCTATACGCGAGCAGGTGGAATCGGGTATTGAAAGAGCACGTAATAGCTATGGCGCTGAGAAGTTTATTATTTATTTCCAGCCAAATACAAATACATATGCGCCGACTCATCTACTGAAGATGATGTATGATGAGGCTTTAAGTATTGATCCTGAAAATACTTTGGGTCTTTCTGTGGGTACACGTCCTGATTGTTTGGATTTTGAAAAGATAGCATTGTTGGAGTCTTATACAGATCGTTACGATGTGGATTTGGAAATGGGTATGGAATCTATTTACAACGATACATTGGAGCAGATCAATAGAGGCTGTTCTCACGACGAATTTGTTCAGGCCATGAATATGCTGAAAGATACTCCGTTGGAGCTTTGTGTGCATACCATCTTTGGCTTCCCGTGGGAATCTGAAGAAATGATGTTGAAATATGCAGATGAAATCAACCGCTTTCCACAAATTAAATTTGTGAAGTTGCATCACTTACATATTGTAGAGGGATCTATTATGGGCGTTAAGTTCAAACGTGAGCCTTTTGAACTTTTCTCGATAGAAGGTTATACGGAATTCTTAGCAAAGTTTATTCCTCGATTGCGTCCTGATCTGATCATTCAACGTATTTTCGGGATTGCAGATAAAGAATTGTTAATTGCTCCGAATTGGGGCTTACCGAAATCAGGTATTCAAACATACATCGATAAGGGATTGGAAGCACGTCAGGTCGTGCAGGGGAGTCTTTTTTAGCCGTTCCTAATATTTTATACTCTTTTGATAGATCATTGTATGCTATCGCGTTTAATGAATATATTCAGCGCTATAAAAACAGCAAAGGCTTCTCTAATGAAGCCTTTGCTGTTTACCTACAAAAAAAGGGTACGATTACCATCTTTATTTAGCCCTCAACAATTGTTTTTAGATCGGCTGGAGAGTAATTGATGGATTTTAACGTTTTATTGTCAGCTGTTCTGAATACCAGAAATTTGCCATCAACTTCTTTATAATAGGATTCTACACCTTTTAATTTATAGTGCTCCTGTGTAGCGATGGCTTCTGCTTCGTCTTTACATGCTTTGCTCATATTGGAACGTTGAACTTCATCAAAAAGAGCAGAGAATTTATCTTTTAAACCAAATTCCAATACCGCTCCAGCAAGTACATATTGAATGTCACATAGCGCATCTGCAATCTCGACCAAATCTTTATCCCGGATGGCCTCTTCTAATTCTTTTAATTCCTCAGCGATCAACGATACCCGTAAGGCACATCTTTGTTCAGATGGAATAGTAGGCGTGTCTAGGATTGGATGTTGGAATGTTTTATGGAATTCCGCAACGGATGAAAGTGTTTTCGGATCAGTCATATTCTTTGTTTTATTATTTGAAAGAGCAAATATAAAAAATAAAGGACGGTTAACTGAATGACCGTCCTTTATTTTTATTTATCTGCTTAAGCGATTAAATCAGGTGCTTTAACTGCACGATTTCACGCTCTTCTAAATATCTCCAACGGCCACGTGGAAGGTCTTTTTTCGTTAAGTTTGCATAAACCACACGATCCAATTTAACGACTTCATATCCTAATGACTCAAAAATACGACGTACGATACGATTTTTCCCCGAGTGGATTTGGATACCGACTTCACGTTTCGATCCGCCTTGAACATAGCTCAAGTCATCTGGTTTAATTACACCGTCCTCTAATTCGATACCAAAGCTGATTTTGTTAAAATCGCCTTGTGTAAGGCTTTTGTTTAACTCGACATTATAGATTTTGCTGATGCTGTTGCGCGGGTGTGAAAGTTTTTCAGCAAGACTACCATCATTTGTCATCAAAAGTAGTCCTGTTGTGTTTCTGTCAAGACGACCAACAGGATAGATTCTTTCTTTTGTCGCTTTAGAAACAAGTTCCATTACGGTATGACGCTCCTGCGGATCATCTGTAGTCGTGATATAATCTTTTGGTTTGTTCAACAAAACATAAACATTTTTTTCACGTTTTAGACGTTCGTTGTTGTAACGGATTTCATCTGTTGCAGGATCCACCTTGGTACCCAATTCCGTAACAGGTTCTCCATTTACCCAAATAACACCAGCAGTGATAAGCTCATCCGCTTTACGTCTTGAACAGATACCAGCATTGGCGATGTAACGATTTAAACGAACTAAGCCGTCATCTTCTGCATCCTCTGCTTTTTTCTTTGGACGTTTAATATATTGTTTATCACCAAAGTTTTTGTTGTCGTCAAAATTTCTACTTTTATCGCCATCAAACTTTCTGTTAGAAGGTCTTGAAGAGTCATTTCTGTCTGAACGTTTGAAACTGTCTCTTTTGTCAAAAGAACGCTCTGATCTATCGAATGATCTTGGGCTGTCATTTCTGTCTGAACGTTTGAAGTTATCTTTTTTATCGAAAGAACGCTCTGAACGGTCAAAAGATCTTGGAGCGTCATTTCTGTCTGAACGTTTGAAACTGTCTCTTTTGTCAAAAGAACGTTCTGAACGGTCAAAAGATCTTGAAGAGTCATTTCTGTCTGAACGTTTGAAACTATCTCTTTTATCAAAAGAACGCTCTGAACGGTCAAAAGATCTTGAGGAATCATTTCTATCTGTACGTTTGAAACTATCTCTTTTATCAAAAGAACGTTCTGAACGGTCAAAAGATCTTGAAGAGTCATTTCTATCGGAACGTTTGAAGTTATCTTTTTTGTCAAAAGAACGTTCTGATCTATCAAATTTATTGAAGGAATCTTTTTTGTCAAAAGATCTTGAAGAATCATTTTTATCAAATGAGCGGCCTCCTCTACCAAAGGATTTTTCTGAATTATCTTTTGAACGGAAGGAATTGTTATCTCCTCGGAAGGAAGGTTTGTCTGAGAATTTTTTAGATCCGAATGATCTGTTCTCACGATTATCATCTTTTCTGAAAGAGCCTCTTTCAGATTGGTCATTCGACCCATATGATTTTTTTCCGAAACTATTGTTCTTATCGCCTCTAGATTTGAAACTATCTGAGTTGCCTCGTGACTTTCTGGAGTTGTCATCACGACTGTTCCTTTTATTGCTGAATGGCATTGTGTTTTGCTAAAATGTGAACGACAAAGTTAGGTATAATTTTGGGTTTTGCGAAAAAATCCTTATCTTTTTGTCTTTTCTTGAATTTGCTGCGTTTTTACGCTAACAAACCCGCTTTAAGTTGTCTAGAATGTAACTATTTGTTTTTTAAATAAATAGTGTTTACCTTTGTACCCTTGAATTTGAACCAAGCTATTTTTTGATCGATTGCAGTCGTGGATAGGGTAGCATTAAGGGAGTGAATGATAAGAAAGAAAGTTTTATGTAGTAGTTTGATTTTGTTTGCTTTATTGCTGTCAAAGTTATACTCAACCCCACACAACAATGCTTCAAACGGCGATAAGATCGTTGAACCGAAGCTCGTAGTAGTTCCCGTTCATCATGGGGATGAAGAAGAAAAAAAAGAAAAAAGCAATTCCTTTGAATCGTATATGAATTCATTGACATTTGCCGAAGATTCATTACCGATGGATCGTCCGCTTGTGGAAAGTAAATTGCGTAAATTTTTCAGTCGATTCTCGTTTAAAAAAACAGGATCGTACGATATGCACAAAAAGGCAGAGACCTACTTGCCTATGATTGCAAAGATCCTTAAATCACATGGTATTCCGGAAGATTTCAAGTACATTCCATTGGTGGAAAGTGGCCTTAGTAAAGCTGTTGTTTCATCGAAGGGAGCTGGTGGCTATTGGCAATTTATGCCGGCAACAGCCCGTTTGTATGGCTTAAAAGTCAATGGTACGGTAGACGACCGAAAGGATCTTGTTAAATCTACGCATGCTGCAGCGAGATACCTCAAATACCTCTATGGCCAATTTGGTAACTGGACCTTGGTTGCTGCGGCGTATAATGTTGGTGATGGCAGTTTAAGAGGTTCTATAAGAAGACAAAAAAAGGACGACTATTTTGCCTTGAAATTGAATAATGAAACGGGTTCGTATGTGTACAAACTTGTTTCTATGAAGGAAATTATCGAACATCCACAGAAGCATGGCTATTCACGTTATGCCAATAAAGAAAGTGAGACGTTGGATAAGGAACCGAACATGCTGTAAAATAGTGTACTTCACAATAAAAAGGGCTTTCCACTGCATAGTGGAAAGCCCTTTTTATTGTACTGTCTTTAATCAGACCTGTAGTATTGTTCTATTTTTACCTCAGATCGACGATGTCGAAGCCTTTATAATCATTTTTGTTGAATACGAATAGACTACCGGAAAGCGCCTTATTACCTTCCTGAGAAGTTAATGTATACGTATAGCGATTACCACTTTTATCAAATACGGTGGTATCATAGATCAGACTGCTTGCTTTGTTAATGCGCAGCTTGATCTTTGAATAGTTTTTTTTGCTATCAAGAGGACTTAATTCAACAACACTTAGTGTAAGCCCTTTTACCTTTTCTGTATTGGTCAAGGTATATTTAAAACCGGTGGTATAAAAGCTGAATATATTTGTTGGATTGATCTCGTTGGTCGAATTGCTTGCTTCTGAGATTTCAACTTCTTTTTCCGCTTTCATGATATTCCACTGTGTCTTGGAATCCGATATCAATACTTGATTTTTGGTATTGAGCTGGTACTTGTTGTTACTCTTGTCCAGGTATATTGTTCCGGCATCAGTATGCGAGCCGCCATTAGCTTGTTTAATATCTAATGAGAAATTGGCCTGTATTGTTTTGTATGCATTGTACTTTTGGCTTACTTTCGTCAGTAGCGCCTTGGCAGCAGCGTCATTTTGTGCATAACTGTTTTGGCTGTATGCCATGATTAGCAGACCTACAATAAACCATACTTGTTTTTTCATCTTAGTTGTCCTTTCTTAACGTCTCCAAAAATTGTTCTAATGAATACTCATCTGGATAAAGCACTTCCCGGGCCTTACTTCCTTCAAATGGACCTACAATTCCTGCAGCTTCCAATTGATCGATGATTCGTCCTGCTCTGTTATAACCCAATTTTAATTTACGTTGGATTAATGACGTAGAGCCTTGCTGATGCATGACAATCAATCGGGCAGCTTCTTCGAACAACTGATCGCGGTCTTTGGGGTCAAAATCTACACTACCAGAACCATCTCCGTTTTCGTCTACGTACTCCGGAAGCATAAATGCCGAAGGATAGCCTCGTTGCGCACCGATGTAATCGGAAATTTGTTCAACCTCAGGCGTATCCACAAAAGCACATTGAATACGTATCAAATCACTTCCAGTCGCTAGAAGCATGTCACCCCGACCGATCAACTGATCTGCACCGCCTGTATCTAGAATGGTCCGTGAATCGACTTTCGACAACACACGGAATGCCAGACGTGCAGGGAAGTTGGCCTTGATTGTACCGGTAATGATATTGACAGAAGGACGCTGGGTTGCAATAACCAGGTGAATTCCTACCGCACGGGCCAATTGTGCCAATCGTGCAATCGGTGTTTCGACCTCTTTTCCTGCTGTCATCATCAAGTCGGCAAACTCATCAACAATAAGAACGATATATGGTAAGAATCGATGACCCTCCTCAGGGTTTAATCTGCGATTGATAAATTTTGCATTATATTCCTTTAAATTCCGTACCTGCGCATTTTTTAACAAATCATAACGTTGATCCATTTCTATACAGAGGGAATTTAAGGTGTTGATTACTTTCTTCGTATCGGTGATAATCGCATCTCCGTCGTCAGGCAATTTTGCAAGGAAGTGGCGCTCTACTTTTTTGAATAGAGAAAGTTCCACTTTCTTAGGGTCAACAAGGACAAATTTTAGTTCGGCTGGATGCTTTTTATACAGTAGAGAGGTCAGAATCGCGTTAATACCTACTGATTTACCTTGCCCGGTAGCCCCCGCAACCAGAAGGTGAGGCATTTTAGCTAAATCGGCAATATACACTTCATTTGAAATTGTCTTACCTAAAGCGATCGGGAGATCCATATCTGTTTTCTGAAACTTCTCCGTAGCAAGGACCGATCGCATGGACACCATTTCCGGACTGGAGTTTGGTACCTCAATACCAATAGTTCCTTTTCCGGGCATCGGTGCAATGATCCGGATACCTAAGGCCGCAAGACTTAAGGCAATGTCATCTTCCAGATTTTTGATTTTTGAAATCCGTACACCTGGTTTTGGTATAATTTCATACAAAGTCACCGTTGGTCCTATCGTTGCCTTGATGCTTTCGATCTCGATGCTATAGTTTCTCAGTGTATCAACAATCCTATTTTTGTTCGCTTCGAGTTCCTGTTGATTGATGGTAATTTTACCACCACCATAGTCCTTCAATAAATCCAATGCCGGATGTTGGTAGCCAGAAAGATCCAATTTTGGGTCATACTGTCCGAATTGGGCCACAAGATCACTGGCGGTAATTTCTTTTTCCTCTTTGATATCTTCGACCACCAGACCGGGTACTGCATCGGGTTCAATAATAGCTTCTGGCTCTCGTTGGGGTTCTGCTTCGATTTTCGGCGCTTGATATTCCTGGATTAACGGTAAGTCTTCGGCTTCAAATTCTTCATTTGGCTGATCAATTGTAAAACTGATTGAAGGTGTATTCTCTGTTCTTTCAAGCGGACTATCGTCGAAGGTGAGCACCACTTTGTCCTTCGGATCAATTTGTACTTCGGGTACAGGGTGATGCGTAAAGGCAGGACGCTGAAGTTCTTCCTGTACCTCTTTGTCCCGAGCAGATTGAAATCGCTCATTGATTGACGTTGACCGTTGGAAAGATTCTCGCACCGACTGGATGGAATCATCTTCAATATGAATTTTGTTTCTAAGATTTTGTGGAGCGTATTCATCCTCATCCTCTTCGTCCGTATCTTCGGAGAATGACTTGGATTTCCTGTTACTGAATAGGACAAATTTAAAATCGAGGTTGTAAAGTAAGATCAATGTCGTCAGGTAGGCAAAAGCCAATATACAGCCAACGCCGACAATGCCAACTTGTGCTTCCAATAATTTATTGGTCCAAAAGCCAAATTTGCCCTCAAGCATATGCGGTGTATCGGCCATAAATCCATGCAGGAAGCCTAATGTTACCGAGATAAAAACGATAGCAACGAAAGAATAGACTACCGTACGGTACAACGGAAGTAATGATTTCTTGAACAACAGGCGATATCCTAAAATGAATAATACCGGGATAAAAAGAAAAGATGCGACACCAAACCATTCGTACATGAATTGGTTGGCAAGCAATGCACCAAATTTCCCTAGTTTATTGTCAACAACGGGTAGATCAACACTTTCATCATGAATTTCTTCCGTAGATCTAAATAATGTTGACCATCCGCCATTAGTTTTTGCGATATAACTTTGATCGTCTTCCCAAGTGAATAGGTAGGATACGAAAGCGGTAGCAAATGCTAATGAAAGCAAGATCAATAAAATCCCTAATATCTTGACAGCCTTTTGCTGTGCATCAGAATAATCTCTTGGTACACTATTTTTTTGACTTTTTTCTTTTTTAAATGTTGTTGATTCCTTTTGAGGGGCACGTTTGCCGGAAACTGAATTCCCTGTCTGCCTAAATGTATTTCCTTTGTTTGACATTGAAAAGCTCACAATTATACTGCTTACAAACTTAGTTATTTTGATAGTATTTTAAAGATGCCGATAGCCTAATTATTTTAAGTTTGTCGTTTTTTATGAATGAATAAATTTAGATGTAGCTAAAAAGCTTGATAGTTATAATGACTAGCAAATACTATGCCCTGCAAATGGGGTTGACCAAAGAATGTGGATATCAATATAGATTGCCACTGTTTTGGTGTATTCGTTGGAGTTGCTGTAAAATATGTAGTTTTACGAATAAAAATAACAGAGCGGATGAACAAGTTTGAAATACGAAAAGCGACTTTAGCTGATAAAGAACGGATTTGGGAAATTATACAACAAGCAATTGCCCTCAGGAAAGAACAAGGTAGCCGACAATGGCAAGATGGTTATCCGAATGAAGATGTGGTGCAGTCGGATATTGATAAGGGCTACGGGCATGTCGTTGAAGTGGAGCGTAGGATTGTAGGTTATGTTGCTATTATTTTTGATGTCGAACCTGCATATAATGATATTGACGGAAAATGGTTAAGTGATGGTCCTTATGTCGGTATACACCGACTGGCCTCGGCGCAGGATCCGCATATGAAAGGTGTGGGGACGGCTATTATGTCCGGGGTGGAGGAGATCGCTGTTGATCATGACGTTTATAGTATTAAGGTGGATACTAATTTTGACAATGGGGGTATGCTGCATGTGTTCGAAAAGTTGGGATACCACTATTGTGGGGAGGTACATTTTAGAGGCGCATCACGTAAGGCATTTGAAAAGCTATTAAAATAATCTAACCGATTTTTTCAGCGGAGGAAGAATAGCATTGGATTGCATAAAAAAGTCCCTTTTGAACAAATCAAAAGGGACTTTTTTATATTTATGGATTATTAAATCAGGATACTGCTGATCATTAATCTGCAATAATCAAGTAGTAATTCTTTTTACCGCGTTGTGCAACTATATATTTATTGTTTACAAGGTGATTGTCCGTAATCGAATCTTCAATATCGGTTGCTTTTTCTCGGTTGATAGAAACGCCGCCGCCCTGAAGCATTTTGCGGGCTTCACCTTTTGAGGGGAATACCTGTGTCTGAACAGCTAGTAAATCAAGAATATTGATGCCTGCTGCGAGATCTGCTTTAGCGACCTGAAACTGCGGAATGCCTTCAAATACCTCTAAAACTGCGTCGTGATCTAAGTTGTTTAAGAATTCTAAAGAGCCATTTCCAAAAAGAAATTCAGAAGTTTTGATCGCAGTTTCGTACGCTTCTTCGGAGTGGGTACGAATGGTGATATCTTTTGCCAGTGCTTTTTGAACTAAACGTAAGTGTGGCGCTGCATCATGTTCTGCAATAATGGACTCAATTTCTTCCTGAGGTTTGAGTGTAAAAATTTTGATCCAGTTTTTAGCATCATCATCTGACGTATTCAACCAAAATTGGTAGTACTTATACGGAGAAGTTTTTTTTGGATCTAACCATATGGCACCAGATTCGGTCTTTCCAAATTTCTGGCCGTCGGCTTTTTTGATTAATTGCGTCGTGATGGCATAGGCTGTTCCCTGATCTTGGCGACGGATCATTTCGCTTCCTGTTACGATGTTACCCCATTGGTCCGACCCGCCCATTTGAACTTTACAGTTGTGGTGCTTCCAAAGATAGTAGAAGTCATATCCTTGAATCAATTGATAGGTAAACTCTGTAAATGAGAGACCATTGTCGCCTTCCAGACGTTTTTTTACAGAATCTTTTGACATCATATAGTTAACGGTAATCATTTTACCGATATCACGAATAAAATCCAAAAATTTAAAATCTTTAAACCAGTCGTAATTATTAACCATTTGGGCGTCATTTTCCCCTTCTCCAAATTCAAGAAATTTGCCTAACTGCTTTTTCAGACAAGCGACATTATGCTGTAAGGTAGCTTCGTCCAACAAGTTACGCTCTGCAGATTTGAAAGAAGGGTCTCCGATCATGCCTGTTGCTCCTCCAACCAGGGCAACTGGTTTGTGGCCTGCATTTTGGAAATGGATCAACGTCATGATTTGCGTCAAGTGTCCTACGTGTAGAGAGTCGCCTGTGGGATCAAAGCCGATATAACCAGCGACTTTTTCTTTATTCAGTAAGTCTTCAGTGCCTGGCATAATATCTTGCAACATGCCTCTCCAACGTAATTCTTCTACAAAGCTCATTGTTAAATGGATTTAATTTTTTAATTTACAAGATGCAAAGATAGGAGATTAAGCGTATATTGAGCGAATTATTTCCCATAAAAGCACACGCTAATAAGCTGGTATGAATTTTTTATCACATTTCTATTTTGAACGGTTTTCAACTAATCCCGAACGTATGGTGGGTGGATTGTTACCCGATCTATTAAAAAATGCGGATAAATCCTTTATGCTAAAACCGCGTCAGTATGAAGATGAGCTCTTGGACAATCCTTTACTGGAACAATTGTACATAGGCTGGAATCGTCATATCGAGGTCGATCGTCTATTTCACAATTCACCTTACTTTTTTCATCATACACATCAGCTGAAACTAAAAATCCAGTCTAGTTTAGCCGGGCTGCCTATCCGTCCGTCCTTTATGGCCCATATTGCGTTGGAGCTATTGTTGGATCATATCCTAACACAAAATAAAGCGGTCTCCATCGATAAATTCTACGCTGCACTGGTACATGTCAATGAAGATGCTGTTCGGAAGTTTTTGAAAATTAATCAGCTGAGTGATATTCCTAAGTTTGAAAAGTTCTATCATCAGTTTATTGAGTGGGCGTATATTTATGACTATGCACAGGTAGAAAAAATTGCAAGTGCGCTTTTCAATATTTGTAAGCGATTGTGGAAATTTGAAGTTTCAGTGGAGCAAAGACAGCTTCTGACAGAACAGCTGATTTCCTATTTACATACGCAGATGACCGATTATCAAGAAATTTACCAGTATATTCAATATGAGCTGGTGGACTTTAATTAGTCTGTCAGAAAATACCAATAGTATAAGACCTTGAAAATATTTATTTTCGCATAATTTTAAGTATCAAAAACTAAATTTACATGTCACATAGACTTTTTCGGAAGAAAAGTGTTGATCAGATTCTGCATGACACTCAAAAAGAGGAGGGGACGGGCCTTGCAAAGGTATTGGGGGTAACAGATCTGGTTTCGTTGGGTATCGCCGCTATTGTAGGGGCTGGAATCTTCAGCACAATTGGATTGGCGAGTTATGAAGGTGGACCAGCGGTATCACTCCTCTTCGTTTTTACGGCTTTTGCCTGTGTTTTTACGGCATTGGCCTATGCGCAATTTGCCAGTACAGTTCCTGTGTCTGGCTCAGCATATACATACGCTTATGTGGCCTTTGGTGAGTTGTTTGCATGGATTATAGGTTGGGCATTGGTCTTGGAGTATGCTGTTTCCAATACGGTTATTGCCATTTCCTGGTCGCAGTATTTTGTCTCCATGCTGGAGGGCTTTGGACTCCACATACCGGCTTGGTTGTCCATGGCGCCAGGCTATGCTTATGATGCTGTAGAGAAGATGAACCAACATGGTGCGGCTGCACTGACCGCAATCGACCAACATGGTCTGGATGCTTTTAATAGTGCACCACGAATAGGAGGAATGCCTATTATTTTCGATTTACCAGCAGGTGTCATTACATTTTTGGTTACTTGGTTGGTTTATATCGGAATCAAAGAGTCCCAGAAAGCGAGTATGATTATGGTTATGATCAAGGTAGCGATTATCCTTGCCGTAATTTTTGGGGGTATATTTTTCATTAAACCTGAAAATTGGACACCTTTTGCGCCGAACGGCCTCAAAGGTGTACTCGGAAGTGTGGCCGCGGTTTTCTTTGCCTTTATCGGATTCGATTCGATCTCCACAACTGCCGAAGAGTGTAAAAACCCGCAGCGCGATCTACCTAAGGCGATGATCTATTGCCTATTGATTTGTACTGTATTGTATGTCGCTATTACCTTAGTCTTGACGGGGATGGTTAATTACACCGAATTAAATGTGAAGGATCCGCTTGCTTTCGTGTTTAAATATGTGGGTTTCGACCATATGGCCGGAATTATATCGGTGACCTCTGTGATTGCCATCACCAGTGCCTTGCTGGTGTATCAATTGGCGCAACCAAGAATCTGGATGACGATGAGTCGGGATGGTTTGTTGTGGAAGAAATTTGCGACCATTCACCCAAAATATAAAACACCTTCGTTTGCAACTATTGTAACGGGTTTGGTGGTTGCTATCCCTTCGTTATTTTTTAAAATGGATTTCTTTGTGGATTTAACGAGCGTCGGTACCTTTTTTGCCTTTATACTTGTGTGCGCCGGTGTATTGTATATGGATTATTCGGGTTTATCGGCAAAATCCAAATTTAAAGTTCCTTACATCAACGGTAAGTATTTGGTTGGTGCAGGGCTACTGATTGCTATTGTGTTTATTTTTAGCTATGCGCAAGAGACGATACAGGAGTGGAAATCGCTTACCATCCTTGAAATTCTAGAACATAAAATGTTAGTCATCATATTTTGGTTAACTTGGCTTGGACTGGGGATTTATAGCTTTAAAATGAACTTTTCCCTATTGCCTGTCGTTGGTATTCTGATCAATCTGTATTTAATGACGGAGCTGGGGGCAAGTAACTGGATAATATTTGTGATCTGGCTCGTGATTGGATTGGCTGTATATTTTATGTATGGCTATAAACATTCAAAGTTAAATAAACAGGCGCAAGCCTAGTATAGGAGAAGCGTCGTACAGTAATGGATCAAAGAAAAGGAGCTATCTGCATAAAAGATAGCTCCTTTTTTTTAATATCATGGACTTATTAGAATCTCCATAAAAGGATCCGGCTTACCTTATTACCTTGTTCCATGCGGATCACTTCGGTCTCTTTTACGTTTATTTTCTTTAGTTTGTGTTGTAGAAAGCGAATGTCTTCGCGGTGGGCAACTAATGTTGTGAACCATTTTACTTGATCTTTGTGAAATTGGCTTTCAAAGATCATGCGTGACAAGAACGCTTTTTCACCACCATCGCACCATAACTCGCTTCCTTGTCCAGAAAATGCCTGTGTGACCGGTTTTTCGTCTATTTTAGCGTCTTTGATACCTGTGGTCTTACGGATGGACTGCTGTAAAGCCTCGGTCTGAGAGCTAAAAAATGGGGGATTACAGATCACCACATCATATTTTTCCCCTGGAAGAATAATGTCTTTGAATATGGCCTTCGGATTATTTTGGAGGCGGATCTGTATGCTCTTTTTTAAGCTCATATTTGTCCGTGTTATCTCGATGGCGTTTTTGTATGCGCTCTTGATGATTTCAGACCCTACAAAGCTCCATCCATACTCCTGATGTCCGATGATGGGGTAGATACAATTTGCACCAACACCGATGTCGAGGACGTGGATGTTTCCGCCTTTTGGAATTTCACCATTATTGTCCCTTGCAAGAACGTCTGCGATATAATGAATATAATCTGCCCGGCCCGGAATAGGGGGGCAAAGATTCTCTTTGGGGATATCCCAGTGTTGAATGTGGTAATATTTTTTTAGAAGTGCCTTGTTTAACGTTTTAACAGCATCGGGGTTGTTAAAATCAATGGACTTTACTTTATACGCATTTTCTATAACAAAATCTTTGAGCGAAGGTTCCACTTTGCTCAATTCTTCAAAATTGTAGTTATCGAGATGTCTATTTCTAGGATGTAATTTCTTTTTTGGATTAGCGTCTGCCATGATGTATTATTTGCAACAAAAGTAATGCAATTCTATTGAATAAAAAAGGTGATGCTTGAGCATCACCTTGAGGAGTCTTAATCTTTCCGTATGAGATGGACCTCTGAAGTCTGTGGAAAATTGAGCGGAACCCGTTCAATTGTAACAAAGCTGGAATCTAAACCAAAACCTTTTTCTTCGGACAAACTCATTTTTTTGAGGTAACCATAGATGTCCATAATTACTTTTTCTATCCATGTCATCTGGTTGGTTTTGGAGAGTACTTTTTCCAAAACAACAAACTTAAAGTCACCAGGAATATTGTGTTTACGTAGGGTGTCGTATTGACTGGTGATGTCAATTTCACCTTTTTTCACCATTTCCTCAACTACTTTTCTGAACAGTAGACTGATGCGCTGTTCCTCTCTAAAGCCAAGTTTAAAATCAACCCGTATTAACTTACCCGGGATAAGCTGATCGATTGAATATTCTTTTGTATGTGGATGATCCATCACATCAACGTGGACGAGCCAATATACATCCGCACGTTTTGGCTTTTTATTAATAATTGAATAAATAATTTTAGCCTCTATCTCGGATTTGAAATTTGCACTTGTCAGATAGACCAAATGCGACGCATAGGGAGGGACGGATTTGTCCTCGCTCAATTCGGAGATAATGGGGTAGTATTTATTGATGTTAATGAAGTTAACAAAACGATTTTTAATTTTTCGCGCTGTGTACCAGCAATACATTGTTATATATAGCGCAGTAGCAAGCAGAAGAGTCAACCAACCACCATGGGCTATTTTGACACCATTTCCTATTAAGAAAGTTAGTTCAATAACAAAATAAGCAATCAAAAATACCGCAATTAGTACACGGTTGACTTTTTTCATGGCGAGGAAGTATCCCATTAAAATCGTGGTCATCAATACCGTTAAATTGATCGCAAGACCATAGGCTGCATCCATACGGCTTGATTCTTCAAAAACCCAGATGACAATCATACAGCCGACCCATAAAATTAAATTGATGGATGGTACATACAACTGACCTTTATGTTCACTGGGGTAGCGGATAGCCACCTTGGGCCATATATTCAACCGTACTGCTTCCGAGATTAAGGTATAGGATCCGGATATCATGGCTTGACTGGCGATGACCGCTGCAATCGTCGCGATAGCGATACCGTAGCCTATAAACCAATCGGGCATGATTGAGTAGAACGGATTTTCACCTCCAAGGACGCGTCCTTCCTGTGTCAACAACCAGGCTCCTTGTCCGAAATAATTTAGTATAAGTGTGATTTTTACGTAGATCCAGCTGATACGGATATTGTTTTTACCACAGTGTCCCATATCCGAATACAATGCTTCGGCACCTGTAGTACATAAAAACACGGCACCGATCAGTAATAGCGAATGGGGGTAGGTAATCAAAATATGGAAAGCATAATAGGGGTTGATCGCTTTCATCACTTCTGGTGCGAGGTGAAGATGAGATAAACCGATTACACCAATGATTGTAAACCAGATGGTCATCAATGGGCCGAAAACCTTTCCTACAACAGATGTTCCAAATCGTTGGATAATAAACAATAAGGAGATAATTGTAACTACAATAGGTACTGTAGGTAATCCTGGGAATTTGAGATCCAAACCTTCAATAGCCGAGGATATTGTGATGGCAGGGGTGATCATTCCGTCCGCTAACAAGGTCGCTGCACCGATCATCGCCGGGAAAATTAACCAAGGGGCACGTTTGCGTACCAATGAATAGAGGGATAGGATACCGCCTTCACCTTTATTGTCTGCCCGGAGTGTGATCCAAACATACTTTACTGTTGTTTGGAGCGTCAGTGTCCAAAAAACACAGGATAGCCCGCCCAAGACTAAGTCTTTTTGAATGGCTCCTTGTCCCATGATTGCTTTGAAAACATACAATGGAGAAGTTCCGATATCTCCAAAAACGATTCCTAAACTGATCAATAATCCGGCGAAACTCACCTTATTGATACTGTTGTGATGACTGTTGTCTGCCATTTATCAATTATTTTATTTCAAAATATACTGCAAAAATATACTTTTTGCCTGTACTTTAAGTAGGTACATTTCCTGCGCCAAATTTTAGCATTTACTTTGACATGCGCAAGAGCTGTTAAAATTTGTTAAAAGAAACTTAGAATGAATCTATTTGCTGAAAAACTTTTAAACAAAATACTAACTTTGTTGTTGATAATTCAAATAGTTAGCGTTATATTTGATTAAACCGTAACCAGTATTTGAAGTCTAATTTAACACTATGGGGAGAAATCTACTTAAAGCAGCTTGTTTAACACTTTTATCCGCACTGACATTGTGTAGCGGGTTGACTCGGGTGTATGCAAAGTCTCCTTATGACCATACTATTTCGCAACATATTTGGGACGGCAGTGAGGCATTCGGAGAAGATAATAACATCAAGGAGACAGAGAAACTTATCAATAATGTGAAGGTTTTCTACAATCCGATTGCTGAACAAATAAATCTTTCTTTTAAATTGGCAAAATCGTCGAGTGTGTCTATCAAAGTAATGGATGCATTGGGCAATGAGATTCTCCAATTAATGAATGGTAATCTGGATTCAGGAATTCAAAATCTTTCCTTTGAGCATGGTGGGAAATTAACGACAGGATTTTACTTTGTACGCGTAGTTGCAGGTTCGGAAACCGTGGTGAAAAGATTTTCTATTCGATAAGAAAGTAACATTTTTCGATAAAAAGGTAATTTGTAATGTACGTTCATTCGTATACATAAAACAGCAAAGGGGATCAAATGATCCCCTTTGCTATTTTATGTATAGCTTGATTTGTTAATTTTGGTCTTGTTGTAGTTCTTCGATCCACAGTCCATCATCTTGAATGATCTTGATCAATTCATCTAAGGCATGGGCTGAACTCACATTTTTCTTAACCACCTGCTGACCTCTATATAATGTCACTTTATCAGGGCCCGCCCCAACATAACCATAGTCTGCATCTGCCATTTCTCCAGGGCCATTAACAATACAGCCCATGATTCCAATTTTTAAGCCTTTTAAGTGATTGGTACGGCTTCGGATCATCTGCGTGGTTTCTTGGAGATCAAATAAGGTTCTGCCACAGCTTGGACAGGAAATATATTCTGTCTTGGATATTCTGGATCGTGTCGCCTGTAAAATTCCGAACGAAAGTGAGGCGATATTTTCCAATGCCGTTGCCGGAGAGTCAATCCAAATTCCTGAACCTAAACCATCAATTAATAATGCCCCTAGATCTGTAGAAGCGTACAGCTGTATTTTTGATATCGGTTCTTCGGGATTCATAAAATCACCAATGGGTCCTGAGAATTCTTCCGCTAAATAAGAACGCTTGATAATGACAGGATTGTCAATACCGATTTCCTGCAGATTTCGAAAGAACTGTCTTTGATCTGCCATACCGTGCAAGTAATCGGTTTCTACGATAAATACGATTGTTTTGTCTAGCTGTAAGGATTCAAACAATGGGGTTAATAAATCTGAATTACAGATTTTGACCATATTCAGGACTTTATCCTTATTGTCTGACTTTACGAATTCTTCTAAGGTAAAGAGGGGATGAATATTGGTTTGATCGGTAAGTTTTGACCAGGTATTATAGTTATATACTTGCTTCAGATTTGCCGGCATCGTAAAGGATGGTAAACTGTCTGCGAGATAAACAAAGTCTACAGACTGCTCACCCATGTGGTATTTATCTAATAGGATATCGTAGCGATAACCTACTTTGGTAAGGATCTGAGCGTCCTTTAGATTTTCCTTAGAAATGTCGACCACAACCCTAGGTACCAAAGAGCCGCCGATGAAGGTATTTACTTCTTGGCTGGCATAAGGAATATGTGGTGTCTCCGGAGAGAGCTGAACAATCTCTTGTTTGGGCTGACTCGCGATGTTTGCCTTTCTTTTGCTATATCTATTGACAAGTGCTATAGCGACCGGAGCTTCCCGTTCAGGCTCTTCGGTTAGCGATACACGTACCGTATCGCCCAATCCATCTTCCAACAGTGTTCCGATACCGACGGCAGATTTTACACGACCATCTTCACCGTCTCCAGCTTCAGTTACACCGAGATGTAGGGGATAGTTCATGTTTTCGGAAACCATTTTTTCGACCAGCAATCGATAGGCTTCGACCATGACCTGCGGGTTGGAAGATTTCATGGAGATACAGAGATTGTAGAAACTCAGATCTTCACACATCCGGATAAACTCCATGGCAGATTCGACCATCCCTTCCGGAGTGTCACCATAATGACTCATGATCCTATCCGAAAGTGAGCCGTGGTTGGTACCAATACGCATGGCGGTACCATTTTCCTTACAGATATTTACGAGCGGAGTGAATTTTTGATAGATGCGATCTAACTCGCGCTTGTATTCAGCATCGGTATAAGATAGCTGATCAAATTTCTTCTTGTCTGCATAGTTACCGGGATTGACCCTTACTTTCTCGACGATGCGCGCAGCGACCTCGGCAGCATTTGGTGTAAAATGAATATCAGCGACTAAAGGGACTTTATAGCCTCTTCTGCGAAGTTCATCTTTTATGTTAGCTAAATTTTGTGCTTCTTTAATACTTGGAGCGGTAATACGAACGTATTCGCAGCCCGCCTCTACCATTCGAATGGTCTGCTCAACTGAGCCCATCGTATCCATTGTATCTACCGTAGTCATACTTTGAATACGAATGGGATTATCGCCACCCATGGGAATATCACCGATCTGAATTTCCCTTGTTTTCCATCTCGAATAATCTACCTTGGAATTGCAATAGATTCCAGGTAATGTCAACATATTACTTGTGTCCATATCTAACACAAAGTTAGCTTTTCTTGACTAAAAATCGGGTGTCAATTAATATCTTCTAATTTTTATTGACGCGATGCCACCGTTGATATCGAAATCGAATTTTTGAGCGGCAGAGTCGTAATTTGTCGATTTTACTTCGCCTTCACTTTTTAGGAAATCGCCCTCATAATCTGTCGAGGATAATGCATTGTCGCTTGTAATACGACAGGCCGCGTTTTTGGGGATGGAGATTTCAATAGAGGAGGCTCCAGCATCCATAGAAATTTTAGTTGTTGCCAGCGGTTGACCTAATTTTAACTTTAGACTAGTCGCTCCAGCATCGATATCCAATGTTTCAATCTTGTAGGGTGAAAGATCTAACCTGGCATCAATTGCACCTACATCAAAATTCAGATTCCATAGGATGTTGGGGTTTAATGCGATAAACGTATTGTTGTTTTTGCTGTTAAAATCCTTGTTTTTGTATTTTCCCTTTAGGTTGATATCTAATTTGTCTGCAGATTCTCCATGTACAGTTATGCCCAGTAGATATTCTTTTGATGTGTTAAATGCCGAGAAGATTTCTGAAGTAGTGCTACTATCATTTCTTAATGAAGTGGCCCCCAAATCGAGGTTTAGGGTAGCACTATGGATTTTATCATCCAGCGGGACGTTTAATTTTTCTGTTGTATAATTTGTTTTATCGTTGGGATCGTCGACATTGATGTTGACGCCTTTACTTTTTAAAAGCTGTGTTAAAAGTGGTTCCTTTGGTGTCGACAGCCCTATGTAAGTCAAAAAACCTAAAATTACGACGGTAGAACCGATGGCGACAAACTGTCCAATCTGTTGGTCTTTGGGTACCAGCATACGAATTCCGGCAAGCACAATAAACAGCGGCCAGTATCTAAAAATACCTACCCAGTTGAAAGAAATTGTGTTGAGCTGTGATAATAATAAGACAACTCCTATAAAGAGAATGGTGATACCAGTTGTTATTCTTCGTGTATTCATAACTAATTCCGTTTGTTAATATATCTCAAAAGTAAGTCGCTTTGGGAGATACCGTATGAATGTTTAGGCTATTATACATAAAAAATCGGTAAATGTGACTAATTGATCGGTAAGTAATTTCGTTTTTCGTATACTTTTTGGGTTTTTGCTTGTTTATATATTTGCTGGAATTAATTACCTTTAATGGATAGCTTGGCTCAGTATAGCCGTTAAATTGGCGTAATACATTGAAATTAAATAGATAATATGATCTTTCATCACATTGGTGCATATCTCATACTCCTGAAATCAGTTTTTAAAAGACCGGAGAAAGGGCGAATTTATTGGAAGGAAACCGTATTGGCAATGACCGATATTGGTATAGGATCTCTAGGACTTATCGTTATTATTTCCACCTTCATTGGCGCTGTTATGACCATGCAAATTGCCTTTCAGATGGTATCCGACTTGATCCCAAATTCAATTATAGGTTCGATCAACCGGGATTCAAATATTTTGGAATTAGGACCGACGATCTCGGGATTGGTCTTAATGGGGAAAATTGGGTCGTCTATATCTTCACAGATCGGATCCATGCGTGTTACAGAGCAGATTGATGCTTTGGAAATTATGGGGATCAATGCTCCTGGTTATTTGATATTACCCAAAATATTGGCGGGTATCACCATGATTCCGATGTTGGTGATTATTTCTATCGTGTGCGCTTTAGTGGGCGGTTTGTTAGGTGGATCCCTTTCGGGCGCTGTGACACAGGCGGATTATATTTTAGGAATTCAAGATGGCTTCAACGGCTTCACGGTGACAGTTGCCCTTGTTAAAGCTGTTTTGTTTGGGTTTATTATTACCTCGATATCTGCTTATAAAGGGTATAATGTAAAGGGCGGAGCGTTGGAAGTTGGGCAAGCTAGCACAGAAGCAGTTGTCGTTGGCTGTATAACTATTCTTGCGGCGGATTATGTGATAACCGCATTAATGCTTTAAAAAGATTTTATGATTCAAATCGAAGATATTAACAAATCGTTTGGTGACAACCATGTTCTGAAAGGAATTAGTGCAAATTTCGAACCTGGAAAGGTGAGTTTGATTATTGGAGGGTCGGGTTCGGGAAAGAGTACTTTATTGAAATGTATCGTGGGCCTACACCAACCGGAAAAAGGAAAGGTAATTTTTGATGGCAAGGATTTTACTCGGATGAATTTTGAAGAGCGTGTTCCTATTCGAAAAGAAATAGGTATGCTTTTTCAAAATTCAGCGCTGTTTGATTCGATGACGGTCGAACAGAATATCATGTTTTCGTTGGACATGTTTACGGATATGTCCAAAGCGGAAAAATTAGACCGTGCAAATCATTGTTTGGAACAGGTTAATCTGGAGGGACGAAATAAACTGTTCCCTGCGGAGCTTTCGGGGGGGATGAAAAAGCGGGTTGGAATTGCACGTGCAATTAGTATGAACCCTAAATATCTATTTTGTGATGAACCCAATTCGGGATTGGATCCGGAGACTTCGATTGTTATTGATGAATTGGTACTAAAAATTACGCAAGAGTTGAAATGTACGACAGTCGTTGTTACACATGATATGAATTCTGTGATGGGAATTGGTGAGTATATTTTGTTTCTCTATAAAGGAGAGAAATTCTGGGAAGGTTCCAATAAGGATATGATGCGGTCGGATGTGGAGGAATTGAACAACTTTGTTTTTGCAAGCCCATTAATGAAAAGTGCGAAAGCTTCTATGGGGCAATAAGGGCTGGGAACATGGCTTTATTGCGCGTAATTTTATGTGTTTGATCTGTGTTAGCATCATGCAGATTTCTTTTATATTGAAATTTAGCTTAGTTTTGTCGGAAAATTTTGATTTTGGCAGCAACAAATATACAACTATTGACCCCACAGCATTGGAAGGACTATGAACTCATTGATTGTGGTGATTTTGAAAAACTGGAACGTTTTGGTGATTTAATTTTAATCAGACCAGAACCTCAGGCTGTATGGCCTAAAGCATTGACTGATGCGGAGTGGAACAAGCGTTATCATATCAAATTCAAAGGTCGTTCGGCTACTTCAGGAGAATGGTTGAAGAAAAATCCTAAGGCCCAAGACCGTTGGCATATCGAATATAAAAATAAGGATGTGGCCATCAAATTTAGATTGGGCTTGACATCTTTTAAACACGTCGGGATATTTCCGGAACAGGCTGTAAATTGGGACTATATTTCGGAATCTGTACGTTCATTTAAGACGGAAAGACCGAAGGTTCTAAATCTTTTTGCATACACTGGTGGAGCATCTTTAATAGCAAAGGCTGCGGGCGCGGATACGACTCACGTAGATTCGATTAAACAGGTTGTTACCTGGGCAAATGAAAATATGGAAATTTCCAATTTGGATAACATTCGTTGGGTGGTTGAAGATGCTTTGAAATTTGTAAAGCGTGAGCTGAAAAGAGGTAATACGTATAATGGGATTATTTTGGATCCACCCGCATATGGGCATGGGCCAAAGGGCGAGAAATGGAAATTGGAAGATCACATTATGGAAATGATGACTGAAGTCGTTCAACTATTGGATCCTAAAGAGCATTTCTTGATTTTGAATACGTATTCATTAGGGTTTTCCTCTGTTATTGTTGAAAATTTAATTAAGACAGCTTTCCCAAAAGTGGAAAACTTGGAAATAGGCGAGTTGTTCTTACAAGCAACTGCAGGTCCGAAACTTCCACTTGGGGTATTTGGTAAATTTCGCAAAATAGCGAAGTAAGGCTTGTCAAAAGATTCCTGATAATAACACGGGGCGCTTATTGAAGCGCCCCGTGTTTGTTTAAAGTTATATTAGGAGGTTACATATGGATGTCTTTTAAACGTAGTGATGCCAGTTCAAGCTGTCTGGGTATCGCTGTGCTGATATTTTGTGGAATAAGCGATAAGTGCTGGGTAAGTTCGTTGTAATAAGCTATTCCAGCTTGTAATTGTGCTTTGAATCTAGCTACATATTTTATCTTTTTATCGTTCATGATATTTTTATTGTCTGTTACATATTTTTGAATATGATCGATATACAGGTTGAGTTCGTTGATCATAACAAAAGGTCTGTTGTCATTTTCAAAAACTGATATACGGCCATAGATGTGGTCGATCATTTCCCGCAAAGAATATTGTTTTTTGAACCAGACAAGATTCGGGCCTGGGCAGATGGATACAGCGGTCTGTTCTTTGCTCTTTTGGATATTGTACTTAAGATAAGCTGGTGCTGCGAGCCCTTCACAAAGACAGGTTTTTTCTGTAATGGCGTCAAAGGCTTTATCGTATTCCGCAGCGGACAGATTTTGTTTTTGTAGTTCCTGGATCTTTTGATGTTGATAGACGCGTGATGCAGTGCAGATCGGTTTATCACCAAACTCGGTGTTCGAAATAAGGTATTCTTTTTTACAAGGGCTACCGGGGCGCCCTTTTTTTATACGTTCCAACCGTAGGTACTCTGCGCCACTTTGTCTGAAATTGTTAAAGGGAATTCCCAATGGAGATGCTCCACTACAGTAGAAGTCTTCTTTCTTGGCAAGTTCCAATGCTTTCAGGGTTTCTTGATCTACTGTGGTTGCTTCGGGAACCATCAGGAATGGGGATCCCCATCCTACGGCATCGAATCCATAATAGTCTAATAAGAACTGATGTTCTGAAGCTGTTCCCACGCCTCCTTGAACTGTATATTTGATGCTGGGAGGAGTTGTTAATGAGCGCTCCTGGGAAACCCAATATGCGTGGTATATCTCGAAAAGTTCGGTTTTCAAACTTTCTTTTTTCTCTTTAAACTCTTGAAGGATTGGTCCCAGAAGAAGACCATCGGTTGCGAAAGCATGACCACCGCAGTTCAAACCGGATTCTATTCTGAATTCAGATACCCATACACCACGCTTAGCGAGATATTTTGCCTGGATGAGCGCCGATCGAAAGTCACTTACTTTCAAAACGACTTTTTTGTCAAATAGACCTTCACTATTGGGGAAGAAAGCCGGTAATTCAGCGAGGTAAGCGTATAGGTGTGGATTCATCCCTGCGGAAAGGATAAGGGAGGAATGCAAGTTGGAATTTGCAAAACCACGTAAGGCTGCTGAAGCATCAGAATAACGCTGATCCAATAGGTTACCATCCTGGTAATTCATTTTATCTACTTTGGACATAATATTAACATCGATGTCTCCCGGTTTGAGATAATTGATCAATAGATCTTGCAGCTCGGTTTTAATCGCGCGATTGGTTTCCATTTCCATCGCGTGATAAATCGGTTTTGAAGGATGTGACTCGGGTAAAAGCTGAAAATATTTGGTAAGTTCTGAATTTTCGGTAAAGGGCTGACGCTTCAAGGCCACGACTTGCTTCTTGACCACAAAGTGTACGAGATTGAGATAGGCCGTAATTCTTTTTGCCCGGTAATCTTCTTCTGTTTTAGTGATCGGATGATAGACGATTTGATATTGTCCGCAGTAATAGCGGCGCATGCGCTCGATGAGTTCATCGTCAACAATAGACATTACGGTGGAGATACCATATTGTGCGACCTTAAGTGCGGAGTCGATGGAGAAAGCTAAGCCTAATACGGGGATATGAAAAGTATGCGTCATTCTTAAATATTTCTTTTACGAAATAATAGAGAATAACGCTGAAAAAAAGTAATGATTGTTTTATCTGGACATGATTGTAATCACTATTCAAATACAATTGTCTTGTAATCGTTGCGCATCACACGATCTTCACTAAGCAGACGAATTGCTCTGCTCAGAACAGCCTTTTCTATTTCTTTGCCGGCAGTTACCATATCTTTTACAGTATAGGTGTGATTGACATGTCGTATATCCTGTACGATGATGGGGCCTTCATCGAGTTGGTCGGTAACGAAATGCGCTGTGGCACCGATGATCTTAACGCCTCTTGCATGAGCCTGCTTGTACGGGTTGGCACCAATAAAAGCGGGTAGAAATGAATGGTGTATGTTGACCAGTTTATTTTCAAAGGTACTGACAAACTGAGGAGACAAGATTCGCATGAACTTCGCCAGAATGATGTAATCGAAATTATAGTTTTGGATTTGTGCGATCAGTTGTTTTTCGAATGTTTCCTTTGTTAGGTTTTCATGTGAGATGCAATGAAAAGGAATATCAAACTTTTCCGTAAAGGAGCGTAATGATTCATAATTACCAATTACGGCCTGTACTTCGGCTCCCCATGTTTCGAAGTGTTGACGTACCAGGATATCGGCAAGGCAGTGATGCTCTTTGGTCACGAGGACGACGATTTTTTTGCGGTTATTGGGGTTTATCTGTATCTGAGCAGATGGGGGAAGTACTTCGGCAAGGGAATCCGAAAGCTGTTTCTGCTCAGGCACGATACCGTTACACACGATACGCACGAAGAATTTGTTGGCTTCTTCATCCACATATTCACGCATGGTGACAATATTGAGTTGATATTTTGCCAGCGTATTTGAAATGTTGGCGACCAATCCAACGGCATCTTGACATTGGATCAGAATTAAGGTTTGGTTGTGCATGAAAGGTGGTTGTAGGTTGCTAAAAAAGCGGGTTATTTTAACCCGCTTTTTTTGTTAGTTCTTCTTCAAGGTCAACTTCAACACGCAGATTTTCGACAATATGCTTTTGTCGATCTGGTGTGTTTTTGCCCATGTAATATTCTAATAACTGTTGAATTTTATTGTCTTTGGACAAGATAACCGGGTCAAGACGGATATCTTTTCCGATAAATAATCCAAATTCGGAAGGTGATATCTCACCCAAACCTTTGAATCGGGTAATTTCAGGTTTAGCGCCTAATTTTGCGATTGCTTTTTGTCGTTCTTCATCGGAATAGCAATAGATCGTTTCCTTTTTGTTGCGGACACGGAAAAGTGGTGTCTGTAAGATGGAAACGTGGCCAGCTTTGACAAGGTCTGGGAAAAACTGCAAGAAAAATGTCAATAGCAACAGGCGGATGTGCATGCCGTCGACATCGGCATCGGTAGCAATTACGATATTGTTGTAGCGTAATCCATCGAGACCGTCTTCAATATTAAGCGCATGTTGTAAGAGGTTAAATTCCTCGTTTTCATAAACAATCTTTTTGGACATACCGTAGGAGTTTAACGGTTTTCCTTTCAGACTGAAAACAGCTTGAGTCTGCACATCCCGCGATTTGGTAATAGAACCAGATGCAGAATCCCCCTCGGTGATAAACAACGTTGTTTCTTGGTTACGTTCATTTTTATCGCTGAAGTGCACTTTACAGTCACGTAGTTTACGGTTGTGCAAAGAGGCTTTCTTCGCTCTTTCGTTGGCGAGTTTTTTGATACCGGCGATATCCTTACGTTCACGTTCCGATTGAAGAATACGTTTTTGAAGAGCATCTGCCGTAGCCGGATTTTTATGTAAGTAATCATCCAATGCTTTTTTAACAAAGTCATTGATAAATCCTCTTACCGTAGGGCCTTCTGGGCCTACACTTTGAGATCCTAGCTTTGTTTTGGTCTGTGATTCAAAAACGGGTTCCTGCACTTTGATGGCGATGGCACCGATAATTGATGAACGAATATCCGATGCGTCAAATTCTTTTCTGTAAAAATCGCGGATTGTTTTGACTAGTGCTTCACGGAAGGCTGCCTGGTGTGTTCCACCCTGTGTGGTGTGCTGACCGTTGACAAAAGAATAATATTCTTCTCCATATTGCTGGCCGTGAGTCATCGCGATTTCAATATCATCCCCCCGTAAGTGGATAATTGGATAGCGCATGGACTCGGCATCAATATTTCGTTCCAATAGATCTTTTAGTCCGTGCTCAGAAATAAACTTTTGCCCATTAAAGTTGATCGTAAGACCTGAGTTTAGAAAAACATAGTTCCAGATCATATTCTCTACAAATTCGGGACGGTATTTGTAGTTTCTGAAAATAGAATCGTCTGGATAGAATGTTACAGATGTACCATTCCGTTGCGTCGTATCTTTTTGTTCATCATTGACTAATTCCCCTTTAGAGAATTGGGCAATGCGTGTTATATTTTGACGGTATGACTGGACGGTAAACTGACTGGACAAAGCATTTACGGCTTTTGTACCGACACCATTTAAACCGACGGACTTTTGGAAAGCCTTACTATCATATTTACCACCCGTATTGATTTTAGAAACAACATCAACCACAGAACCAATTGGGATACCACGTCCATAATCGCGTACGGAAACTTTATTTTCGTTTACCGTGATATCAATAGTTTTACCGGCACCCATAACAAACTCATCAATTGAGTTGTCAACGACCTCTTTCAATAAAACATAGATACCATCATCATAGGCCGAACCGTCCCCCAACTTTCCAATGTACATTCCCGGACGGAGGCGGATATGCTCTTTCCAATCCAGGGACCTAATGCTGTCTTCGTTATATGTACTCATAAATTAATGTAGAACTTAGCTAACAAAAGTAAAAAAAATAAACTACGATAAGTAGTTTAAAAGGCTAAATTTTTTAGATATCGCTAGTTTGCGTACTGCTGGAGAAAATTGCCGGTTTGCGGGGAAATGTTTACATTTAGTGTAAGTAATTGTAAAGAGAATAATTTATGGGATTATTTGATAAAATCAGGAATGAGTTTGTCGATATTATCGAATGGGTCGATAATAGCACAGATACGATTGTGTGGAAGTTTCCACGGTATCAGAATGAAATAAAAATGGGGGCACAGTTGACTGTGCGAGAAGGGCAGGCTGCGGTATTTTTGAATGAAGGCGTGGTTGCGGACGTCTTTCAGCCTGGTCGTTACGAACTGACGACCCAGAATATGCCGATCATGACAACCCTCAGAGGTTGGAAATATGGGTTCAATAGTCCATTCAAAGCCGATGTTTATTTTGTCAACCTTCGACAATTTGTCAATCAGAAATGGGGAACTAAAAATCCGATTATGTTGCGGGATCCTGAATTTGGTCCCATTCGACTTCGGGCTTTCGGTAATTTCTCTTTTCAGGTGAAGGACGTTACTGTTTTTATGAAACAGCTTGTTGCGACGACGCCTGTATTTACAGTTGAAGATATCACAGAGCAGCTTCGAAACATTGCGGTATCGCGGGGGATGGATGCTATTGCTGAGTCGAAGATACCGGCCTTGGATCTTGCATCCAACTATGATGAAGTTTCGGCCTTGATACAGCAAAAAATTGGGGTTGATTTTGATGAGTTGGGTTTGAGCTTAACGAAGTTCTTAATTGAAAATATTTCATTCCCAGAAGAAGTCGAGAAAGCCCTTGATAAGCGAAGCAGTATGGGGGTCGTTGGTAATCTGGGGGCCTATGCCCAATTCCAAGCCGCAAATTCAATGGAGAAAGCTGCTGAGAATCCCAGTAGTGGAGGGATTGTAGGTGCTGGATTTGGTGCTGGGTTGGGAGCAGGAATGGTTGGTCAAATGGGTAATGTATTTCAGCAAAATAGTTTTGATGGGAATAATCCTACTGGTACGGGATCAGCTGCTGCGGCTTCGTCTGCAGGGGCCGTTGGACCTCCTCCATTGCCCAAAGCGGTCGCTTATTACCTGGCCGTTAAAGGCAAACAGGAAGGGCCCTTTGATTCGGAACAGCTGCGCGCTCTGATAAAAGAGGGGACGATGACACTTGCTACCTTGGTCTGGAAAGAGGGACTTGAAAACTGGATTGAGGCTGAAAAGGTAGTCGAATTAAAGGATCTGTTTTCGCAGAACCCGCCAACGATACCAGGAGTTTAGGGTAAAATGCATTACCGAGTTTTATGAGTTTTGAAGAAAAAACCTCCGAAATAGAGCAGGGGTTAAAATGTCAGGGCTGTGGTGCTATTTTGACTTATCAGCCCGGTACGTCCTATTTAGCGTGTTCCTATTGTGGAACCAGGAATGAAATAGCGGATCAGCTACCGGAAGATGGGCATATTGAATCTACAGATTATAAAGTTTTTGGACAAGCAATGGAGGGGCTCGCCGATGAGCGCTATAGCTATTTGGCTGAAGTTGTGCATTGTAGTAACTGTGGCGCAAACTCGCGTTTGAATCCTCATGTTACGGCAGATTTATGTGCTTTTTGTGCTTCACCATTGGTAATTGACCATCAGCAAAAGCGTATTTTGAAGCCACATGGTCTTGTTCCCTTTTCCGTTGATTACAAAAATGCTTTTAGGCTATTGACACAATGGGCGGGTAAGATATGGTTCGCTCCGAATGACTTTAAGCGAATTTTTAATTCAAGAAATGATCGTTTAAAAGGGGTGTATGTGCCATTTTGGTCCTATGATGCAGATGTACAATCTGATTACGTAGGATCACGTGGAGAATATTATTATGTGACGCGTACAAGACGCAATTCGGATGGCGAGACGGAAGAATACGAAGAAAGACGAACAAATTGGTATCCAGCTTCAGGTAGTATCTATAGTCAATTTAAGGATATTGTCATTTCGGGATCAACATCTCTTCCCGAAAAGTTCTCTGATAAAATCGGACCTTGGAATTTGGGCTACCTAAAACCTTTCAATGAGCAATATTTAAGTGGCTTTATCGCTGAAACCTTTAGTGTGGATCATGTAAAAGCGGCGGAGACTGCCCGGACTATAATGGATCGGGAAATCGAACGTCAGGTTGAGCATGACATCGGTGGTGATACACAGGATATTGATTCTATTGATAGCGATTTTAAATCCATTAAATTGAAGTATATTCTTTTACCTGTATGGTTATCAGCTTATCAGTACAAAGGAAAGAGTTATCAGATCATGGTCAATGCATTTAACGGAAAAGTTTATGGACAAAGACCTTATAGCTTTTGGAAAATCGCTTTTTTGGTATTGGCGATCATTATTGTGTTGTATCTCTTGAGTTTTATGGGATAACAAAAAAGGTTATAAAAAAAGCGCTGTTCTCAATAAAAGAGAACAGCGCTTTTTTTATGCTAATCGTCTTGACTATTTGTTTAGTGAAAGTAAGAATCCGATCGTGAAATTGGCATCCCAATCAAATACGAAGGTGTCGCAATTGGTTGCATCTTTAATTGCTTTATAGATGTTGACACCGCTTTTTGTTTTTATTTTATCAGCTTTGTAGGATGCTGGATCGTTCAAAACCGTAAAACGCTCTTCACCTTGGCGTGTCTGTGATGCTAGTTCAAAAGGAACCCCGCCTATAATAAAACAAACCTCTCTTTTATTTGAAGGAATTTTCTCGCCTAATTTTTTTACTTCTGTATAGACAGCGTCATCTTTAAGGTCTTTTTCATAATATTTTGCACCAGGTGCTTCTACCGATTTTGTGTCACCGTCAATCCAGGAAATTTTGGTGTTACCGGAGCCAATGTCAACAACAAATGAATTATCTTCGTAAGCTTTCGGCAGGACAGATTTTAACGCTAATTTTCCTTCTTGCTCTGCTGTAACCAAGTTGACCACAAAGCCCATTTTTCTTAGTTCAGCACTGATAACTGAAGTTTTAGGTTCTTTCTGGGCTCCGGAGCTAATGACGAAATGTATGTTTTTGGATTTGACGCCTTTATCGAGCATCATGCCTATATAATCTTTTAGTCCTTTACGGATGTCTTCCGTATTTGCCAATCCTTCGTAGGCAAATGACTTTCCGAAGTCTTTGGAAATGATCTCCCAGCGATTTTCTTTGTCCATATTGACGACAAAGGAATTGAAACCCGAAGCGCCCACTTCAACGACACCCTTGTATTCGCCATCGACTGGTTTTTCGGGTTGATAGTTGAATGAACGAGTCGTTTCTGAGCCTGATGAAGGTGCGGCCGCATGACCATTATTGCTTGTTGAATCCGTTGTTTGGACTGTCGAATTAGCATCAAATTTGCCCGATTGAATGGCCCAATAACCAATTGCGAGAATAGGTAAGGCGATGATAATTGCTTTGATTGGCCATCTTAATCTTGCCCATGTTGATTTTTCTTCCATAATGTTCGTATAATAAGTTTGATTTTAGTTAATATTAATCGAGTAATGTAAATCCTTTATCTACTTTTTCTTCGGGTTTGAGTTCATAGCTGGCATCGGCCATTTGCGTTACGTTTAATACATTTAGATTACGTTCGTCAACTTTGCGGATAAACTCTTCCAGTTCACCTTGAGTAGGCGTACCACCCACGGTGATGTTGTTGTTTTGATCCAAGAAATCAAGATTCGATCGGATAGAGGCAATATTTTGACTGATGGCACCTGTTGCGGCATTCATGGCCTCTTGAAATGCCCAGCCATCTTTAATATTGAACACATCGGCTAGGCCATCGGTGGCATTTTTCATCTTTTGCGTGGCTTCCAGCTTCTTGGAAATAATGGAAATGCTGCTATCTAAAGTGCTGACATAGATACGCGCTGCGCTTTCATTATCTTTTAGGACTTCCAATACTTTTGCAAATTGATTGGCATATTGGACATAACTGCGCGCATTTTGTTCTTCAGATTCACCTTCTTTTCCCAATAGAAATGCTTTGGTACGGGTTTCTTTGGCATCTCTTGCATAAGCATTGGCCTTCTCTGCATTATTTTTGCTCGTTTCCTCCTTTGATTTCTCGTCGAGATTAGCCGCTTCTGCGGTGAAACGTTTCGCATAGGTGTACTTCTCTTCGGCTGTTTTTTGAGCAGTTTCACCGCTTTGAATCATGTCGATCCGGACACCGTCTACATTGCTGATTTTTTCCTTCACACGTTTCAGGGTGTCTTTTGCATCTCTTGATAACAGTTGTAAGGTTTCGATAGGGTTATTTCTAATGATGGATTTTTCACCTTTAAAAAGTAGGACGGTTCCCAATCGGTGCAATAGCGCAATGATCTTTGGCGCTAGCAATAATAAGGTAATCAGGATTATACTGAATATCACAAAAAGAATACTTTTTCCGGCATATTCCAGCATAATCGGTAAGTACTTGAAAAAAGCAAAGGCTCCACCAAGTAAAAGTGCCCAAAAGAAGATCGACGAAGCTGTCTTCTTCGCTTCTGGTGATTTTAATTGTGCAGGCAGATGATCGCCTAGTACTTGAAATATCGGAAGTTGCGTCTTTATCTCAGCTGGAATATTAACATACTGATCTTTTCTTTCCATTGATTTGTTTTTATGTTATTGATTGATTAATCATACGCAATGCAGTGTTGATTTCGGTGACCACTTCATCAACGGCCGCGTTGCCGATGTTTATTTTTTGTTCGATATCTTTAATCCTTGGTTCGTACTTTTCATTAATTTGTGCCAAAGCGAGTTGTTTTTTCTGTAGATCATATTGCAATTTGGCGATATTCTCCGTTATTGTTTTGATTTCAGTGTTCAGATTTGCAATCTCCATGGTTCGGTCCTGTTCAGTCTTTTTCTTTTCAGCCTGTTTTTGTTCCGATTCTTTGGCAATGGTTTCTTTCAATTTATTAGCATAATTTGTGCCAGTTGCTACCAGTTTATCCTTGGTTAACGAACTGTCTACAAATTTCAATGAAGTATAGGCCGCTTTTAATGTGTTTTCCTCTACTTTTCCCATTGCGGCAGCAGCGTTCCATACTTCGAAAAAATCGACACCCTGCTCGTTGAGTTTTTCAAGAATGGCATAGACCTTTAATTTCATTTCTTTGAGATCGGTTGTTCCATCATTGGCTGTTATAGGGATTGGGGGCGGTGTTTTTCCAGTTGGAGCCTGGGCCGTCGGCGATGAATATGCCGGAGGTACATGGGGTCTTTCTGGAGCAGCGTTAGTAGCTGGTGCTGGAGGGGCTTGTGCCGGTGGCGTTTGCTGCGGCTGATCGTCCTCAAAAATTAATTTCTTTAGACTGTTTAATATACTGGATCCTCTTTTAGTATCGTCGTTACTCATCATATCATAGTTGATTATATCTCTACTAAAATAATAAAAATTAATATTCTCTTCTAATGAATTGCGCTATGGAATACCTGAAATGGATACAGGAGGTATAGGAGCTTGGATAGAAGCGATGAAATGGACCTGTAGGGCGAGTGAATCAGCTGCTATCGCATTTTATGTTAGGGATAAAAACAAAGATTCCCAATTGTTGATTGGGAATCTTTGTTTTGGTGGTCATGGTCCTGTGGGACTACTATCTGCCAAAATCATCTTGTACGCGAACAATATCGTCTTCATCAGAAGGGTTGTTGGCATCGGTGTGTTGCCAGATCTCGGCTAGAATACCGAAGCCATCCAATCCAATTAAACGGTGACGCTGTCCTTGGCGTAATCTAATTGTTTCGCCTTCTTTCAAGGTTGAAACAACCGATTCTTCATCGGTGTCAGAAACCATAACACCTACGTTACCTTGGATAACACGCCATATTTCGGCACGACGGTGGTGATATTGCCATGAAAGTCTTTTTTCTGGTGCAACAATTAAAATTTTTGGACTTAATTTTCCTGAGATTCTTAATTCTTGTACATCCATTCCGCCGAAGTACTCATCGGCAAATTCTTGCGCTTGGGATTCGTCGATTACGAAAAATCCTCCCCAAGGGCGTGCAGCATCTGATTTATCAATACGAAAACCTTTGGATGTCAGCATTTCCTGTACTTTTTCAAACAATGCGATTTTATCTATAGCCATATTAAAAATTCTAAAAATTTGTTATTCGTTAATTCAGTTGCTAAATATAAAAAAAATCCATTTAATATTTTAAGTTAACCGTTTTAGCTTAATCTAAATCCTTTATAATGGAGCTGCGTTAGATACCCTAAGCTATACTATATCGCGTGAAGTTAAAAATGAAATTGCTAATTTTGTGATCAATCTAATTTCAGGATATGTCAAACTTTCAAGTCGATCGGGAAAATACTGCATTTATGCAGGCTGTTGCTTTTGTTAACCAAACGAACCAGAATGTATTTATTACAGGAAAGGCGGGTACCGGAAAAACGACTTTCTTGAAGTATATCCGTGAGCATAGCTACAAAAAGATGGCTATTACTGCACCTACAGGTGTTGCGGCGATGAATGCGGGCGGAACAACTTTACATTCTTTATTTTGGCTTCCTTTTGGGACTTTTATTGAAGATTATGAGTTACGTTGGGACGAACAGGATAGTCATATCTACAATAAATCACGTTTATTCAGCACGATTAAATTGACCAAGCAGCGTCGGGCCATCTTGCAGGAGCTAGAGCTTTTGGTGATTGATGAGGTTTCGATGGTCCGTGCAGATACATTAGATGCGATTAATGTAATTCTGCAATCTGTTCGTCGCGATATGCGGCCTTTTGGTGGATTACAGGTGCTGTTTATCGGAGATTTGTACCAGTTGCCGCCAGTTGTGAAAGATGCCGAATGGAATGTTTTGCGGGATCATTATTCTTCTGTTTTCTTCTTTAATGCTAAAATTTTGAGGGATAATCCGCTGGTGATGTTAGAGCTCAATAAAATCTATCGTCAACAAGATGAAGGTTTTATTTCAATTTTGAATGCCATACGAAACAATCAGTGTACAAGTGACATGCTCACGACCTTAAATGGTTATTATCAACAGGACTTTGTTCCAAATGAAGAGGAACAGTATATTACATTGACCTCCCATAATCGAAATGCGGATGAAATAAATGGAGCCAAGCTGGCTTCATTATCGGGTAAAATGTTAAATCTTAAAGCAGTTGTAAAGGACGATTTTGCGCAGGGCTCCTATCCTGCTGAAGAAACGTTGTCCTTAAAGATAGGGGCTCAGGTGATGTTTATTCGAAACGATTCCGGTGATGAACGTAAATATTACAATGGAAAGATCGGTACGGTAAAGGACATCGATACGGTGCAGGGCACGGTAACGGTTACATTTCCTGATGGGCCGGAATCTGTAACGGTAAAAAGGGAGACCTGGGAGAATATTCGGTATAATTACGATAAGGGGCAAGATCAGATTAAAGAGGAGATATTGGGTACATTTTCGCAATTTCCACTTCGATTGGCTTGGGCTATCACTATTCATAAAAGTCAGGGTTTAACTTTTCAAAAAGCGATCATTGACGCAGGGACCTCGTTTGCCGCGGGACAGGTGTACGTTGCATTGAGCCGTTTAACGAGTTTAGATGGACTTGTATTAAAATCCATTATCCCTTCTTATGCCATCCGTACCGATTACCAAGTGGTCGAATTTGCACAGCGTGCTCAGGGGCAGGCGGACGTCAATGAGATTTTGGAGCAATGCCAACGGAATTATCTTGGTCAGATTTTAATGCACGGTTTCCGTTGGGACGGACTATTGGCCGAGACTTCGGAGCTGCTGAAATCACTTGAAGAGCGTAATATTGATGGAAAGGAACAAGCCGTATTATTTTTCCAACAATTGGTCAAACACCTTCAGAACCAAGAGAAAGTTGCACATAAATTTATTGTTGTACTGTATGATTTGTTGCGGGATAAAAACGCAATCGATTATGATGTCATCTGTGAACGTTCTACTGCTGCGGTCAATTGGTTTTTACCGAAAATGGATGTAGATCTGATTGAGGCTTTAACCAAACATATTGAGGAGTACCAGATACGAAAACGTACGAAGAAATATATTGATGAGTTAAAAGCATTATTGCTTGATTACAAGCGAAAACGCGAGCAGTTGCAACATTGTCTACTTATTGCTGATACGCTTTCAAAACGGGAAGATTTTCAAACAGCGATGCTCGATGTTGCTGCTAGTGTGAAGACCAAAGAAAAAGATGAATTGGCTGCGCAAAGTGCAGATGAAGAAGGGCCGAAGAAGTTGGATACAAAGGAGATTTCCTTAGAAATGTTTAAAGATGGTATGAGCATTGCTGATATAGCGGTTAAGCGCGGGATGGTCGCAGGTACGATATATGGACATTTAATTAATTTTGTTGGTACGGAAGTGGAAGCAACAGAGTTGATCGAGCAGGAGAAGTTGGATCGTATTCTTGGTGTTATTCGTGCAAATCCGGATAAATCCTCTTCGGAACTTAAGATGCTTTTGGGCGTGGATATTGATTATCCGGATATTAAAATTGGACAAAAAGTTTTGGGATTGTAGGCAATAAAAATTTATAGCGTATATTTGTAACAAATTGTGTGATATAGTTTGTTGAAAGCCCATTGATAACCTTAAGATTGCTTATGGAAGACAAGAAAGATCCTAACAAGTGGCTTGTGCTGACGACTATTTCAACCCAGATGGTTTTTACCATTTATGTATTTTATTTATTAGGGGATTGGCTGGACGGTAAGTTTCATGCGGAGAACCAACTATGGATGAAGATCTGTACTCTTGGCGGGATTGGAATTTCTCTATATCAAGTCATTAGACAAGTGAATCGATTAAACGATAGATGATAGTATATATAAAGCAGACCCTTATTTTATTTTTTGTAGCGGTTTTGATTTTTGCCGTTCATTTCTTTTTATTAAAATCTTTTGATGGTATTCATTCCTTGGAAGATCTACATTTTCCATTGTATGAAATTTATATTTTTCAACTGATATTATCCGTGATCATCATGGTGGGGATAAGTTACTGTTCGCAGAAATTTCCGCAGTATGTTGGTTTTGTTTTCTTGGGATTATTGACTTTAAAGTTTGTCCTAAATTATGTATACATCCATAATGGGTTGGCAAAACCGCAGGCTGATATTTTAAAATATAACTATTTGATCGTTGTCGTTTTATTCCTTTTTTACGATGTTATATTTGCTTACAAGGCTTTAAACAAATCCTAAGGGAGAAAAACGATAGTTTTTTCAAAAAAATGTAATATTAAAGTAGCTTTTGTGCTTTATATATAGTATTTTCGCAAAAAATTTTAAATAACATAATAGTAGTATCGTGAGTCTTAAAAGAACACTTCAATTTTTAGCAGTTATTCTGTTTGCAGTTGCGCCATTTTTAACAAAGGCGAATGAGAATGCACACGGAGAAAAATCGCAGGCTGAGGAAATCAATAGCCATATTGAGCATCACTTACAAGATGATTATTATTTTAGCTTCTTTTCGGATGAAGAGACAGGTAAACATTATGGTTTTTCATTGCCCGTTATTTTGATCGATAATGGCTTGAAAGTTTTTATGGCTTCAGCATTCGATCACGGTAATAAAGTTGCTGAGGTTGACGGTCAGTATTATGCATTGTACCACGGAAAAATTTATAAGACTGATGCTGCCGGTAATTTGGCTGGTCATGAGTATCGTAAAAATGCTGATGGTAGTTATGTTATGACTATAAATGAAGATGGAAAAGAAGAGAAAAAGGAATTTGAAACTTCTTATGTGATTGGTTCTCATGAAATTCATGATGCTGTTGATTTTCATCCATCTGTAGCGATGCCTTTAGATTTCTCGATCACTAAAAGTGTTGTCGGTTTGTTTTTGGCTGCATTTTTAATGTTTTGGGCATTTATTAGTTTGGCTAAAACGTATAAAAAAGGTGCTAACAATTTGCCAAAAGGTGTTGGACGTGTATTGGAGCCTTTGGTTATCTATGTACGTGATGAGATGGCTATTCCAAACATTGGTCATCGTTACAAGGAATTCATGCCTTATTTATTGTCTGTATTCTTTTTGATCTGGATTTTGAATTTGGTTGGTTTGACACCACTAGGGTTTAACGTTACAGGAAACATCACAGTCACTTTATGTTTGGCTCTTTTTACATTCTTAATTGTCAATATCAAAGCAAACGCAAACTACTGGAAGCATATTTTTTGGATGCCAGGTGTTCCGGTTCCATTTAAATTTGTTTTAGCACCAATTGAAGTATTGGGATTGTTTACAAAACCATTTTCGTTGATGGTACGTTTGTTTGCAAATATTACAGCTGGTCACACTGTCGTAATGGGACTGATTGCAATTGTTTATTTATTGCAACACCAATTGACTGTAGTGGGTAGTATCGGTGTTTCCATGTTCTTGACAATCTTCTTGATGGTTATCGAATTATTGGTAGCATTCTTACAAGCATTTATTTTTACGATGTTGTCATCCTTATTTATCGGTATGGCTGTTGAAGAACATCACGATCATTAATTAGTAAATTTTTTAATTATTCAAATCATACATTATGTACAATTTAATTGGAGCCGGTTTAATCGTTATCGGTGCAGGTTTAGGTTTAGGTAAAATTGGTGGTTCTGCAATGGAAGCTATCGCTCGTCAACCAGAAGCAGCATCTAAAATCCAAACTGCAATGATTATCATTGGTGCCTTACTTGAAGGTTTAGCATTCGGTGCTTTATTATTAGGTAAATAGTCACAACGGTTTTATAATATAACCTGCAACGGTTGGTTGCAGGTTATATTATTCCTGAATCTTAAAAAATAAGAATTATCATTATATAGTATAACAATGGATAAATTAATACATTCGTTTTCGTACGGTTTGTTTTTTTGGATGGTCATCGTCCTTGTGGTTATTATCTTTTTATTAGGTAAATTCGCTTGGAAACCAATTGTTGATGCCCTAGACGAACGTGAAAAAGGTATTGCAGGTGCTTTAGAGGCTGCTGAAAAAGCGAAATTAGAAATGGCTCGTTTAACAAATGAGAACGAACAATTACTAAAAGAAGCTCGCGCAGAACGCGATGTTATCCTTAAGGAAGCAAAAGAACTTAAAGATAAGATTGTAACTGAGGCAAAAACGCAAGCACAGGCTGAAGGTGCAAAATTGATTGCACAAGCAAAAATCGAGATCAACGAACAAAAGAACAAAGCTTTGGCTGAGGTTAAGTCTCAGGTTTCTTCTTTGTCTTTGGATATTGCTCGTAAAGTGTTAAACAAAGAATTTGAGGACCAAGGAAAGCAAGAAGCTCTAGTAGCAGATTTGCTTAATGACGTTAAATTGAACTAATCCGGTCACTCAAATTACGAAATAGAATTATGTCAGTATTTAAAGTAGCATCAAGATACGCTAAGTCATTAATTGACTTGGCTAGCGAGCAAGGCTCACTGGAGACAGTCAAGGCGGATATGGATTCATTCATTGCTGTTTTAAAATCCAGTACAGAATTGCAAGCTGTTTTTGCCAATCCTATTGTTCCTTTGGACAAGAAGAAAAACATATTGGATGCGCTATTTAAAGATAAGATCAATCCCAATATCTTGGCATTCTTTAAGATCATGATCAACAAAGGTCGTGGCGAGATTGTATATGCCACTTCTCAAGAATTTATTCGTGAGTATAACGAGGTAAAAGGAATTGTGAAAGCTACAGTTACATCTGCAGCGCCACTTTCTGAAGCTAATTTGGCAGCGATGAAAGATGTACTTGCGAAGGAAACCAACGCTCAAGTGATATTGATCAATAAAGTTGATCATAGTTTGATCGGTGGATTTGTAGTCAATATCGGCGATCGCCAAATTGATGCAAGTATTGCTGGTAAGTTGAATAAATTGGAAAGATATTTGAATCAGAATAATTAATTTGTTCTGATACTTGAAGTAAAATAAATCAAAAAACCCCTTATAATAATTAAAATGATAGAGGTAAGACCAGATGAAGTTTCGGCAATTCTAAGAGAGCAATTGTCGGGCTTTAAATCAGAAGCCGAACTAGAGGAAGTGGGTACCGTACTTGCTGTAGGTGACGGTATTGCTCGTATTTACGGCTTAACTAAAGTTCAGTCCGGTGAGTTGGTTGAATTTGATAACGGATTACAAGGTATTGTATTAAACTTAGAAGAAGACAACGTTGGTGTTGTACTTTTAGGTCCTTCGGATGAGATCAAAGAAGGAGATACTATTAAACGTACCAACCGTATTGCATCCATCAAAGTTGGTGAAGGCTTGTTGGGACGTGTTGTAAATACTTTAGGTCAACCAATCGATGGTAAAGGACCTATTCAAGGTGATTTGTATGAAATGCCTATCGAGCGTAAAGCTCCGGGTGTTATCTACCGTCAACCGGTAACTGAACCATTACAAACAGGTATTAAAGCGATCGATGCAATGATTCCAGTAGGTCGTGGTCAACGTGAGTTGGTTATTGGTGACCGTCAGACAGGTAAAACAGCTGTTTGTATCGATACAATCTTGAACCAAAAAGAATTCTATGATGCAGGAGAACCTGTATTTTGTATCTACGTTGCCGTAGGTCAAAAGAATTCTACAGTTGCGAATATCGTGCGTACATTGGAGGAAAGAGGTGCTATGGCTTATACAGTAGTTGTGGCTGCATCTGCTGCTGATCCAGCTCCACTTCAGTTTTATGCACCAATGTCAGGTGCTGCTATCGGTGAGTTTTTCCGTGATACAGGTCGTCCAGCATTGATCGTTTATGATGATTTGTCTAAGCAAGCTGTAGCTTACCGTGAGGTTTCTTTATTGTTACGTCGTCCACCGGGCCGCGAAGCATACCCAGGTGACGTATTTTATCTACACAGTCGTTTGTTGGAGCGTGCAGCGAAAATCAACTCTTCAGATGATATCGCGCGCAACATGAATGATCTACCTGAATCGATCAAACACTTGGTCAAAGGCGGTGGCTCATTAACTGCCCTTCCGATCATTGAAACCCAAGCTGGTGACGTTTCTGCATATATCCCAACCAACGTAATTTCAATTACAGACGGTCAGATTTTCTTGGAGTCTAACTTGTTTAACGCAGGTATTCGTCCAGCGATCAACGTAGGTATCTCTGTATCTCGTGTAGGTGGTAATGCGCAGATCAAACCGATGAAAAAGGTATCTGGTACATTAAAGTTAGATCAAGCTCAGTACCGTGAATTGGAAGCTTTTGCGAAATTCGGTTCTGATCTAGATGCTGCTACTAAATCTGTCTTAGATAAAGGTGTTCGTAACGTTGAGATCTTGAAACAAGGTCAATATTCTCCAGTTTCTGTAGAGAAACAAGTTGCGATTATTTATATCGGAACTAAAGGTTTATTGCGTAATGTTCCTGTAAATAAAGTGAGAGAATTTGAAGAAGAATTCTTGACTCAATTGGAACAACGTCATCCAGAAGTATTGTCAGCTTTCAAAGCTAATAAGTTCTCCGATGAATTAACTGCAGTGTTAGAAACAGTAGCTAAGGATTTAGCATCAAAATATTAATAGTAATGAGTATTTGGTATTGAGTCTATTGACTAGGCTCAATACTCAATACTAGGTACTTAATACTTAAAACAAATATGGCAAATTTAAAAGAAGTAAGAAACCGGATTACCTCGGTATCATCAACACAGCAGATCACGAAAGCTATGAAAATGGTTTCGGCTGCTAAATTGAAGCGCGCTACTAACGCTATCTTACAATTGCGCCCATATGCGAATAAACTAAGAGATATTTTGGCGGATGTTTCTGCGAGTGTTGAGGGAAGTAACTCTCCTTTTACAGTGGATCGCGAGCCAAATAAGGTATTAATCGTTGTTGTTTCTTCTAATAGAGGTTTGGCTGGAGCATTCAACGCAAATGTTATCAAAACGACTAATAACTTGATCTTTAACAAATATGCTGAGCAACATGCTAAGGGCAATTTGAGTATCATTGGTATTGGTAAAAAGGGTTATGACTTCTACTCGAAACGTAACTTCAATGTGGTAGCTAATCACTCTGATTTGTTTTCTGATTTAAATTTTGGTTCTGTATCTGTGGTGACTGAATTTATCATGGAGCAATTCAAAGAAGGTAATTTTGATCGTGTTGAAGTGGTTTATAATCAGTTCAAAAATGCTGCAGTTCAAGAGTTGACTGCAGAACAGATTTTACCATTATTACCTGCGGAAGAAAACAAACAACATACGCATAAAGCAAAAATAGAAGCTGAGGTGGATTATATCATCGAGCCTTCCAAAGAGAAGATTATCGAGGAATTGATTCCTAAAGCAATCAAGATTCAATTATACAAAGCTGTTTTAGACTCGAATGCTTCTGAGCATGGAGCACGTATGACGGCAATGGATAAAGCTACAGAGAATGCCGGTGACTTAATCAAATCACTGAAGCTATCTTACAACCAGGCACGTCAAGCTGCAATTACAACAGAATTGACGGAGATCGTATCTGGTGCAGCGGCATTATCAAACGGATAATCCTTTATTTGGAAATATATAAAAAAGGTGATAATCGAAAGATTATCACCTTTTTTATATATGCTATTTTTTACCATCGAATTAAGGCTGAACCCCACGTAAATCCTGCTCCAAAAGCTGCCAAACATACGAGATCACCGTCTTTAATCTTTCCTTCTTCCCAAGCCTCGCATAGTGCTATCGGTACAGAGGCTGCAGTGGTATTACCATATTTCTGAATATTGTTGAATACCTGATCCTCCCTTAATCCAAGTGTTTTCTGTACAAATTGCGAAATGCGAAGATTGGCCTGATGTGGAATTAATAAATCGATATCATTAGTTTTTAAATTATTTTTTGCTAGTGCTTCATGAATAACCTCAGGGAATTTGACAACAGCTTTTTTGAAGACGGCCTGTCCATCCATATTTGGAAACGCAGTCCCATCTTCGAGCATCTCCTTGGTCATCAATAATCCTCCCAATTCTTGGTCCGGCCAATCGGGCATTTTATCCAGCCAAATTCCACTGGATGCACCGGGATAATACATAGCTAGCTTTTCGGCATCGTCTCCGTCTGAATGTAAGTGCGTGCTCAGGATTCCTTTGCCGTTTTCGGCTGTGGGTTGCACAACCACTGCTCCGGCACCATCGCCGAAAATAACAGAAACGGCTCGTCCTCTCGTAGAAAAGTCAAGTGCAAAAGAGTGTTTCTCCGAACCAACCACTAGCACATTTTTGTACATCCCTGTTTTGACAAATTGATCGGCAATAGAAAGTGCATATATAAAACCTGAACATTGGTTTCTAATATCCAGCGCCCCGACCTCCTTCATCTTCATTTCCCGTTGCAGTAGAACGGCGCAGCCCGGGAAATAATAATCTGGCGATAAGGTGGCAAAGATGATGAAGTCGACATCTTCAGGTGTAATATGGGCTCGTTCGATGGCAATTTTAGCGGCTTCGACCCCCATAGTGGTGGTGGTTTCGCCTATTCGGTCTGCATATCTACGTTCTTTAATGCCAGTTCGTTCTTGAATCCATTCGTCACTGGTATCCATAAAGCGTGTTAGGTCATTATTGGTATATACATTTTTTGGAACGTAATAGCCAATTCCTGCAATTTTTGACTGTAACATAATAAATTCCTCTAATTGATTGTATTCTTCCCTTTTATATTATCGTTAATTTAGAAAAAAATATTCTATTTTTGCAGCATGGGTACCCAAACTGCTGAAGAAACCTTTACGTTAGAAGAGATATTAGCCTCTGTGAAAGAGTCTAATCGACTCATTTTGTGGAATGATGAAACCAATACGTTTGAACATGTGATTCATTGTCTCATCTATCATTTACAATATACCGAGAAGCAAGCTGAGAAGATTGCCTGGAAAGTACACACTGAGGGGAAATGTGCTGTATTGGAAGGCACCTATACGGAGATGGAAATCTATCGTAAAATTCTGAAAGCCGAGGGATTGACTGTTTCTGTGGAGTAATTTACTATTCTTTTGTTACCGTAATAATATGGTTACGCTTCAATTTTGTCTATAAGTTTTAGTTTTCTTTGCACTATAACTTATAAACTAAGCTGAAGCATGTTTTTTTACGCTAAATCGTTTAAATCTTTCTTATTTGTATTCTTTTTACCTGTTGTCCTTTTTGCTCAAACAGGTCAAATCAAAGCTATTTTAGTTGATAGCGAAACCTCTAAACCTATTTCATCGGCTAGTGTCGCGCTCTTGGACGCCCATAGTAACGTTCTTGTTAAGGGGGGACAGTCTGTATCCCAAGGATTCCTTTTGTTGTCTGATATTAAACCTGGTAAATATATTGTCCGTATCACTTATGTTGGCTACGAAACACAAACTATAGATAGTATAGCGGTCTTAGGGGGTAAAAGTAAGGACTTAGGTCGAATTGCTTTGAAACCTACGGGTAATATGTTGAATGAAGTTGTTATTGAAGGACGAGCTCCAGCCATGCAGATTGGTATAGACCGTAAAATCTTCAATGTAGGTGAGAGTTTGGTCAGCGCGGGTGGAACAGCGACTGATGTGCTTGCTAATGTTCCCACTTTGCAAGTTGATCAGGATGGATCGGTCAGTTTGCGTGGATCAAGTAGTGTGAAGATTTTAATCGACGGCCGGGAGTCTGCTTTAGCAGGAAATGATGTAACTTCTTTGCTTCAGAGTCTACCTGCCAATTCAATTGAAAAAGTTGAAGTCATCACAAATCCATCCTCTAAATATGATGCAGAGGGCCAAACTGGGATTATCAATATTGTTTTAAAGAAAAATATTCGAACAGGGCTGAACGGATCGATAAATACATCCGCTGGTTCTTATGATAATTATATGGCTGGTATAACATTGAATTATCGTGATCGGAAATTCAATTACTTCGGATCCTATAACTTCAATAAACGAAACATGTTGGGAAGTGGGAAAACGGACAACACGTTTTTTGGTGATAGCACGCGTAATTATAGCGAATCCGAATCGTCAAGAAAGGGCAATAGCCATACGGTAAAAGCTGGGTTTGATTATAATATGTCAGATCGAACTTCATTGAGTTTTTCGGGTAATTTAAGTATACGTGATAACAAGCGAATAGAGGACTTGAATTATGAGTTCTTCAAGCAATCGCAGATGACAGGAACGAGTGTTCGAAATTCAACGCAATTTGAGGACGATCTGGGTTATGAATTAAATGCTGATTTTAAACATCAATTTAAGCGAGAAGGAGAGGAGTTGACGGGGAATGCAAGTTATGGAAGAGACAAGGAAGATGGTACAAATGATTTTTCTCAAAATTATACCGATGGACGGAAGGCCACTTCACGGAAGAATGTTACGTCTGAGGATGGCAAGAATATCAACCTTCAATTAGATTATGTTTTACCTTTCTCTGAAGTAAGCAAATTTGAGGCGGGTTACCGTTCTCAAATCAGAAAGTCATTTGATACCCAGTTTTCCAGATCACTCGATTCTATAGGTAACTATGTGCCAGATTATAGAATCAGCAACGATTTTGATTTCACGAGTACAGTCCATGCGATCTATGCGAATTATCAAAATAAATTAACGGATAAAATTGGCTATCAAATCGGACTACGTGGAGAACAATTTGAGCTGAAGTCTACCTATTTCTCCAAGGATCCAGCTGCTGTGGAAACGGAATCCAATGCTAAACAGAAATTTTTCAGGTTATATCCAACACTGTTTTTAACCTACGATGTTGGTGAAAATGGGGATAAAGTTCAATTTAGCTACTCGCGCCGTGTTCAACGGGCTCGTGGTTGGCAAGTTAACCCATTTTTAAACGTATCCGATGATTTAAATTATCGTCAGGGAAATCCGAATCTGAAACCGGAAGATGTGCACAGTTTGGAAATGAGCTTTGCCAAAACCTTTGGTAAAGTAAACCTCATATCTTCGGCTTATTTCAATCACGCAAGTGAGGTTATTCAGCCATTTGTTTACAAGATAGAGGATGGAAGAACATACAGTAGATGGGAGAATATGACCAGTCGTAATCTTTCGGGTTTTGAGTTTATTTCAAAGATCAACGCAACGAAGGATTTTGACTTTACATTTAATCTCAATTTGATCCACATTCAGTATAATGCAAACCCGGACTATGATATTAAAGAACGAAATGATTTCGCTTATAATGCTAATCTGACCGCTAATTATCGTTTTACGCCAACATTTTCTGCACAAGTGCGCGGCGAGTATAATTCTTCCCGTGTAATGGCTCAGGGACAGATGAATGCAATGAAAGGTATGGATCTGGCCTTGAAAAAAGATGTGTTTAAGAAGAAAGCTTCAATTATGTTGAATGTTAGAGATGTATTTAATTCGCGGAAAATGAATGGTGTGACAGAAACCTCTCAACTTATATCCAATTTTGAGCACCGTTGGATGAAGCGGATGGTAACTTTATCACTTTCCTATCGGTTTGGTAGCCAAGATTTAAACAAATCAAAGAAGAAAGAGTCAAATACAAATGAAATGGGCGGTGGAGAGGAATATTAAAAAATATTCCTCTTTATACACTCAAATGCTTAAATTTAATTTTAAAACAAACCTAAAACTAAAAAGAATGAAGTTATTAAAAACAGTTCTTGCGGTATCGGTGATTGCTTTTTCAGCACATCTTAATACTGCCGTAGCGCAAGCAAAAAAAGAGGTTCCTGCTTACAAAATCTTAGATTTACCTCGTGTAGATATCAAGAAATTTAAAAAGAATAAAGCTGGAGCCTATGTTATTTTTGATGGTACTTCGCTGGAAGGCTGGAGAGGATATGATAAGACCGTAGTCCCGAAAAGATGGGTAATTAATGAGGGGGCGATCAAATTTGATAGCCAAGCTAATGTTGGTAAAGAAGAAGGCGGAGATTTGGTCTTTGCTCATGATTTTAAGAATTTCGAATTGGAGATGGAATGGAAAGTTGCTAAAGGAGCAAATTCGGGTATCTTCTTTTTAGCGAAGGAAGTGGAAGGACAGCCGATTTATATCTCGTCTCCAGAATGCCAGGTCCTGGACAATGAAAACCATCCTGATGCTAAAATGGGGGTAGATGGAAACCGTAAATCGACTTCATTGTACGATATGATTCCTGCCAAGCCGCAGAATGGTAAACCGTATGGCGAGTGGAATAAGGTTAAGATCAGAGTAAACAATGGCAAGGTCGAGCATTTTCAAAATGGTGTAAAGGTTGTTGAATATACATTATGGGATAAGTCGTGGATTGATTTATTGCAAAAAAGTAAATTCAGTGAAGAAAAATGGCCTTTGGCTTTTGAATTGTTGAGCCATGTTGGTGGCGATAGCAAATCAGGGCTTATCGGTCTTCAGGATCATGGAAATGATGTCTGGTTTAAGAATATTACCGTTAAGGTTCTAAAATAGAAAAAGCAGCTTTAAGCTGCTTTTTCTATTTGCTATAGTATCGATTGTAACTCTTTTAAGTCGATAATCATATGTGATACATCGTCCGGTTTTTCAATAACATTTGGGTTAAAGAAAATGGCATCCATGCCTACATTTACGGCTCCACGGATGTCGGCATCCAGGTTATCTCCAATCATCAGTGATTGCTGCGCCCGAGCTTGAGCAGTCGTCATAGCGAACTCAAATATTCGGGGGTCCGGTTTATTCACGCCGATGACTTCCGAAATAAAAATATGTTTGAAATATTTGCTGAGGTTGCTCTTTTCCAGTTTGGTCTCACAGGCCTCTTTAAAACCATTCGATATCAGGTGAAGATTGTATCTGTCACCCAAATAAGCCAAGGTTTCATGTGCATGTGGAAACAGATTTGTTTTTTTGGGACAGATAGCGAGGTATTCCAGTTCGAATTCTTCAGGAAACAACTCCGGATCGACACCGAGCTCAGTAAAGGTGTCGGCAAAGCGTGCTTTCCTGAGTTCTGGTTTTGATATCTTTCCGTGATGATAGAGCCCCCAAAGGCGATGATTGTTAACCGTATAAGTTTCTATAAAACGAGTGGATGACTCTTGATTGAACAAGTGATCAAACTTGTATTTAAAATATAACTCGTGCAGACTTTCTTCGGCATTTTTATCAAAATCCCATATGGTATGATCCAGGTCGAAGAAAATGTCTTTTTTCTCGTGATTAAACATATACAAAATTAAAACAAATTAATTTTAAATTCCAGGTCAGTTGGGTTAGCTAGTGATGAAATTAAAGGTCACTTTTAGCGCTATCGGGTCTCCGATGGTTTATATGAGTCTGTTTGGTGATTTTAGTCTTATTGCGAATCGGTTAATTTTCTTCTTTGTGTCATAATCCTCCGGATATTTCCAAATACATAGGTGAATACCTATTTTTGTCACATGAAGAAAGCGCTGTTACTCTTTTATTTTCTATTGTTCTATGCGGTTATGCAACTGATATGGTGGGGGGTGATGTTTATTCGTTTTGATCCGAGTAAAAAGAACATGATCATAGGGGAGGGAATATTCTTCTTGATTATTTTCTTGTGGGGTGCATGGCGATTGAAGCGACTGGTTGAAAGGGAGCAGAAACTGTTGCAGCAACAGCAGAACTTTCTTTTGGCTATCACACATGAACTTAAATCGCCGTTGGCTTCTGTCAAATTGTATATTCAAACGATTTTGAGACGTGATCTTGACAAGGAGCAACAACAAACGTTCTTGAGAAATTCGCTGAAGGATATCGAGCGTTTGGATGATCTGGTTGAAAATGTATTGATGACAACCAAGTTGGACAGCCGTAACTACAGTATGCCGAAAGAGGATTTTAATTTTACTGCTTTGGTAGAACAGGTTGTGGATAGACTTCAAAAGAATTCCTGTAGTTCGCAAGTCTTGAAACCTTATTTGGAGTCGGATATCATTATTCATGCTGATAAGTTTGCGATTAGTAATGTGGTTACTAATCTGATAGAAAATGCCATTAAGTATTCACCGGCATGTGCTATGGTGGATGTGAAATTATATACGGAGAATAATAAAATAATTTTTTCTGTTGCTGACCATGGTATCGGTATCAGTGATGAAGAGAAAAAACTTATCTTTAATAAGTTTTATCGCGTGGGAAGTGAGGCAACACGAAAAACCAAAGGTACAGGTTTGGGGTTATATATCGTGAAAACCGTATTGCAGAAGCACGACGCGACCATAAAAGTTAAAGATAACACTCCTAAAGGGAGTATTTTTGAAGTAACATTTGAAAGAAATGCAAAGTAAACAAAGAATATTACTTGTCGAAGATGAAGAACACTTGTTAGAAGCTATCAAGTTGAATCTCGAAATGGAAGGTTACCGTGTTACTACGGCTACCGATGGAAAAAAAGCACTAAAAGTCTTCAAGGAGGAACGTTTCAACTTGGTGGTTTTGGATGTGATGATTCCCGAAATAGATGGATTCCAAGTAGCTGAAACTATTCGACTGCAAAACACTGAAGTTCCTATCATGTTTTTAACTGCGAAAAATAGCAGTGAGGATCGAATTACGGGTCTTAAGAAAGGGGCGGATGATTATTTGGTAAAACCTTTCAACTTAGAAGAATTGATCCTTCGCGTTGGAAATTTGGTGCGTCGTGGCATGAAACCGGATGATTTGAAAGAACTAAATTCTTATCAAATCGGTGATAAAACGATCTATTTTAATTCGTATGAGCTACATCATGCGGATGGCACGATCACTTCTTTGACAAAGAAGGAGACTATGCTGTTGAAACTGTTGATTGAACGACGTAATGAGGCAGTATCACGGGAACAAATATTGGAGACCGTATGGAATTACGATGTTTATCCATCTACGCGTACCATCGACAATTTTATCTTAACCTTCCGAAAATATTTCGAACCAGATCAAAAGCATCCGATTTATTTCCATTCTATCAGAGGTGTTGGTTATAAGTTTACCGACAATAACGCATAGGTAGAAAGAGATGATGACAATCAAGGCTAGAATAGCCGTTATTTTTATTGCTGCATTATTTTTAGGCTATGGCTTATACCAGGGGCATTATCAAACTGCTGTGCTGATAGCGGGTGGAATAGGCTACTTGATTTGGAGTCATTTTAGAGAAGGGTCCGTTTTTTTGGCAACGCAGGCTTTTCATAGACAAGATTATGAAAAGGCAAAAAACTTACTTGCTGAGATAAAGAATCCGGATGCACTTCGTAAAGGCAGGCGCAATTTCTATGAATTTATGATGGGAAACATTGCGCTTAAAGAGGAACGCGTCGATGAGGCTGAATATCATTTTCAGCTAGCTTCGCGTCTGCCTTGGAAAAAAGATAATGAAAAGGGTATGGTTATGATTAATCTAGCAAATATCGCGCTGCGAAAGTTGGATTATGAAAGAGCTAGAGCTTATACAGATGTTGCCAATAAACTACATCTGACGGCTAGGCAGAACAGCATTATTACAAAAATAGAAAACGAAATTTCAAAACATTTATAGTGAGTACTACTTTACAAAACGACTTATTGATTAGAGCTGCGTTCTCGCAGCAAACGGAAAGACCTCCTGTGTGGATGATGCGTCAAGCTGGACGCTTTATGAAGGAATATTGGGATATCAAGAATAAATATTCCTTTTTGGAGATGTGCAAAACACCAGAAATTGCTGCGGATGTCACTATGCTCCCAGTAGATTTGCTAGGCATTGATGCCGCTATTTTATTTTCTGATATTTTAGTTACAGCTGAAGCTATGGGAGGGGATCTGTCCTTTGAGCAAGGTGTCGGTCCTCGTTTTTCTAATCCTGTTCGCTCTGTAAAGGATGCTGAAGCTTTGTCTACCAACTGTTTGGATAAATTGCAGTATGTTGCTGATGCAATCAAGGTCATTCAACAACGTCTTGACAGCCGCATCCCTTTGATTGGTTTTGCGGGCGCACCATTTACAATTTTAAGTTATTTGGTTGAAGGTGGATCTTCAAAAGATTTTAAGTTAACGAAGTTGATGTTGAACAATCAGCCTGAGTTAGCACATCTGATCCTTCAAAAGATTGCAGATGTAACGGTTGAATATCTTAACATGCAGATTGCAGCCGGAGTAAATGCAATTCAATTATTTGATAGCTGGGCCTTGGCCTTATCTTGGAATGATTATCGTGATTTTTCGCATTATTATAATAAGCAGATTATTGCGAAGTTGAACCGTAAGGATATTCCAGTCATTTCCTTTTGCAAAGGATCTTCTGTTTTTGCACCAATGATGGTCGAAGCGCAACCTGATGTTGTTTCTATCGATTGGAATGCAGATTTAAAAAATATTAAACAATCTCTGCCGCAGGGTATTGCTGTTCAAGGGAATTTGGATCCATTTGTTTTGTATGCAGATAAACCTGTTATCAAAAAGAAGATTATCGAACTATTTGAGCGCATGAGAGGTGAAAATGGTTTTATTTTCAATTTGGGTCATGGTATTATGCCGGATATTCCTTTTGATAATGTAAAATATGCCATTGAGGTTGTAAAGGAATTTAGCTATTAGTTTGCTATCCACTTCAACAACAAAAACGACTTGCCTCTGGCAGGTCGTTTTTGTTGTTACATGCTACAATCTCGTGTTTTTGATAGTGTTCTTTTGTATAATGGATGTAAGATTTGTGCAATTGATGTTTGGACGTATTGATTGCTCTTAACTTTTCTTATTTTTGTACCTATGGTCTATTTATATGCAAAAGCAGTTCATATTATCTTTGTGATTTGTTGGATGTCAGGTCTGTTCTATATGCCTCGACTCTTTATATATCATACAGAAGCTAAGGACAAGAGTCAGGAAGCATTTGATGTTTTGCATAAAGAATTCAGTAAGATGGAAAAATTACTGTGGTGGGTAATTACTACTCCTGCGATGTACATCACAGTCTTTTCTGCACTAGTTATGTTATGGTATTCTCCTGGCTTATTATCCATGGGGTGGATGCATGTAAAACTGACATTCGTTCTGGGAATGATAATTTATCATTTTACCTGCCAGAAGATTATGTTCAAATTAAGCCGTCAAGAATCCAAATTAACCTCAACAAAACTCCGTTTGTTTAATGAGGTCGCGACAGTTTTATTATTTGCGATTGTTTTTACTGTTGTCTTAAAGTCAGCCCTGAATTGGATATTTGGTGTTTTGGGGCTCTTAATTTTATCCATCGCTTTAATGATGGCCGTAAAACTTTATAAGAAGTACCGGAACAAGAAAGCATAACAAAATGTTAAATTCGTCTGGTTTCTTAATCCTTTTTTATGCTGTGTAGTCGAAAGATTATAAATTGAATCGGATTATGTACAGGAAAATTTTGGTGACGGTCTCGTTGCTTATTGTCGCAACGGCTGGGTTCGCGCAGCGATACAGACCTTTTGGAGGAGCATTAAATATCTATTCTACTGATGTTCCATTTTTTCTTTATATCAACAACGTTTTGTATAACAATAGAGCTTCCACGGATATCAGGGTCCCCAATTTGACGAGTCGTCGTTATGATCTGCGTATTGTGTTTGCTGATAGGCAGCAACGAACGTTGAACGGTAGCGGCGTGCAACTTGTCAATAGAAATGGACAATATATGAATGTTGTATTTTCTGTCAGTAGCAGACGTGGAAATAGGGGGATTATCTTGGAGTCCATGAATCCTGTTGATCGGTATAACAACGGTAATTATCGTGAGGATTTACCTTATACTAACCGGGACGGATATCGCAATGAACAAGGTAATGATCGATACAGACAATCAGAAGATCGTGACGATTTGCCAGACAATAATCGTGAAGGATATAACAAAGGATGGAATAATGATCGATATAGGCAATCAGGAGACGATAAGGTTTATCGCGACGGTGTAGCGAATCAAAGAGGATATGCTGAAAATGAAGATAATGATCAGTCTGATAACGGAGTAATGAATAAGACGAATTCTAATCGATTGAACGATCTATTGAATCAGAAGGAAAACGATCAGGATAGGCTTGCTGTAGCTGCTCAGGAATTAAAAAGTATGCGCCTAAGTGTTACTGAAATTGTTGATTTAATGGAACTTTTTATACGAGATGATAATAAACTGGCTTTTGCCAAATATGCTTATCCGACCTGTGTGGATAAACAGCATTATGAGAGAGTAGGGGATGCCTTATCGTTCAGTTCAACCCGGGAGAAGCTAGTGGATTTTTTAAAAAAATAAAAGGAGCATTTTGCTCCTTTTTTATTCACCGCCGAAGCAGATATATTTTAATTCCATATATTCATCCAAACCGTGTTTAGAACCTTCACGACCTACACCAGATTTTTTTACTCCACCAAAAGGAGCTGCTGCATTTGAAATAAGACCTGTGTTAATACCTACCATGCCAGCTTCTAGCTGTTCAGCAACACGAAAACAGCGATTTATATTTGTACTATAGAAATAGGAGGCTAGGCCAAATTCAGTAGCGTTGGCCATTGCTATTCCATCATCTTCTGTTTTGAAACTGAAAAGAGCGCAAATAGGACCAAAAGTCTCCTCGCGGAATATAAGTGCTTCTTTCGGGACGTTGGTCAGGACAGTTGGTTGGAAAAATAGGTCTTTGATGACCTTTCCTCCTGTAGCCAATTCGGCACCATGATTTAACGCGTCTTGCACATGATGCTGCACTTTTTCTAGCCCTTTTGTATTGATTAATGGACCTACCTGGACGCCTTTGTCAAGTCCATTGCCAACTTTCAATTTACTGACAGCATGGCTAAGTTTCATCGAAAACTCATCATAGACTTCTTCTTGGATTAGAAACCTATTGATGGAAACGCAAGTTTGCCCTGAGTTTCTAAATTTTCCGGCAATAGCTCCTTCGACTGCAGCATCAATATCCGCATCGTTAAAAACCAAAAAAGGAGCATTACCACCAAGCTCCATAGACACTTTTTTAATGTTAGAGGCTGATTGTTCTATGAGTGTTTTTCCGACTTCGGTTGAGCCTGTGAAAGATAGTTTTCGTATGAGGTTGTTCGTAGCGAGTTCTTTGCCGATACCAGCACTATCTTTTCCAGTAATCACATTAAAAACGCCTTTTGGAATCCCAGCATCTTCAGCCAGTTTAGCCAAAGCTATAGCAGAAAATGGTGTTTGAGATGCCGGTTTTAGCACAATGGTACAACCAGATACCAAAGCTGGAGCAACCTTTCGGGTGATCATCGCTAAGGGGAAATTCCAGGGTGTAATTGCAGCAACAACTCCGACCCCTTGCCTAATTGTAAGCATTCTAGTTCCTTTTTTTTGAGAAGGTATCGTCTCACCATAGGCCCTTTTTCCTTCTTCTGAAAACCATTCTACGAAGGAACTACCGTAGTCAACCTCTACCCTCGATTCGCTAAGGGGTTTGCCACTTTCTAAGGTCATGATTTCCGCTAGATCGTCTTTATATTGCTGAATAAGATCGTACCACTTTCGGACGGTGTTGCATCGTTCCAGTACAGTTGTGTTTTTCCAGCTTTTCCACGCCTTGTCAGCATCAATTATGGCTTTAGTACAGTCAGCTACTTTTAGATCTGGCAACGAAGCAATAACTTTCCCTGTTGCAGGATTTACCACATCAAAGGTGTGTTTTGACTTGATAAATTTCCCATTGATATAGGCACTGTCAATTAAAAGTGTATTTTTCATCGATGTAAATTTAATTGTCACAAGTATAATTAGAAGATTTCTGAACTAAACTTCACTTCAATATGATCGTTGTTTGTTCAAATGAATCTCTCTCGCTCAGATTTTGACGGTATTGTGCAAAACTCATTTTTTCCAAACCATCGATAGCGATTTTTAGCAAAATAATCATAGAGCGCATCTCTCCATTTGAGTGGTAAAATCTTCAGTAAATAACATGTCATGTATGGGAAGCCCAATTGCTTACAAATCTTTAAAACAGCTTCACTTTTGAGATAGATACCGGTTGGAGATAGGAAAACAATGGAGTCAGTATTTTTGGGAATATTTGTTAGTGTGGTCCGGGCAAATTCAGACTGCAAAGAACTAAATAAGAATTTCTTTCTGCGATCTATTCTTAATAATAGTTGAACAAAGCGATTACAGATCAAGCAATCACCATCGAAAAAGATGATATATCTCCCTTGTTGTTCCATATTATAAAGTTACTTCTATTTATTGAAAGTACTGCCACAACAAGATCATAAAAGGGAGAGATTTTATCATTAACCGAGTTTAGTCCTCTATGTAAAAAAGGCGGTGTTTCTATTGGAAACACCGCCTTTTTTAATTCCTTTTTATAGGTTTTTCATGATTGTATGTCCCATACGATCCCTTTTGGTTTTTAAGTACTCTTCGTTAAAGGGATTTGCAGTTATTTCAATAGGTACATTTTCTATAATTTCAAGACCATAACCTACTAGGCCAGCACGTTTTGTCGGATTATTTGACATAAGACGCATTTTTGTGACACCAAGATTTCGAAGAATCTGTGCTCCGACACCATAGTCTCTTAAATCTGCTTTAAATCCTAATTGTACATTGGCATCTACCGTGTCCAAGCCATTTTCTTGTAACTTGTAAGCATGTAGCTTATTGATCAGTCCAATACCGCGACCTTCTTGATTCATATAGACAATAACACCTTTCCCCTCTTGCTGGATCATTTCCATTGCTTTGTGCAATTGAGGACCACAGTCACAACGGCAAGAACCAAAAATATCACCCGTAACACAAGAGCTGTGCACCCGCACCAAAATAGGCTCATCTTCATTCCACTCGCCTTTGTAAAGCGCTAAATGTTGTTCGCCAGTGTCTTTTTGTGTAAAGGCTTTCATCTTAAAATCACCAAATTGCGTTGGCATATTAACAGTGACTTCTTCATTGATTAAAGAATCGTGCTTAAGACGGTATTCAATTAGATCTTCAATACTAACGATCTTTAAATCAAATTTTTTAGCAACCTCTATTAGTTCTGGAAGTCTGGCCATTTCACCATCTTCTTTTAGAATCTCAACCAATACACCTGCTGGTTCAAATCCTGCTAATCGAGCCAGGTCAACGGTAGCTTCAGTGTGTCCTGTGCGACGTAATACGCCACCATCTTTTGCTATTAGCGGGAAAATATGTCCTGGTCTACCTAATTCTTCATAATGAATATTAGGATCAATCATTGCTTTAATTGTTTTCGAGCGGTCTGACGCAGAAATTCCGGTTGTACAACCGTATCCCTGTAAGTCAATGGAAACTGTAAAGTTTGTTTCATATACTGCTGTATTCTGTCCCACCATTAGATCCAGATGTAATGCATCTGCTCTTTCTTTTGTAATTGGGGCACACACTAGTCCACGACCATGAGTCGCCATAAAGTTGATGATTTCGGGAGTTGCATTGCGGGCAGCTGTGACAAAGTCTCCTTCATTTTCGCGATCTTCGTCATCCACGACGATTACTACTTTTCCTGCTTGTATATCAGCGATCGCTTCTTCGATCGTGTTTAATTTGAAATCCATTTATTGATATATTGTAATTGGTACAAAGTTAGTGTAGAATCTAAATTTATTTATAATAGCGTTGTCACAATCTAATGTGATTCTTTCAATTTATTCTTTTTTGCAAGCTTTTCCTTAATCCATTTCCAAGCGGCTTCTACTTTTAATTTATATTGATCAATATCAAATAACGCGGAATCTGTCGTTGACTTGTATGTTAGAAAAGCGGCCAATGGTGTTAAGACAATAATGGCCATCCACATGCCAACGGCTGATGATATGGCACCATCTTTAGCTGTTTTTTCTGCTACTGTAGAGATAATGTGATAGATCAGAAAGAAAATGATGGCCATCACCACAGGAAGACCAAGTCCACCTTTTCTGATAATGGCTCCTAGTGGAGCTCCAATTGCAAATAGTAAGAGACAGGAGACAGCTAGGGTAAACTTGCGATGCCATTCAATACGATAACGGATATCTTTCGATTTGTAATCTTTAAATTCAAGTGTGCGGCCGTTTAGATCTTCCTTTAAATAATTCAACTGGTTCAGCGCATTCATAGTGATTTGTGCTCGTTGTTCTTGTGGAACGAGATCGGTAAGCAAATTTTTAAAAGGTTTGATCTTAGCCTCTTTGACCTTTGGCTGTCCGGGTTGATTCACACTAAAATATTTCGAATAGATATTATATCGGGTGTCTAATGTACGGACGATTGCCTTTCCCATGCTGTCTATTTTGATATGATTGGAATCGATGTACATGTCTAACTGTTTCAGGTTTAACATGGCATGGTGGCTCTTGAAGAGGTTTTCGTCAGTTTTACCCTGTTGAAAACTTCCCATATCAAACTTTTGCTCTGTTTCCTTAAACTTAAACCGCGTAAATTGCTGGCGTGGATCGTAGGTCTTGGAGTTTTTAGTCCGTGCTTCCTCGTAGCGGATACCATCCTTAAGTTTAAGGATCATATAATTGTTGTCAGGAGAGTTATAGATATACCCTTCTTTGGCCATAAGTACATTATTGGCTGTATTACCGCCACGATGATCATAGATCATCAAGTCATAGAGAATTGTTCCCGCTTTGTTTTTTCCTCTAGCGCGGATTGAGTAACCTGGAATGGTGTTGTTAAAGATTCCGGGTTTGATGAGGAAATCTGCCTTTTTATTACGTACATCAGTAAGTAGCGTACCCATTTTTAGGTTCACTACGGGGAGAATATAATCGGAGAACAGAAAAGAACTTGTTGCGAAAATTGCAACGAGTATAAATAGCGGGGTCATTGCTTTACGTAAAGATACGCCTGCAGCCTTGATTGCAACTAATTCATAGCTTTCACCCAGATTTCCGAAAGTCATAATGGAGGAAAGGAGCATGGATAAAGGCATTGCCATTTGGATTTGAACAACGCATTGATATCCAATTAGCTCCATGATGGTATACCATTCAAATCCTTTTCCAATCAAATCATCAATGTACTTGAATAGGAAAAGCATCAATAAGACAAACATCACAATAAAGAATGTGACAATAAATGGTTTTATGAAAGCTTGAAGAATAAGTAAATGAACCTTTTTCATCCGTGACGCAAAGCAAATTGATGCCTTTACATTAAGGCATCTCCCAACTAAGAAGCTCCTGCTGGAGCCCCTAGTGGAAATATATTGCAAAGATAGGCTTTTTTATGCACCTATAACACTTTGAAGATAGACTATTGAATTTTTCCAAATTAACTTTCTATTTTCAAGGTCTTCTTCTTTAGCGTAATCTGTTATCTTAAGAGCAACATCATTCGTTAGCTCGTCTTGATCGATCTCCAGATCGAAATAATAGGGATCATCATCTAGCCATTTAAAGCGTACAGATTTATTTTCTTTTGATGCTACAATTTTTGCTCGGTGAGGTTCATCATCCCAAATGAAAGTATAAACGGTGTCTTTATAGTTTACATCATCTGCAAACCATTGCGCCAATTCGTTTGGTTCTTGCAAATACGGAAATAAAATTCTAGGTGAAGAGTTGATGATATATTCTAGTTGGAATTTTATTTTATCTGCCATAAAAATGTTTTTTTAAATTTTAGTTTGTTTAAATCAAAAATAAGCTATATTTGCATTCCCAAAAATGGCGGGGTAGCTCAGATGGTTAGAGCGTTGGATTCATAACCCAAAGGTCGGCAGTTCGATTCTGCTCCCCGCTACAAATCTCTTCCAAAATTGCTTTTTATTGCATCAACTTATTATTTGTAATAATACATATTTATTTTGTTATTGCAAGTTTTTTTGTAAAAAGTTGCTCCCGTTTTTTAATAAACATGTTGTTTTTTGGGCTGTCAATTTTTTTAAGTTCATTTTCTATTTTTCAATGCTAAATTTATTGAGTTAAAAATGAGTTTGTTGTGTTTAATACAAGTTTTAAATAGGCCAGAATCAGTAAAAAAATAAAAAAATCTTTTGAATTGACATACGAAGTGGTATATTTGCATACCGAAACGGCGGGGTAGCTCAGATGGTTAGAGCGTTGGATTCATAACCCAAAGGTCGGCAGTTCGATTCTGCTCCCCGCTACTAAAAGCATCAATCTTAACAAGATTGATGCTTTTTTTATGATTGCATGTATTTCCTTTTTATCGCATTTCCTTTTTTTCGCTGCTGGCAAGATTACATCTATCTTTGTATTGTTTTATGGATAATATTTAAATAATGAATATAAGACCTATACTAACCCTATTTTGCTTTTTTATCTGCCATCATGTTTTTGCACAACAAGGCACAAAAAGCCACGTCGTTACACATCAACGGAAAACCATTCTATGTGATGCACAGAAAGGCGAGAATTCTTACCCGGCTTGGGGAGTATTTCCAAAAGAAAATTATCCTATACGAAAGGTTACTATGTTTGTTACGCTGGGGAGCCCGGATAGTTTGCGCACGGCGCATTGGGACTATTTGGATCACATCGTATTACGTCGTAAAGGAGGGAAAAATGGACCAGCACTAAATTATGAATTAGGAAGAATGCTTACGCCATATGGTAGTATTTACAATAAGGGATGGAGTTGGAAGTGGCAGGTCGATGTAACTGATTTTGCTCCTTTCTTAAGGGATAGCGTGGAAATTGTCTATACTCATTCTGGTTTTGAGGACAAGACTGTGGGATGGGCACTTACCGTAGATTTTGAAATTTTATCAGGTCCACCAGTTGTTACCCCATTGGGAATAACAACGCTGTGGAATAAAGCCTATAAATATGGGGATGTCAACGAAAAGATAGCAGAAAATCTACTGCCAATAACATATACCTCGAGTGCGGGAGCAGCATTGAGCCGAATACGCATTCAGCATACAGGGCATGGTATGGATAAACCACGTGGCTGTAGCGAATTCTGTAGCCGGTGGCGCGAACTAACCTTCGATGGAAAGACTGTGGACAAACGTGATATGTGGAAGAAATGTGGGGGTAATCCACTTTATCCACAAGGCGGGACCTGGGTACATGACCGCGCATATTGGTGTCCTGGAGATTTACAGCAGCCTGATTTTATTGATGTATTTACTAAAGTTGGTACCCATCAAATTGCCTTACAGATGGAACATTATACAGCGACTGATAATGTGCAGGCTGTCGAAAATATATCCGCTTACTTGTTTCAATATTCTGCCCCTAAGCAAAAAGTTGATGTTGCCGTTGAGTCAATAATGGTTTCAAGTGATGAACAGCGTTTTTCTCGATTAAATCCGGCGAGTGTTGGCCCAAGGATCTCTTTCAGAAATTTAGGTGCTGAGCCGATTCGTACCCTAGAAATTGTTTATGGCACGAAGGGATTCCCTGCCAGAACTTTTCATTGGAAAGGTAATCTTTCTTTTAATCAGGTTGCAGAAGTTATACTGCCTGGAGAAATACAAGAAAGAGATCAGGAGAATGTATTTACGGTATCACTTCTAAAACCGAATGGCAAGTCGGATGCGTGGCCTATAGACAATAAGGCGGAAAGCGTCTTTACCGCGCTGCAGCTATTTCCCACTGATTTTGTTTTGGAGTTTATGACCAATAATAAACCGGCGGATAATCGTATATTTCTAATTAATGCAAAGCAGGATACGGTCTTTCGCAAAAATGGCGCCCAACTGGCTGCGGCAACGATGTATAGAGATACTTTACACCTTAATGATGGAAACCACTCACTCTCTTTGGCCGATACCGCAGGTAACGGACTGCAGTTTTGGGCACAACCTGAAAATGGTGATGGCCATTTACGAATCTTCGATTTGAAAGGAAACCTTATTCATGCTTTTGAAAGCGATTGTGGAAATGGCGAAATGTTTAGTTTCCATGCTAAACGTGGATTTGAGACGGGTCTAAGTTCAACGCAATATGCCTTCTCGCTTTATCCAAGGTCGGTTGTGGATAAGACTCAACTAAGCGTAGTCTCCAATGAACCGAGTGAGATGACTGTGCTTTTTATGGTTGATGGCGTTTTGTGGCAAAAACACGAATACAAATCCATTCAACAGGCTGTGCTGAATTATGATGTGAGTCATTTACCATCAGGAAGAATAATCGTAGAAGTTTTGATGGATGGTATTAGCCAGTTTAAAGGACGAATAAATAAAAGATAACCGGATAAAGAAAAGCGTGAAGATATTTTGTGCTTAGATTTTGAAGAATTTGATAAAAAAAGCTCCATTATGGAGCTTTTTTTCATCTGTTTAATCAATTGTCGTCGTAAGCTAAGCCTTTCCAGTCTTCTCGCTGTAAGTACTTCAGCATTAAAAAGAAGATGAACCATGCAAGTCCAGCTAAGATCCAAATTAGTGTTTCATAGTGGAAAATGGTTTTATGTAAGTATCCCAAAATACCCAATAGACCTAATATCAGTAGATTAGTTATTGCTTTTGAATTGGATTGACTAGCCTTCGAAAACGGATAGCTTTTGACAATAAAAAGCATAATCAGAATACTTTCGATACCGCCAATAGCGGAAGATAATAGCAGATCATTAATAGAACTGAGACCAAATAGTGGTACACAGATAGAAAGAAACAGAATGTTGAACGGTAAAACATATTTGATAAGACATGCTTTAAGAACTCCAGTCATCAGTTGTCCTGGTTTTTGTATGGGAGTCACATGGTAGACCCAGGCCGCTTTATATTTATTACTTTGCGTAATAAGCTGGAAAACGGTTAGTATGGTTAATAACGAAAGATAAAACATAATTATATACAAGCCTGAATCACGAAGCTTCGCTATTTTGCCAGCTATTGGGAGATCATCTCCTGTACGTAGAAATAAAAAAACGAAATAAATAGGTAGATAAGCCAACGAAGGGTATAGCTGTTGCTTAAATTCTCTCGTTTTAGAACTTATCAGCCATACAATGCTAAATCCTGCCTCTTCAACCGGGGATGAGCAAACCTTCGAGGAAATTCTTTTATATAAAGGTAATTGGGATGGATTATTTCGAGTTAATTGTGAAGCTTCATCAGGAAGGCTATCGGCGGTTGCAAGTGCAGCTATTTTCGCATTAAATCCACGTGAAAATAGCTTAGTACAAGCGTAAATACCAGCAAGAGGAGTTAGTATTCCTAATGTTGATAAGACGACCATATGTACACTGTGGCTGCCAAAGAGTAATGGTTGAAATGATGCAATCCAGGTACTTGGGAATATCCAAAGAAATCTGAGCTGTTCCATCGTTAAATGAGATTCTACAATAGATTGAATCAAATTAGGGCCAACATAATAGGATAGGAAAAGAACTAGCGAGAGACCGATCTGTATATAAGTAATTACATCTTTAAACTTTTGTATGGGGAGATATTTGATGCTAATCAGATAAAATCCGTTGACAAATATCAGCGCGATCAATGTGCTTAGTATAAGCTGCAGACATAGAAGAAGGACGGAGACGATATCCCAATTGAAAGATACATAAATAAGCACAGGTAAGGTTAACGCAATTACTTGATTAAAAAGCTTGATTGCAATAAAAGTTATTCGGGAAATAGCTAAAGTCTTATCATTAACTGGTCTGGGCATAATGATATACTGATCCCGAGTATCTAATAGTATGGGCGAAAAATCGGACACCAGTGTAATACTTAACATGCTAATGAAACTGAGTAGCATGATCGAAATGGCTAAGTACCTATCTGGAATCGACAAAATAATGACCATGAATATCAGGCCAAAGATGAGATACAATAAGAATTGTAAAATCGATGACGACGAAGATGATTTTCCCGAGCTACGTTTGCGAAAGCTAATAGGCTTTCGATTATCTAGGATTATTTTGGTTTCTAAGATGATTTTAAACTGTTCATAATTGATACCTAAGCCTTTCCAAACCCCACGAAAAAGAAGGATAAATTTTAAGATAAATTTTTCCATGTTATTGAATTGCTGTAATGATATTGGAAGCGTCCAATGCGCTGCTGCCCGTATTGGTTAATTTAGCAAATATATGCTCCAATGATTCGTTAGGATCTGTTTTTAGTTCCTCAATCGTACCATCCGCAATGATGCTCCCCTGGTTTATCAGTAAGATCCGATCAGATACTTTTTCAACAACGTCCATCATATGTGAACAATAGAAAATTGTTTTCCCTTCTTTTGCAAGTAATGAGATAAGTTCTTTAACAAAGATAACAGCATTAGCATCGAGTCCAGATAATGGTTCATCCAGCACGATAATTTGTGGGTTATGAATAATTCCTGAAATTAAAAGTACTTTTTGACGCATTCCTTTGGAGAAGGTATCCATCCTATTATTTACATTAGATTCAAGGCCAAACGCCGCTAACAGTTTTAAGGAACGTTCCTGAATGACCTTATCTTCCATTCCATAGAGTTTACCTACAAAATCCAGGTATTCCATGGGAGTCAGTACATCATATAATTCTGCGTTTTCGGGAACATATCCCAATAATGCTTTTACTGCAAGTGGATCTTTTTGAATATTGATGCCATTAATTTCTACAGTGCCTGTGAAGTCCTCGATAAGTCCTGTTAATATTTTAACAGTTGTGGATTTGCCGGCACCATTTGGGCCAATATATCCGATAACTTGACCTGGGAATATGTCGAGGTTGATTCCTTTCAATATTTCTTTTTCTCCGTATGACTTTTTTAGGTCAACAATCCGGATGAGAGGTAATATACTTTCCATATCATTATAATCTTCAAAGTAAACTTACATAAAAAATTGGAGTTATAGTTTCCAATTGAAAAGTATATGATACCTAATTTTGAGAAGAAAGTCTTTATTTTAATCAATGGAAAAGGGACCTTCCGGTCCCTTCAAAAATTATGTTATTTTCGGAAAAACTACCTATCGTTTTTAGGATATCCCTCTTCATCGAGATCATCTCTCAAATCTTCTTCGTTCTCGGCTAATTTCTTGTCCAAAGGGGATAAACGTTCATGATCAAAAGTCTCGATTCGCATGTTAGCATTATCTAGATCTTCCTCTTTGAGTTCATCTTGTGTTGCATACTCATCTCCGACAAAAGGATTAGAGTCATCGTATGTTGAATCATCATCAATTGCACCTTCAGCTACTGTATCGTAGTCAGCCGGGTGATCGTAGTCTGGATCGTTGTCATCGACATCCATTTCATAACTGTCAAGTTCTTCATTAAAAGCAAGGTCCTGCTCTTTATCTGGATAATCTTCTTCGACTTTCCCATTTTTACTTTCTTTTTTCGACATAATCCTGCTAATTTTTATTTATCTGTAAAACAGTTCCCGTAAAAAAAAGTTTTTGATTTATCTGTGAAAGCGAATGTTCCAGTGCCACTAGGAGGTCAGGAATGTGAAGATTCTTTTGGAAAGATAAAATCCAAAAAATGGTTAAAGCAGTAAAACAATATAATTATATGTTTGTTTTATTCTAAAATAGGAATTATGATCTTCAAGCGTTTAAATTATCAGACTTTACAGAGTTTACGCCTACAAGGCTACAATATTTTATTGACCATTGGTCGGGCTGAAGATGAGAACCCAATTTATTTCCCAATGAAATTGGAATCTTTTAATTCCAGTAGCTCAAATTTTGACAGTCATGATGCAGCGACCTTTCAAGGAAAGAAGATTCTTATTTTGGATGAAGCCATTCAACGCTCTTTAAATCACGATCTTAATGGTGTAATCCAACTCGATAACTAAGCACTATTTTTAGCTCTTTTATAAGAGCTGGGTGTAATATTTCTTTTCTTCTTATAGAAATTGGTTAGGTGACTTTCATCATTAAATCCGAGTTCTTCTACAATTTGTTTCATCGTGTATCTATTGGATGCTAGTCGCTCCTCAATTAGTTTAATACGAATATCGTCTATATACACTTTGTAGCTTTTTGAATATCTTTTTTTAAAAAAGGCCCCAAAATAATTTGCTGAAATTTGGAACTGATCTGCAATCGACTTGATTTGTAATTTATCCGGGAAATAGATATTTTGCTGTATGTATTGCTCGATCTCTTGAGACAATTCATAAGACTCGTTAATAGGTAGCTCCAGATCTTTCAATATATTTTCTACTAAAGCGAAAAGGGACATTGTCTGGTGGAATATAAAAATTGATGCCGCTTCATGTTCACTCTCATATTGTTGAATTAGCGAAATTACCCGCTCGATCAGTTTTTTATTTTCCTTTTTAAGGGATAGGCTCTTATTTAACAATGTCTTCGAGTTAAAGATATCAACCGGGTTGTGAGTAAGTCTAAAATTTTGTTGTATAAAGTGCAGATCTTTAAAGTAGGAGTTGGAGAAATAGAGTACAAATGCAGTTGTATCTTTTTTTGTCTCAAGTGTTTCGAAATCTTTATTCAAAAAAAGTAAATTCTCTTTGGAAAATTTTAAATTATTCCCTTTCGATACGAGTGTGCCTTCGGTTATATAAACTAACGCAAAATCAAAACCCGTTTTATTGAGTTCTAATTTTTCTTTATGCTTGATTTTTTGAGATTCGAAAGATAAATTCATCATATGTACAGAGTCTATTGGAATAATCGCTACAAACCTAAGAAAAATGGATTAAAGACCTTGCTATTTCCTCTTTTAAACCGGCATGTAATACAGTTGCGTATTCACCATAAAATAAATCATTCGTTATTTTAAACGATTATCAGGTGCTTTTTGCATTTCTGGTCATCTGTTCAATAGCATCCCATTGATCTTCAGGAATAATATCCAATCCATTGAACTCACCTGCTCCCTTAAGCCACTCGCCGCCATCTATCGTGATAACATCACCGTTGATATAACTGGCGTAATCGGATACCAGATAGGCCGCGAGGTTGGCCAATTCCTCCAGTTTGCCCAAGCGGCCCAAGGGGATACGTTTGGTAGGCGAGAGAAGTTCGCCTAATTCACCTGGAAGTAGCCGTTCCATGGCACCTGAAGTTTGGAATGGACCCGGAGCTATAGCATTGAGTCTTATCCCTTTTTTTCCCCATTCAACGGCTAACGATCGAGTTAATGCAAGAACTCCGGCTTTAGCTGTTGCAGAAGGAACAACGTAGCCAGAACCCGTCCAAGCATAGGTTGTGACGATACTTAGTATAGCTTTATTATGTTCGTTGGCCTCAATCCAACGCTTGCCCAGTGCTAGGGTATAGTTTATACTACCTTGGAGAACGATACCAATAACAGATTCGAAGGCGCGGTGGCTTAAACGTTCGGTAGGGGAGATAAAATTTCCGGCAGCATTGTTTATGAGTATATCTATCCCGCCAAAATGTTCATATCCACAGGAAACGACGCGCTCGACATCCTCATAATTTCGGACATCTCCAGCTACTGCAAGACATTTCGCCTGATATTTTTCCGACAATTCGTTCGCTGTATGCTGTATAACATCATCTTTACGGCTCGTGATCAGGCAAGAGGCGCCAAGCTCGAGAAAGTAATCTGTCATGGCTTTTCCGAGGCCTGTACCACCACCCGTAATCAAAATTCGTTTTCCTTTTAACGCGTTTTCCTTTAAAATACCCATATGCTGTCCAGTTTTTATGTATCCTTAAGTTACACAAATTTGAGATAAAATAAAAGTCAAGGCCAGCGGTGAAAAGTAGTTCGGGAATAAATGAAGGAAGAGATATAAACAAAAACAGGAGCCATTCGAAGAATAGCTCCTGTTTTAAAAATTTCCAATTCTGGTAATAGAATGGATTATGCTTATGCGCCCAATTGTACGCGTTTGAAAGCAGTTACAGTTAATCCTTTGGAAACTGAATCCAAGAATTGAGCGATGTTTTTAGAAGAATCTTTTACGAATTCTTGGTTTAACAAAGTTGTGTCTTTGAAGAATTTATTCAATTTACCTTGAGCGATTTTCTCAGCCATTTCAGCAGGTTTACCTTCAGCAATGATTTGCTCTTTAGCAATAGCGATTTCACGCTCGATTGTGTTTTGATCAACACCATCTTTGTCAATTGCGATAGGGTTCATTGCGGCAATTTGCATTGCTACATCTTTACCTGCTTCTTCAGCACCAGCAGCATCAGCAGAAAGACCTACTAATACACCTAAACGGTAGTTACCGTGAATATAAGCGATAACCTTTTCAGCAGTGATAGTTTCGTATTTAGAAACGTCAATTTTCTCGCCAATTACACCAGTTTGCTCGATTAATAAATCAGCGATGTTTTTGCCATCAAGTTCCAAACCTTTTAATTCTTCCAAAGAAGCAGGTTTACTGTTTAATGCAACGTCTGCAATTTTTTCAGCGAAAGCAACGAAGTCTGCGTTTTTAGCTACGAAGTCAGTTTCACAATTAACTTCAACTACGATACCTGATTTACCATCAGCAGTAGCTTTAGCGATGATAACACCTTCGTTAGAGTCGCGATCTTGACGGCTAGCAGCTACTTTAGCGCCTTTTTTACGCAAGTAATCTACAGCAGCTTCAAAGTCACCATTAGACTCAACTAAAGCTTTTTTACAATCCATCATACCAGCGCCAGTTTGTTGACGCAATTTGTTCACATCTGATGCAGAAATTTGTACTGACATGTTTATTTCTTTTTATTATTATTTACGACTGAAATTTGTACAATATTAACTTAAAACATGTTAAGCTAATATGAAGTTTAACATTTCTTGATAAACGAGTATTGTTAAACCAAAAAACCGGACAGAGAGGCTAGTTCAAGAAAAGTAAACTTTTCCAGAAACTAACGCTACGCCATCCGGTTTGGAATAAAAATATTATTCTCCGTCTTTCGCTTTGCGAGGACGTTTAGCTTCTGAAGCATCACTATTATCAACTTTTGCTTTAGCAGCAGCAGCATCTTTTTCAGCTTCTTCTTCTTTGTCGCGTTTGCGCTCGTCCAAACCTTCTTGGATTGCTTGACCAATGATACCGGCGATTAAACTAATAGATTTACTAGCGTCATCATTTGCTGGGATTGGGAAATCAATGTTTGAAGGATCAGAGTTTGTATCTACCATTGCAAAAGTAGGGATGTTCAATTTCATTGCTTCAGAAACAGCGATGTGTTCTTTTTTCACATCGATGATGAATAAAGCAGCTGGTAAACGGTTCAAATCAGCGATACCTCCTAAAAGGTTTTCTAATTTGATACGCTCACGTTGAATCATCAACTTCTCTTTTTTAGACAATACATCATATGTACCATCTTTTTGCATTTTGTCAATGTTAGACATTTTTTTGATAGACTTACGAACTGTAGCGAAGTTTGTAAGCATACCACCTAACCAACGCTCAGTTACAAAAGGCATATTAACCTCTTTTGCTTGTTGTGCGATGATCTCTTTTGCTTGTTTTTTCGTAGCGACGAATAAAACTTTGCGACCTGATTTTACGATTTGTTTGATAGCTGAAGCAGCTTCTTCTAATTTCGTAAGAGTTTTGTTCAAGTCAATGATGTGGATACCGTTGCGTTCCATGAAAATGTACTTAGCCATTTTCGGATCCCATTTACGTGTAAGGTGACCAAAGTGCACACCTGCATCCAATAAATCTTGATAAGTAGTTCTTGCCATTTTTTGATCCTCCTTTGATTAACGTTTACTGAATTGGAATCTTCTACGAGCTTTACGACGTCCTGGTTTCTTACGTTCAACCATGCGGTCATCACGTGTTACTAAACCTTTAGCGCGTAATGCAGGTTTAACTTCTGGGTTAAGCTCAACCAAAGCTTTTGCGATCGCTAAGCGAACAGCTTCTGCTTGACCTTTAACACCACCTCCGTTAACGTTTACTTTTACATCAAAGTTTGCTAATTCACCAGCTACGTTCAATGACTGTGTAGCGATGTATTGCAAAGGTAATGTTGGGAAATACTCTTTGTAGTCTTTACCGTTTATGATAATGTTTCCGCTACCAGCAGTTAAGTAAATGCGGGCAACAGCAGTTTTTCTTCTTCCTGAAGTGTTAGTTGTTGACATGACGATTCTCCTTAAAATTTAACTGGTTTTGGATTTTGTGCTTCATGCTTGTGCTCAGTACCAGCATAAACGTAAAGGTTTTTAAACAATTGACGACCTAAACGGTTTTTAGGAAGCATACCGCGAACAGCTTTTTCAATAATGCGTTCAGGAAATTTAGCCATTAACTCTTTAGGAGAAACGAAACGTTGACCACCTGGGTATCCAGTGTAGCGTACGTAAACTTTGTCGCCTAATTTGTTTCCTGTCAATTTAATTTTGTCTGCATTGATAACAATCACGTTATCTCCACAGTCTACGTGTGGGGTGAATGTAGGCTTATGCTTACCACGAATTACTTTCGCGATGTTGCTCGCCAAACGCCCCAAAATCTCTCCTTCAGCGTCAACAACGATCCACTCTTTGTTAACGGTGTTCTTGTTGGCAGAGACAGTTTTGTAACTTAACGTATTCACTTGCTTTTGTTTAAATAATTTATTAAAAAATTTTTCTTCCCCTTATCTCAAGGGTCTGCAAAGGTACATCTATTATTCTATATTTTAAAATCTATTTTGCTTATTTTGTTGAAAACGAGTTGAATTTCAAGCGAGCCCCACTAATCTCAATATTTTTACAACTTCCTCGAATGAATATTGTTACATTAGTTAGTATATTGCAGGAAGAATTTTTAAATTATTATAGCGGAAGTAGATGAGATTGAATTTTTTAGATAAGCGATTTTTTTTAAGTTTTATTGGTTTACTCCTAGTAGCACTGGGCTCATTAAAGGCACAATCTCCGGATAATAAGCCTAAACCTTACGATGCACGACTCAAAAACGTGCAGGAAATATTGAAGCAAGGAAAAATTGGCCCCGGGATGGATTCTTTGGATGCTATAATCGCAGATTACCCACAAGCCGATGATATCTATTTTACAAAGGCAATTCTTCTTGCGCAGATGAGAAATCAAGATGGAGCGATCGAAGCTATAAAAGAAGCGCTGAATATTCAGTCGAAGCCGGAATATCTAAGTTTTGCTGTAGATGCATTTAAAAGTAAAAACGACGCGGATAGTGCTTTAATCTATCTCGATAAGTTGATAGATCGAGATGACAATAATACTGCCTCACTAAAACGGGAGCGTATCATGCTCCTTTTCAATGGTGGGTACAAGGATGTGGCTTTGGAGTATTTCTATAAAACCAAAGAGATCGCTGTCGCTTCTGATACATTGGACATGGTTGGCAGTGTGTTGTTAAATGATGCCGGTAATTATAAAGCTGTCATTGATCTTTTGAAGCCCTGGGCAGACAAAGGGACTTCGCTGGCTCAAGTGTATGGACAATTAGCGCAAGCCTATAATCTTTCCAAAAATTCGAAGCTTGCATTGGACTACATTAATAAAGGAATTCAGACCACAAAAGAGGATTTTCTTTATTTCGATTTGGCTGATCTCTATCGATTTGATAAAAAGCTGAAATTATCTTTTGATGCACTTAAGCAAGGATTTCAATCTAAGAAAGTTGATTTTGCAGATAAGAATCGGATTATAATGACCTTGTTGAATCCGAAAGGTCCCTATACAAAAGACCAACTTTTGGAATTGGTGAATATCTTGGTTGAAGTTCATCCACGTATTGCCGAAAGCCATATGGCAAAGGGACAAGTGTTATGGTTGAGAGACGATAAGTCCGCTGCTCAAAGTTCACTAGCGGTAGCCGTGAGTATGAACCCCTACCAGATCGATGCTTGGCGGATGCTGATGAGTTTGGATATGGACAAAGGTGAATTTGATCAAGCCATTGCACATGGTGGGGAAGCGCTGCACTATGTGTCCAATAATGCGACCATACTCTATTTTACGAGTATGGCCTATTTGATGAAAAAAGACATGGAAAATAGCCGAAAGTTTATGGAGGCTGCACTTAATAATGCACAGGATGAATCGCCTTTTCTACAAGCAAATATTTATGGGGGATTAGGTGATATTTATAATTCACTTCAGATGTATAAAGCCTCTGACGCGGCTTATATCGAAGCTATTCGATTGGATAGTACAAATGTGACGGCGATGAACAATTTAGCATACTATTTGTCGTTAAGAAAAGAACGACTTGATGAAGCTATAAAGTATGCCGCAATGGCGACGAAATTGCAGCCCAATAATGGAACTTTTGAAGATACCTATGCTTGGGTACTTTTTGCAAATGGAAAATATGATGACGCACTAGTATGGATTCAAAAAGCGTTAAAAAATACAAATCCGCAAACGGCGGTATTACTGGAACATTATGGCGACATTTTGATTAAGTTAGGGAAAACAACGGATGCCGTTAAGCAGTGGAACCTCGCTTTAGAAAAGGGAGCTGATACGGAGGAGGGTAAGCTGAAATTGAAAAAGAAGATTGAGACTAAGAGCTATGTGGAATAAAATTGTTTGGGTTAGTGCTGTTGTGTTGCTGCTTTCTTCTTGTAGTTCTAAGAAGAAACTACTAAAAGGTGCTGACCTTAAAGCTGAAAACGAGTTGACCATAAAAGATAATACAAGGGAGGCGAAAAAGAATAGCTTACGTGATCTTTTTTTGACCAATTTGAATTATTCTACTTTTTCTGGAAAAGCGAAGATGCGTCTCGATCTTGGGAAGGACAATTATGATGTCACTTCTACTATTCGAATAGAGAAAGATAAAAGGATCTGGATTTCCATTTCTGCTACACTGGGTATAGAGGTTGCCCGGGTATTGATCACTCCAGACAGTGTACAAATCTTAAATAAGTTTCAGAGCGAATATATGGTTAAGCCATTTGACTACCTATATCGTTTTGCCAGTCCGGATTTAACTTTCGGAAATCTACAGGATTTGTTGCTAGCCAATCTTTCGGTGAATCTATTGTCCGATATTGATCAGGTTAATTTTAAACAGGACTCGATGTCTGTCCAGTTGGATGGCAAACTGAATGAACTAGATTTTTTATATAAGTTAAATAATAACAATAGGCCTTATCAGTTTAGATTAGCGCAACTTTCAAAAAAACAATTGCTGGAGGCCAATTACGGTGAATATGCCATGGCCTCTGGACAAGAATTTCCGATGCTTTTAAAAATGATCATTTCTGATGGTCGTCAAGAGATAAAAACAGAGATAAATTTTAACAAAGTGACTTTTAATGAACCAGTCGAAATGCCTTTTTCAGTATCGTCACGTTACAAAGTAATCCGATGAGAAGCTGTCTATTTCCTTTAGATTTATTACTTTCGCAATTAGTTTGCTAAAGTATGGGGTGAATTAATAGGATAGAAAGATGGCAAACACAAAAAAATAGTACTGTAAATGAACTTTAAAAAGACAATACTTGGTATAGCTGCTTTCCTATTCATGATTGGGATTTCATCGGCGCAGACTAGGGCTGAACTTGAAAAACAGCGTGAGAAACTCAATCGTGAAATTGCTGAATTACAGAATACGGTCAAAGAGATTGCAAAGGAAAAATCACTTACTCAACAACAAGTGACAGCATTGAGTAAGCAGATTAATTTGCGCGAGCAGAAGATAAATACCATTACTTCGGAAGTAGCTGTAATTAACAAACATATCAATGCCAATACCGCTGCCGTAAATAAGTTAAAGGCCGAATTGGAGAAGATGAAACGTGACTATGAGAAGATGGTGATGTTTGCGTTCAGAAACCGGAATGCCTATAATAAATTGATGTTTATTTTTGCATCCAAGGATTTTAATCAGGGGTTCCGACGGGTTAAGTACTTACAACAGTTTAACGATTCTAGAAAGCTGAAAGCTGCCGATATCGAAAATACCAAGAAACAGATTGAACAAAAAATTGCTCAATTGCAGGCGGACCGAAACAAACAGGTTGCCTTGATGAAAGAGCAGGAAAATGAGAAAAAAACCATATCTCAACAGCGATCTGTTTATTCTGGACAATTGAGTGAATTGATTGTTACAGAGCGCGGCGTGAAGAAAGATATTACCCAAAAGCAAAAAGAGGAGCGTCGTATTAATGCGGCCATCAAGGAGATCATTAGAAGAGAAATTGAGGCTGAACGTCGACGAGCTGAGGCGGCGCGTCGTGCTGCGGAAGCTGCTGCTGAACGGAATCGCAAAGCGAATGAGTCCACATCAACTACAAAGGGTAAAAATAATACAAGTTCGAAAGGCAGTAATACTGCGCGAAAATCAGATTCTGAAGTCTTACGTAGTACTCCGGAAGCAGTCAAACTTTCAAATGACTTCAGATCGAACCGAGGTAGTTTGCCTTGGCCTGTTTCTAATGCGAAGATTATGCAAGAGTTTGGTTCAGAAAGTGTCGGTAGAAATGTCAATTGGGATCATGAAACTGTCAAAATACAAACATCAAGCGGTTCGGCCGTGAAAGCAGTATTTAATGGAGAAGTTTTGAGTATAGTATCGATGATGGGGCAGCGTATTGTCATGATTAAACATGGTGAATACTTTACTGTTTATATGAATTTGGCTGGTGTAAGTGTTTCAAAAGGACAAAAAGTAAGTACGGGACAGACGATAGGGACGGCCGATGTAGATTCCGATACGGGAGTTCCGATGGTAGAATTTTCTGTACTACAAGGAACAACACCACTGAATCCGATGTCATGGTTGGCGAGATAAGAAATAATTACTATATTTAATAATTATCATTACATTTGTAAATAGAGAGAGAAGTTTTAGTTTAAAAGAATTGAAAAACAAGAAATTATAGTTATGTCAACATCATTATTAATCATGGGAATCGGGGGGCAAGAGTTAATTGTCATTGTAGTAATATTGTTACTATTATTTGGTGGCAAGAAGATTCCTGAATTGATGCGCGGATTGGGTAAAGGAGTAAAGGAATTTAAAGAAGGCCAAAAAGATGAGTCTTCACCTGAAAAAAAATCTGAAGTAGAAGATAACAAATAAGGGAGGTTTTGATCCCATATAGCATGGATACGATTTTGTGATGAACAAAATCGTATTTTGTTTTATACGCGACCTATAGCGAAATAGGACGAAAACCATTTTATACTAAAATCCATTTCTAATCGTTTAGATTATTGTTGATTTTTCAGCAGATGAATCAAACTCGGATTTAACAGTAAATTTATGATCGGAAAACAGACGTTAATTTCAATACTAGGAGGGGTATGCTATGTACTACCACTCATGGCCCAAGAAAGCGCTGTAGAAGGTATGAAAGAAGCTGCCCATACCTTCTTTCAAAAAAGCATCGAAAAAGAAAAACAAGAGATTTACCAGTACCTGGACAGTATAAAATCTTCCGGAAGTAACCGACAGCATGATGCTGAAATTACAGATGAAGATATACAGCTTGTACGGAAATTAAAGGCAATAGAACGTGAGGTTCCATTGGACTACTCACCACGAGTGAAAGATCTGATTGCCAAATACACGTCGGATAATTATAATCCCTATATGTGTAGGATGATGGGACTAGGACAATACTATTTCCCATTGTTTGATAAAATCATGGATGAAGTAGGAGTGCCGCGGGAACTCAAATATCTAAGTGTAGTCGAATCATCATTAAATCCACGTGATATCTCTAGTGCCGGAGCAACAGGATTATGGCAATTGATGTATTATGAAGCCAAAACTTATCATCTTACGGTGGACAGTTATACCGACCAACGTATGGATCCGATCGCTTCGAGCTATGCTATTGCAAAAATCCTAAAAGAAGCTTATGATGAATATGGCGATTGGTTGTTAGCGATAGCATCCTATAATGGCGGTAAAGGAGCGGTTAGCCGTGCGATCCAACGTTCGGGAAAGGAGAATGCTACTTTTTGGGATATCGCTCCATATCTAACGCAACAGACCCAAAACTATATCCCTAAGTTCATCGCAATGACCTATGCGATGAAATACGCAGACGAAAATGATATCAATGCTGCGGATACCGAACTTTCACTGAGAACTCAAGCATTGGATATCAATAAGCGTATTTCATTGAACCAAATAGCGGATGCTTTACAGGTGTCAAAAGAGACATTACGTGCATTGAATCCTAGTTTTAAAAGAAACGTGTTAAATGGCACTGAAGAGTCCCCATTGCGATTAGTTTTACCTGTATTGGATAAAAAGATTGCCGCAGAGGAATTGTATGCAGCGCTCAATACGCCAATATCTTCGGCAAATCCTAGTCAGACAGAAAATCCAAGCGAGCCTTTACAGAATGGGAAATATAAAGTGAAAGTTGGTGAGACATTCGCTTCCATTGCTGACAAGTTTGAAGTAACCGTACAGGATATAAAATCTTGGAATAACCTGCGTGGAAATCAGATTGTCCCTGGACAAAACTTACTGATAAAAAAGGAGGATGATTTCGTCAATGCGAAATTAGCTCGTAACACAGAAAGGTCTTCAAAGAAAAACCAACAACGTGCCGCTAGCGCCACGCGTACAGCTTACTATGTCGTTAAGAAAGGTGATACATTATCTGAGATCGCAGATAAAAATGGCACATCAGTCGGTCGACTTAAAAGTGAAAATGATTTAAATGGAAGCCGGATAAAACCGGGGATGAAATTGAAAGTCTCAAAAAAATAACAGCATGGTTTAAATTAACCATGCTGCATCTTCTTCTTTGTCAAATTCTTCAAGAGTAACGGTAACATGTTCTCTTAATATCGTTGAAAGCTTCGTACCATAGTAGTCACTAAATATAGGGAACTTATGGTGGCTTCTATCAATTAATACAGCCGTTCTCATTTTCTTCAATGGAACGTTTAAGAATACACCTAGTCCATAGGCTAAGGCTCTACCACTATTCAGTACATCATCGACTAAGATGATGGTCTTATCTTTTGCAATATCAACAGGTATGTCTGTGCTTGCACTCAACGATCTACTCGTTTTCTTCATAGTAACTTTAATCAGCAGGATTTCCTTCGTTGAAATCTCCTGTAAAATCGCCTGAAGGCGTTGTGCAAATACATAACCCCGGTCAGCAATTCCTACCAATACAAGTGTTTCATCTTCAAAATTGTCTTCCAAAATTTGATAGGCAATCCGAATAGATTTTTGTTTTATTTGTTCTTTATTTAAGATGAGCGTTTTCTTTGAAGACATAATAGTATTCCAATGATTATGGGGTAAAAATAGGATATTATATTGTATAAAAAAAGTCCAAAACGAGTTAAACGCTTTGGACTTTTCGAGACTGAATCAATCTTATTAATTCAATTTATTATCTTTTTCCGCTTTTAATATTTCTGCTGTAAGCGATCTATTATCTTCTGGTAAACGACCACCATTGTAATAATAACGTCGCCAGTATGGCTCATCTAAATTGCTAATCATAACTCCTTTACTGGACGAGGCATGTGCAAACTTATTATCGCCGATATAAACACCTACATGGGTAATACTTTTACTTCTAATTTTGAAGAATACCAAATCACCTGCTTTTAGCTCATTTTTTTCGACAGTTTTGACTTGAGAATATTGATTTCTGCTATTATATCCTAACGAAGTGTTAAATACTTTGTCGTATAATTCATAAGAAAATTTAGAACAATCAATGCCTCTTTTTGAATCTCCTCCTAAGCGGTATGGAGTTCCCAACCATTCGTAAACAAATTGATAAAGTTTGGTATTTGTTGTTGCTGAGACTGCAACTCCCATGATTTGTGAAAAGTATTCTTTCGCTAGATTATCAGGATCTGATTCTGGTTTGGAGTTTCTGTTGGTTTGTGCCTGCGACACTAGACATAAGCCGATAAATAGCATTGACGCTATAAATTTCTTTGTTTTCATTAAATCGCTTTTTTGTACAACATTTAACTTTTAAAAATTTAACACTGTCATCTATTTTGGACAGCACTGTTGCGAATATAATACAATATCAGTTTAGGGTCAAATTTATTTTAAGGTATTTAACGAAATTTTAACAATTTTAACATCTTCATAACGCCCATTTGGGCATATTGTACTTTAATAATTCTGTCAACGATCAACTACAGTGCCTCAACCACCTGTTCGAGTAAAAAACGGTCCCCTAATATCAGAATGCCACTTGATTATATGTCTCATTGTGAATCTTAAAAAAAATATTAATTTTCTTTGGTAAAGTGATAATATTTGTTCTATATTTACAAAACATAAGCAAAAGCAATGAACACAAATACAATTATTACATCGATTATTATTACCACCGGGATAAAACTCAGGAGGAAGTAGTTTCGTTGTATATAATTGTAGACACAATATTTAGAAGCGCTTTCCTCGACAAAGGAAAGCGCTTCTTTTTTTAGCATAAAAATCATCAATCTAAACAAACAGTATAAAACAGTATGAAAGTTTTAAAATTTGGAGGCACATCGGTCGGGACGGTAGAAAGTCTAAAGGCGGTCTTAAGCATTGTAAAAAAATCTTACGATGCAAAGGAAAAACCATTGGTTGTGTTGTCAGCTATGTCAGGTGTAACAAACTTACTTACCCAACTGGCGGAGGACGCTGCCGAAGGAAAGTCCTTTTCGGATGGTCTAAAGTCCTTGGAAGATAAGCATTTTACGGTTGTCAAAGAGCTCTTGGCTGTGAAATATCAAAATCCTGTATTTACAAAGCTAAAGTTGTTTTTTAATGAGATAGAAGATCTCCTGCAAGGAATTTCTGCACTAAAGGAGCTGAGTAATCAAAGTAAAGATTTGATCCTTAGCTACGGTGAACGTTGCTCAAATTATATGGTATCTAAGGTGATGGAACAATATATTCCCGAGTCTCTATTTGTAGATGCATCCCATTATGTGAAAACTGATTCAAATTTTGGTAATGCACATTTAAATGAAATGCTAACGGAGCAATTGGTGAAATCATTGTATATCACGCATGGTGATAAACTGCTGTTTGTCACCGGTTTTATCGGAAGTAATGAAAATGGACGTATTACCACCTTGGGAAGAGGTGGATCAGATTATACCGCAGCGATCTTCGGGTCGATACTGGACGCAACAGCCATTGAAATTTGGACAGATGTGAATGGGATGTTAACTGCCGATCCACGTATTGTGAAGAAAGCGTTTTCCTTGCCTGTATTATCATACACAGAGGCAATGGAGTTATCTTACTTCGGTGCTAAGGTGATTTATCCTCCAACGATGATTCCGGCTTTCTTAAAGAAAATACCGATAGTTATTCGAAATACTTTTGAGCCTGATTTTTCAGGGACAGTGATTCAGTTTGATAGTGGAAAAACTGCGCTGCCAATCAAGGGGATTTCTTCGATCTCGGATATTTCTGTCATCAACCTGAGTGGATCAGGGATGATCGGTAAATCGGGTTTTAGCGGGCGGCTTTTTACGCTATTGGCTCGAGAGCAGATCAATGTTGTGCTAATCACGCAATCATCTTCCGAACACAGCATCACATTTGCTGTCAATCCATCGGATGCCAAACGCGCTATACAATTGATCGAAGTGGAGTTTGAGCTTGAAATCCAGGCAAATAAACTGGTCGTTCCTGCGATCGAAGAAAACCTGTCGGTCTTAGCTATCGTTGGTGAAAATATGAAAAAAACTCCCGGCATGGCCGGTCGGTTATTTGCAGCATTAGGACGCAACGGTATCAACGTCCGTGCTATTGCACAGGGATCATCCGAATACAATATATCTGTAATTATTGGTAAAGAAGATTTAGCGAAGGCACTTAATGCCGTACATGATGCGTTTTTTGCAGAGCTAAAGAAAACGCTGCATGTATTTAATATCGGTACCGGTAACATTGGTGCAACTTTATTTAAACAATTGGAAAATCAACATGACTTCCTATTGGATAAAAATGATATTGAAATTAAAGTTGTTGGAATTTCCAATAGCCGTAAAATGCTTTTCAATACCGAAGGTGTTGATTTAAATAATTGGTCGGATGAACTTGCTAAAAATGGAACTGAATCAGACCTGGCATTGTTTATAGATCGAATGAAAGCGCTGAATTTGCCGAACTGTGTATTTATCGATAATACTGCAAGCAAATTACCTGCAACCTACTACGAAGATATCTTTAAATCCAATATTTCAATCGTCACCTGCAATAAAATTGCGAATTCAGGTAAATTCGAGCAATATAAAACATTACGCGATACTGCTCATCGACACGGTGTAGATTTCTTTTATGAAACAAATGTAGGTGCAGGATTGCCTATCGTCAGGGTGCTCAAAGACTTGATGCTGAGCGGTGACCGTATTCTGAAGATAGAGGCTATTCTTTCAGGGACAATCTCGTATATTTTCAACAATTTTAAAGCAGATGCTTCTTTTTATGATATCGTCAAACAGGCTCAGGAGCTGGGATACACCGAGCCAGATCCAAGGGATGATTTAGGTGGTGTAGATTTTATGCGTAAAATGCTCATCCTGGCGAGAGATGCGGGGTATGCTGTTGAGGCCGAAGATGTAGACCTCGGTGCAATATTACCTCCAGCATGTTTGAAAGCAGATACAGTAGATTCTTTTTATACAGAATTGCAACAGGAAAATGAATATTTCGAAGCAATGAAGAAGAAAGCAGCCAATGAAAATAAAGTAATCCGCTACATCGGGAAATTGGAAAATGGAAAGGTATCCATTGCGATTCAGTTTGTTGATGAAAACCATCCTTTTTATGCTTTATCAGGCAGCGATAACATTATATCGTTTACAACAGAGCGTTATAAAGAACGTCCTCTTGTCGTAAAAGGTCCTGGTGCGGGAGCTGAGGTGACAGCTGCCGGTGTATTTGCAGATTTGGTAAATGTCGGAGCATAAAAACTATTCAAGGAAAATAAAAATTACGTGATGGCCAATAATTTAAATGTGGAGTATCTGAAAGATAAGGTGATAAATTTAGACAGCATGCTGTCGGAAGTTCGTGTTTTTGCACCTGCAACTGTCGCAAATATGATCTGCGGTTTTGATATATTGGGTTTTGCTGTTGAGCAACCCGGTGATGAGGTGGTGATGCGACGTACGCAACAACCTGGAGTAACGATTCGGGAAATAACTGGTGACGATGGAAGACTGCCGCTCGATCCCGGTAAGAACACCGTATCTGCCTGTGTGCAATATCTATTACAAGCCCTGAATATCTCATCAAAGGTAGGTGTCGAAATCGAATTGCATAAACATATGCCAATTGGATCTGGGCTAGGTTCCAGCGCAGCAAGCACCGTAGCTGGGCTTTTTGCCATCAATACCATGCTCGGAAACCCTTTGACAAAAGAAGAATTATTACCATTTTGTGTTGAAGGTGAGCGTTTGGCTTGCGGTACAGGCCACGCCGATAATGTTGCTCCAGCGCTTTATGGAGGCATCACATTAATCCGGGGAAATGAACCTTTGGATGTTATTTCTATACCTTCCCCAAAAGAACTCGTAGCAGCAGTGGTTTTTCCACAGGTCGATGTTCCCACACGTGACGCAAGACAACTCATAAAGGATAAAGTGCTGTTGAAAGACGCCGTGACACAATGGGGAAATATCGCGGGATTGGTCGCTGCATTGTTCAAAGAAGATTACGATCTCATTGCACGAAGCATGAAAGATATCCTCATTGAACCAACACGTGCAATTTTAATTCCCCAGTTTTATGAAATGAAGGAGATTGCTTTGAAAAATGGTGCCTTGAGTTTTGGTATTTCTGGCTCAGGCCCCTCTGTCGTTGCAATAACACGGGACGAAAAAATAGCAAAGGATATCGCCGACAAAATTCAAACTCATCTCAAAGAAAATGAAATTGACAGTTTTGGCTATGTTTCCCGTGTCAATGTCGAAGGACCCAGGGTTTTAGATTAAAAATTATTTACGGACAGAAACGAGGTTTATAAATCTCAGGTCAATTGATAATTGGCTCAGAAAAGATAATAAAATGAAATATCCGCATTCTAAAGTGAATACGAATCAAAATAACAGGATATTTTATATGGCCTTGACAAAATTATTTACATATGAAATTTTATAGTACAAATAATAAAACATTAGAAGTCTCCTTTAAAGATGCGGTCTTCAATTCTCTCCCTGCAGACAAAGGATTGTATATGCCTGAAGAGATTCCACAATTGGACCCGCTATTCATTAAGAATATTCAACAGTATTCCTTGCAGGAGATTGCTTTCGAAGTAGCTTCTACACTATTGGGAAAAGATATTCCCAAAGGCGATTTAAAACAGATTGTGAACGATGCCATCAATTTTGATGCTCCTGTAAGATTCTTGACCGACAGCACGGCTGTGCTCGAACTATTTCATGGGCCGTCTTATGCTTTTAAAGATTTCGGAGCTCGGTTTATGAGCAGGGTTATGGGCTATTTTTCAAAGACTGACGATAAATTACTGGACGTGCTTGTTGCGACGTCAGGCGATACAGGAGGAGCTGTTGCATTGGGCTTTTTGGGCGTAGAAGGAACACGTGTGACGATCTTATATCCTAAAGGTAAAGTCTCGGAAGTTCAGGAACTACAATTGACCACCAATGGACAAAATATTCGTGCTATTGAAGTTGAAGGAACTTTTGATGATTGTCAGGCATTAGTAAAGCAAGCTTTTAGTGATGCAGAACTCAATGCTGTATTGCGTTTGACCTCCGCTAATTCAATCAATATAGCACGGCTGATCCCACAGACATTTTATTATTTTTATGCGTATGCACAATTGAAGTCACAAGGAATCAATGAGGTCGTGTTTACAGTGCCGAGTGGTAATTTTGGTAATATCGGGGCTGGTTTATTGTCCTATAAAATGGGACTTCCAGTGAAGCATTTTGTAGCTGCAACAAACGTCAATGATACCGTTCCTCGATTCCTTTCTTCCGGCAAATATGAACCATTGCCTTCTGTTCAAACCTTAAGCAATGCCATGGATGTTGGGAATCCCAGCAACTGGGTGCGTATACAGGATCTTTTTGGCGGAAATGTGGAGGAATTAAAAAATATGCTCTCTTCTTATACATTTACAGATGAAGAAACAAAAGAAGGAATGCAAAAATTATATGAAGAATCGAACTATATCGCCTGTCCGCATACAGCAATCGCCTGGCTTGGCGCTCGTGCTTATGCAAAGGAGCATCCAGGTCATTACGCTTCGGTTTTCTTATCGACAGCACATCCCTGCAAATTCCCCGACGCAATAGCAGCAGATGTATTTGGAAAAATAGTGTTGCCTGCCGGTGCAGAAACATTGCAAGGAAAAGAAAAATTAGCGGAACTTTTAAAAGTTGATTTCGAAGCCTTCAAAAAATATTTAATCAACCATAACTAAACGTTGAGGGCTCCTTTAGGAGCCCTTTTTTATACCAAGATAAGTATCAATATAATTCTTTAATTCAAGTTTTTTATCCTTATCTAAGATTAAGTCATAGATGGGGATAGGTTGCTCTCGCCCAAATCTTATGAAATCTCCATTTTCTTCCGTCAATGAACTTAACCATGCACTGACATCAATGGTATTTTTTATCGGGTGCATATCAAATAATCGGAGATTGGCACCTGAAACAAACGCTACAATTTTCCAATCTTTTATGACTTTGTCATCAAGCACAGTTTTTTTGTCCAGGTATTTTATAAGATTTACGGACGCCCCCTTGGTGCAACTCAAAATGAGATGTGTGCCATACTTTTTTACAATAAGTTCTGGACTGTTGTTCTGAACAAAATTAATGAAGTCTTGATTTTGAAATTTCGGATCTTTTACTGCAAAGAAAAGCATGCTGTATTGAAATCCTTCAGAATAATAGTTGGTTAGTTGCATTTTCTGGTCCGAGGGAATGCGTGCCAATGCATCTGTTTCCGTTGTAACGAGTTGCTCCCCGTAATGATCAAATTGTATTCTCAGACTTCTCAATAGTCCCTCCTTATTAATATCTTCGCTAAATGCACCACCACTTGAAAAGCCCGTTGTTCTAGAAATATAGGAAGACTCCTTTAATTTTTCGGTATCAATGATTTTTGCACGTAGCCCCTTATTGACAAAAAGTAGGTTTTCTTTTGCATCATATCCATAGCCTACCATAAAATATGGTTCAGCTTTAATTGCTTGGCTGACTTTCATTTCTGTTTTTTCAAATCTAGACAACTCGACAAGCTCAAGATCCTCCTCATTTTTAATTGTGAGTTCAGAATCTGATTTTTTACACGAAAAAAGCGAACAAATAAATGTTGTGGTTAATAATAAGTGTTTTAAATTCATTTTGTAAATATACAAGAATAATTGTTTCATTTATTTTTTGACAAATAAAGAAGCAGGGTTTTACAATTAATACGTTAATTTTGCAACAATGAAATCAGTTTATTTGAATAAGGGTAAGGATAAAGCTGCCTGGCAATTGCATCCTTGGGTATTTTCTGGAGCAATTAAATCATTGTCCGATAAGATTGAAGATGGCGAAGTTGTTGGCGTTTACAATGCTGAACGTGAATTTATTGCCTATGGTCTATTTCACAATAGCTCGCGTGTAGCCATTCGTTTATTGGAATGGAACCCTCAAGCACAGATTGATGCAGATTGGTGGCGTGCACGCGTTCAGAAGGCTGTAGCAGCAAGACAGCATCTGTTGCAAGAAGGTGTCACCAATACGGTTCGTTTAATCTTTGCTGAAGCAGATTTTCTTCCTGGACTTATTGCAGACAAATACGCGGATTTTATATCCATTCAGGTTCATTCAGTTGGGGTGGAAAAAGTCAAATCAGTTATTATCGATGAATTGAATGCTTTGCTGCAACCCAAAGGAATTTATGAGCGTAGTGATCTGAAATCTCGCGAACATGAAGGTTTACCTGATACCAATGGGCTTTTGTTTGGAGAACTTCCATCTGAATTTGTCGACGTTATCGAAAATGGCATTCATTATAAGGTGAACATTATTGATGGACAAAAATCGGGATTTTATTGCGACCAACGTGAAAATCGCCAGCTGACGGCCAATTACGTTTCAAATAAACGCGTCCTAGATTGTTTTTGCTATTCCGGTGGTTTTACGTTAAATAGCTTGAAAAGTGGGGCGGCAGAAGTTATATCTGTAGATAGTTCTGCACTGGCTATTGAAACCCTGGAAAAGAATATTATTGAAAATGGTTTTGAACTTAGTCGACATAGCGCAATATTGTCTGATGTAAACAAGCAATTGCGTAAATTCATTGATGAAGGGGAAAAATTTGATCTTATTGTCTTGGATCCACCGAAATATGCGCCCTCTCGATCTGCATTGGAAAGAGCATCAAGGGCGTATAAAGACCTCAATCGCCGCGGATTGATGTTGTTAAATAGTGGTGGTTTATTAGCGACATTTTCTTGCTCAGGTGCGATGGACATGGATACCTTCAAACAGGTGCTCGCTTGGGCTGCACTGGATGCCGGTAAGGAAATTCAGTTTATCAGACAATTTCATCAGCCTGAAGATCATCCTGTCCGGGCTTCGTTCCCAGAAGGCGAGTATCTGAAAGGATTGTTGGTGCGCGTATTGTAATTATTATATGAAGATAGTTTAGGTTGATTTTAACAAATCAACCTTTTTAATTTTTGAACAACGTCATGATACAAGAGAAGACGAGTAGACCTATTTTTTCTATTTTGTTTGCCGTGAGCATGGTGCATCTTTTGAACGATATGATTCAGGGAGTGATACCGGCGACCTATCCCTTGCTCAAAGAAGAGCATCATCTAAGCTTTTCTCAGGTTGGGATGATTACAATGGTTTATCAGATAGCAGCTTCAATATTCCAGCCCGTTGTAGGCTCATTTACGGACAAACATCCTGTACCATACTCTCAGATCATTGGGATGTCTTTTTCCCTTCTCGGTATGCTTTTGTTTTCGAAAGCACATAGTTATGAATGGATCTTATTTTCTGTTTTTCTGGTCGGGATTGGTTCTTCAATCTTTCACCCTGAATCTTCTCGTGTAGCTTATATGGCATCGGGAGGGAGAAGAAGTATGGCACAATCTATTTTTCAGATTGGAGGAAATGGAGGGACCGCAATGGCCCCAATCATTGTCGCTTTTTTGGTATTACCGAGAGGGCAGCAGGCGATCGCCTGGATGTGCTTATTTACGATTCTTGGCCAATTTATATCTTATTATATTGGTAGTTGGTATAAAAAGAGACTTCAAAGCTTTGCCAAATCAACGAAGAAAACAATACGCGTGCCTGATCTACCCAATAGCCGAATCGTCGTGACCGTTGTTATACTCCTCTTACTGATTGTTTCAAAATACTTCTATATAGCAAGTATTACAAACTATTTCCAGTTTTATACCATCAAGAAATTTGGGATTAATGAAGTGGAAGCACAAGTCTATCTATTTTATTTTCTGATAGCTGTTGCGGTGGGAACATTACTGGGCGGAGTATTCGGGGACCGATTTGGTCGCAAATATGTCATTTGGTTCTCCGTCTTGGGCGTTGCACCATTTGCATTAGCATTACCCTATGTCGGACTTACGATGACGGGAATACTAATCGTGATTATTGGATTGATTTTATCATCAGCTTTTCCAGCAATTATTGTTTATGCACAAGAACTATTGCCTAAGAAGTTGGGCATGGTTTCAGGTTTATTTTACGGCTTTGCATTTGGAATGGGAGGGATTGGATCCGCTGTACTTGGCTGGCAGGCAGATCATACGTCCATCGAGTTTATTTATCACCTATGTTCCTACCTGCCATTGATGGGTATTGTGGCTTATTTTCTTCCCAATCTACAAAAAACACCTTACAAAGAAATCTAGATTTGGCATATAGGCGCATGTTAAACACGAAAGAGCGGATTTCAATAAAATATCCGCTCTTTTTTGTTATTATTTGATGCAGTCCATCCAGGCTGAGGCCATCATCTGTGCGCCGGCAAGGGTAGGGTGTACACCATCTGCTGCCCAGTAGGCACCAGGAGCATTCTTTTGGGCATTGTCGAATATTTTTTGATAGGGAATTAGAATTGCGCCAAATTCTTTGGCGACCTCACGAGCGGATTCTTGGTAGGCCAAAAATTTTGGATACCACGCTTCAGTAATGTGACCTACGCCCTTTACTGCAAAAGGTTCTCCAATGATCAATTTGACGTTTGGAAGCTTTTGTAATGTCTCCTGTAGTAACTGTTGGTATTGGGATTTATACTCCTCAACCGTTGTCTGTGCTCCGCGGTCGATTGTTCGCCAGAAATCGTTCACACCGATCAAAATACTCAATACAGTGGGTTTTATTGCCAGTGTATCCTCCTGCCAGCGCTTTTGAAGATCGGGCACACGATTTCCACTAATACCTGTATTATATACCTTTAGTTTTTTTGCCGAATATTTATTTAAGAGCTGGCTGGCAGCCAATAGAGCATAACCATGTCCAAGTGCTGCGGTATCATTGGCATTTCTATTGTTTCTATCTCGGCCCACATCCGTAATGGAATCGCCCTGAAATAAAATGATGTCGTCGTTATTTAAACTGATTTTTGAGGAACTGGCGGTGGATTCGTGAGCGAATACATCGTTTCCCAGTATATTGGCACCAGTCAATAGACCGGAACCAATAATGCTTTTTTTGATAAATGATCTGCGGTTTGTGTTCATTATTAGGTTTTTGTTATGTTTAAAGTTACATACTTTAAGCATACTTTTCCAAACCTTTTATAATGATGTTACACGCTTTTTCAATTTCCAGATCTGTAATAGTCAATGGAGGAGCGACACGCAGTGCTGTTTCACAATGCAGATACCAATCGATCATAACCCCGTTTTCAGCACAATACTTACTCACGTTGTAAACCTGATCAAAGGAATCCAATTGCAGACACATCATAAGACCTAATCCTCGAATTTCTTTAATTGCAGGGTGTCGGAGTTTTTCTTTAAATAAAAGCGATTTTCGCTCGACCTGTTCTACCAATTTTTCTTCCTTGATAACAGCCAGTGAAGCCCGTGCTGCGGCACAACTTACGGGGTGGCCCCCAAAAGTCGTGATATGTCCAAGCATGGGATTATCCTTAATAACATCCATCACTTCTTTGGCTGCAACAAATGCGCCTAGGGGCATGCCACCACCGATTCCTTTGGCAAGCATCAGGACATCTGGGACGATAGCAAAATGCTCAAAAGCAAAGAGACGGCCTGTGCGGCCAAAACCAGTTTGGATTTCATCAAAGATCAGTAGGGTACCTGTTTCATTACAGCGTTTTCTGACGGCTTGCATGTAAGCGATATCCGGGACTCGGACACCCGCTTCCCCCTGAATAGCTTCGAGGATGACAGCAGCAGTTTGTTCCGTAATCTTTGTTAGATCGTCCAGATCATTAAACTCGATAAAATCTATTTCGGGAAGGAGGGGGGCATACGCTTTACGGTACGCATCGTTTCCGATAAGACTGAGCGCGCCTTGTGTACTGCCGTGGTACGCCTTTTTTGCAGCGATAATCTGCCTGCGACCGGTATATTTCTTTGCTATTTTCATTGATCCCTCTACGGCTTCCGTTCCACTGTTGGTGAGGTAAACCGATTGAAAATTAGGAGGAAGTTCTGCTAATAATTCTGTAGCAAATTGCACCTGTGGGGCCTGCACAAATTCACCATAAACGGTGACATGTAGGTACTGGTCCAATTGTGATTTTATAGCTTCCAAAACCTTCGGGTGACGATGGCCTATATTGCTGACATTGAAGCCAGAGACCAAATCCATGTATTCTTCTCCATTTGGGCCATAAAGGTAGACACCTTCAGCCTTAACTACTTCAACCAATCTAGGTGAGCTAGATGTTTGAGCGGTATTCATTAAAAATAATTCTCTGTTGCTTAACATGATCTTACAAATGTCCGAAAATAAAAAAGAAGTCTTCAAGACTTCTTTTTTATTTTCGAGATTATTTTCTTCTATTCTGCAGGGATTTGTATAGATGTTCCCTGAATTCCTGTTCTACTTCAAAAAATTGCGATGCTCGCGCATTGCCAATAACTTTGGCAAATTTGGCCCGATATTGTTTTTTGATCTCCACTTCCTTAGCATCATACTGTAAGACGTCTCTGGAGCCACCTCTAAAACTATTTTTTGGAGCACCATTCAATTTTTCTTTCCTGATATCCCAAAGCGTTTGGCTGTATTCATTATAGAGCGGGAAGAATTGCTGAGCCTCTCTCGGAGTTAAATCCAGTTCTTTAGTAATGTAAGCTATTTTTTCATTTTCTATAGCTTGAAATCGATTTTTGTCTTGCGCAAAGCCCAAGGCAATAGAAAATATACTAAAGAACAATGTTATCCATATGTATTTTTTATTGAACATCATTATAAGGTATAATTTAGATAATCTTCTATTTCTTGTTTAGATATATTACTTCCAAATCCCTTAGTAGGGAGATTTGCTTCGTCAGTATACTGGGCCATATAGATCATATCGTCACCAGAAGCCGACTCCGCAAGGTAATTAATGATTTCCTGCTTAGGAATTTCTGACAAATGCTGGCTTAACTGCTCTTCTGCAACAGCTTCTACAGGAGTCGTATTTTGCTGTTGATATTGATAACCCCAATATCCGCCTATACTCAACATAGCCGCAAAGGATGCCGCAACCGCATAACGAGCGTACCATTTTTTAGGTTTCCCAATCTGACGGATCGGTGTATTATCCTTTTCAAGCATTTGAACACGATCAATGATGCTGTCCGAAAGAATCTCAAAATAATGTTGTGGTACATCAAAACCTGCAGTCACAATCGTTTCTTTTAGTTTTTCTTCAGCAATACGAGCAAAAATTGTCGATTCAACTATTTCTTCGTAGCCAACAGGAGCTGTAAAACCATCTGTCGGAACTGTTTCCTTCAATTTCTCCGCCGCTAAACGGGCGAAGATGGAGTCTTCAAGGGTTTGATTATAAGCAGAAGGCATGGTAAAGCCATCCGATGCAATCGTTTCTTTTAATTTGTCTTCTAAAATTCGGTTGAAGATAGTTGAAGATAGTTCAGAAGCATAATTTTCAGGAATTTCAAAGCCGTCTGTAGTAACCTGATTTTTTAAACTATCTTCCGCAACCTTACACATTATGGCGTCAGATAAGCTATTAAAATATCCTTCTGGAACCTCAAAGATGGATTCTTCCTTGCATTCAACCAATTTGACTTGCGTAATTATTTTTGATTCTAAATCACTGAAATAATTTTCAGGTAAGCCAAATGGATTTTCACGCAACGATGCTGGAAGATTTGTAGGCTCCAGCCCATCATGATATGTGCCATTTTCCTTCATAGTATCTGTTAGAACCTAATTTCGCTAAAAGGTTTAATCGTTGTTGTTAAAAAATGCCTCTATTTTTTTGACAGCTAAATGATAAGAGGCTTTAAGCGCTCCGACACTTGTTCCGAGTAATTCTGAAATTTCTTCGTATTTCATATCTTCAAAATATTTCATATTGAAGACCAATTTTTGCTTTTCTGGCAAAGTCAACAAAGCCTGTTGTAATTTCATTTGAGCTTTATCACCGTTAAAATAATTGCCATCAGCAAGCGTTTCTGCCAAATAAGCAGTCGTGTCGTCATCCAACGACACGTTCTGCTTTTGCTTTTTCTTATTTAAGAAGGTAATACATTCATTTGTTGCGATACGATAAAGCCAAGTGTATAATTGTGAGTCTTCACGGAAATTCCCAAGGTTTTTCCATACTTTGACAAAGATATCTTGAACAACATCGTCCGCATCGTCATGATCGATGACCATTCTTCGCACATGCCAATAAATCTTCTGTTGATATTTCTTCAACAATAAACGGAAAGCTTCTTCTCGCGTACTCTCTTCGGCGAATTTTGCTATAATTAAAGCGTCATCCATATATTGACTTGCGTAGTTTTGTTATTTTCTTTTGATTACTTTTTGAACCGCAGCCACAATAGCCGCAGCATTCAAACCGTATTTTTCCATCAATTGAGCAGGAGTACCTGATTCTCCAAAACTATCATTTACGGCAACGTACTCTTGTGGAGTAGGTAACTCTCTTGTTAACACTTGAGCAACGCTATCACCCAAACCGCCAAGACGATTATGCTCTTCTGCCGTTACGACACATTTGGTTTTCGCAACAGATTTTAAAATAGCTTCTTCATCCAAAGGTTTGATGGTATGGATATTGATAATCTCAGCGTTGATACCCAACTCAGCTAATTTCTCGCCAGCTTGGATAGCTTCCCATACTAAATGACCTGTAGCAATGATCGTAACATCCGTTCCTTCATTTAATAATACCGCCTTACCAATCACAAATTCTTGATCAGCAGGAGTGAAGTTAGGAACTACGGGACGGCCAAAACGCAAATAAACTGGTCCCTCATATTTTGCTGCTGCAATCGTAGCGGCTTTTGTTTGATTGAAATCACAAGGATTGATCACTGTCATTCCTGGCAACATTTTCATCAAGCCGATATCTTCTAAGATTTGGTGAGTTGCACCATCTTCACCTAAGGTTAGGCCGGCATGCGACGCTGCAATTTTTACATTTTTGTCCGAGTATGCAATCGATTGGCGAATCTGATCATAAACACGTCCTGTTGAGAAATTTGCGAATGTACCAGTGAATGGTATTTTACCACCGATCGTAAGTCCGGCAGCAATTCCCATCATATTAGCTTCCGCGATACCGATTTGGAAAAAACGTTCTGGAAATTCTTTGATAAAATCGTTCATTTTTAACGAACCAATTAAATCAGCACATAATGCAACTACATTCTCATCTTGCTTTCCTGCTTCTAGTAATCCCGCACCAAATCCTGAACGTGTATCTTTTGACTCTGTATAAGTATATTTTTTCATTCTAGTAATCTCCTAAAGTTTCTGTAAGCTGATTCAATGCCGACGCCAATTGTTCGTCATTTGGAGCAACACCATGCCATTTATGAGAACCCATCATAAAATCAACACCGTTACCCATTTCAGTATGCATCAGAATAATGACTGGTTTACCTTTTCCTGTGCGTGACTTAGCTTCTGCTAAACCTGCAACAACAGCATTCATATCATTGCCTTTAGCAATTTCCATCACATCCCAGCCAAATGCTTCCCATTTTGCACGAAGATCACCAAGAGATAATACTTGATCTGTAGATCCGTCAATTTGTGCTTTGTTATAGTCAACAGTAGCAATTAAATTGTCGATCTTATTGTGTGGTGCATACATCGCAGCTTCCCAAACTTGGCCCTCCTGCAATTCGCCATCACCCATTAATACATAAACTAGATTATTGTCTTTATTCAATTTTTTTGCTTGTGCGGCTCCAATTGCAACAGATAATCCTTGGCCCAATGATCCCGACGCAATACGAATACCTGGAAGACCTTCGTGCGTTGTTGGGTGACCTTGAAGTCTGGAATTGATTTTTCTGAACGTTGCTAATTCGCTCACTTCAAAATATCCTGCATGCGCCAATGTACTGTAAAATACAGGAGAAATGTGTCCATTTGATAGGAAGAATAAATCTTCTCCTTTTCCATCCATGTCAAAGGAAGGATTGCGTTTCATTGCATTGAAATAAAGCGCCACAAAGTAATCTGTACAACCTAACGAACCACCTGGGTGTCCTGATTGACAAGCGTGTACCATACGTACGATATCACGTCTTACCTGTGATGCAATTTGTTCTAGTTTGTTAATATCTGCACTCATTTTTTTTGTTGGTTTCACAATTGGTCGTAAAGTTAACTATTTTTAAGCTAGATGCTTGTTAAAAAATGAATTTATATTGACTTATAACCGAATCTCAAGCCGCTTTAGAAAAATGTTCGCAGGATAATACTTATAAAATGCTATTGGAGCCAGGGAGTTTTGCCTGCCTGATTACTACTTTGATACGCTGGATATTTTCAGACCTTTTGCATTACCGGGCATAAAAAAAGGATTCAGCATCACTCATGCCGAATCCTTTTTTTATTATAAATGTGAAGCTAAGATTACATGGCTTCAGCAACAACTTCAGTCACTTCCGGAACCATGCGTTTCAACAATCCTTCAATGCCTGCTTTTAAAGTAATTGTAGATGATGGACAACCGCTACAAGAACCCTTTAGTTCAACCGTTACCACACCTTCATTAAATGATTTATAATGTATAGCACCCCCATCTTGTTCAACAGCAGGTCGTACATAATCGTGTAAAACTTGTTGTATCTTAACTTCAGTTTCGGTGCCCTCAAAATCCACTTCTGTGTCGTGGTGTATCGTTTTTACAGCAAGTTCAGACTCTACAGCACCTTTTACAAAATCTTTCAACAAAGCTTCGATGTCTTCCCATTCTGCATCTTCCGTTTTGGTAATAGTAACGAAGTTACTCGCGAAAAATACACCACTTACAAAATTAAATTTGAACAATTCAAGTGCAAACGGTGAATCTTGTGCTGCTTCTTTATTTGGATAATCTACACTACCGTTGATCAACAATTTATTGACCAAGAACTTCATTGTAGAAGGATTGGGGGTAGACTCTGTATATACGTTAATCGTAGCCATGTAATATCTATTTTATTCCAAACAAATATAGGTCAAAAGGAGCTTTCTTAAGGTCATCTATAAGTAAAAGCTTATAAAGTAACACCTGTGTAGTTAGAAGGACTGATCGCTTTCAGTTCCGCCTTAACTTCCGCTGACACATTTAGATTATCAACAAATGTCGCTATTGTTTCTTTCGTGACATGCGTGTTGGTACGTGTTAGGTCTTTTAAAGCTTCATACGGTTTTGGATAGCCTTCTCGTCTTAGTATCGTTTGTAGCGCTTCGGCAACAACAGCCCAATTATTTTCAAGATCATTGGCCAATGCCTGTTCGTTTAAGATCAATTTGCGTAACCCTCTCAAAGTTGATTTAATAGCAATTAGGGTATGTGCAAATGGAACACCAATATTACGTAATACCGTAGAATCTGTTAAATCCCGTTGAAGACGGGAAACAGGTAACTTCGCTGCGAGGTGCTCAAAAATTGCATTTGCAATACCTAAATTTCCTTCTGCATTTTCAAAGTCAATCGGGTTGACTTTATGTGGCATAGCCGAAGAACCGATTTGACCGGCAGTGATTTTTTGCTTAAAATAATCCATGGAAATATACGTCCAAATATCACGACATAAATCGATGACAATATTGTTGATCCGTTTTAAGGCATCACAACTTGCCGCAAAGTTATCGTAATGCTCAATTTGCGTGGTCGTTTGCGAACGGTCTAAACCCAAGATATTGTTGACGAAATTATTTCCAAAATCGATCCAATTTGTCGCTGGATATGCAACGTGATGCGCATTAAAATTACCAGTCGCACCACCAAATTTAGCTGAATACGGTACTTGATGTAATAACTGCAATTGACGTTCTATACGTTCAATGAAAACATAAAATTCTTTGCCCAAACGAGTTGGAGATGCAGGCTGTCCATGTGTACGGGCCAACATCGGAATGCCTGACCATGACGTCGCTAATGATTTTAATTCATGAAGCAACTCGTCAATCGCTGGCGAGTAACTTTCTTTAATGGCTTCTTTCCAAGAAAGCGGAATAGCTGTATTATTGATATCTTGCGATGTTAAACCAAAATGAATGAATTCAAGGTAGTCCTGTAGCCCTAATTTTTCAAATTGATCTTTTAGAAAATATTCAACCGCTTTAACATCATGGTTCGTAACTTTCTCTGTGTCTTTGATCCAAGTGGCATCTTCCTCAGAAAAATTTCTATAAATATCACGCAATTTCTCATTTACTCTTTTGTCAAATTGTTGCAATTGAGCAATACCTGATTCACCTAATGCAATAAAATATTCCACTTCCACGCGTACGCGATATTTTATTAAAGCAAATTCAGAAAAAAATGCTGAAAGTTCATGAGTGTTATTGTAATAGCGTCCGTCGATAGGAGTAACTGCTGTTAAAGATGATAAAGCCATAGATTGAATGATTTTTTGGCAAAGGTAAAAAAATGCTTGGAGCTTAGCAATTTAATTGGCGCAGATATAAAAAAAGCCTCCTTGGTGAAGGAAGCTTTTTTATAAGGTCTAAATTCTATTTCAGAAAATTAGTGAGCAGCTTTAGTTGAATCAACTTTAGCAGCAGCTGAATCTACAGCAGATTTTGCTGAATCTACAGCAGTTTTTGCTGAATCCAATTGTGTGTTAGCTGAATCTAAAGCAACATTAGCTGAATCAGTAGCAGCGTCAGTTTTTTTAGCAGTTTCACCACATGATGCGAAAGCCAATGTTAAAGCTAAACCTAAGAAACCGAATTTGAATGCGTTTTTCATTTTATTAAAATTAAAATATTTTTAAATCTTGTTATTTAGGGATTAATACCGATAAATTAAAAAGGTAACCCCAGGTTTTTCTCTTTTTGAAAAAAGAAAGACCTTTTGTTAAAAAAGGCCTTCCAAAAGCTTTATTCAGTCCTAAATTATTTTTTAGTAGCAGCTGAATCAACTTTAGCAGCAGCTGAATCAACTTTAACAGCAGCTGAATCTACGTGGTTAGCAGCTGAATCCAAAGTGTTAGCAGCTGAATCAACTAAAGCAGAAGCTGAATCTGCAGCACCTTCAGCTTTTTTCTCTGAATTGTTACAAGATGCGAAAGCTACAGTTAAAGCTAAACCTAAGAAACCGAATTTTAATGCGTTTTTCATTTTCTAATTTTCTAATTTAAATTGAAATAATTTTCTTTTTCATCTCTTAATACACGTAACCAAAAAAGGTAACCCAAAAAATATGTTTTTTTTAAAATAATATATAAATGACTGAATTTAAGTTGTTTAATTTATTTAGAATAAGATGGTATCCCACAAGTCTCGGCTTGTGTCATCCTTTAGCTTAACAAGGGCTAAGGAAGGGTGATCATTGTGTCGTTCTTGTGTGTTTGTTGTGCTGAGCTTGTGTGAATGTATTTTAGCCAATCTAGGGATAAGATGGTATTGATAACAAACAATTTTCGATTATATTTCTTATTTTAAAAAGTAAACACTTAAAAAGAAATTGCAATTATGTTTGATAAAGTAAAGAATATAATGGATTTGGCAAAATCAATAGACTTTGGCAAATTGGAAGAAATATCGAAGAAAGTGGATTTGGGAGCAGTAATGGATGCCGTATCAAAAATGGATGATAAGCAGCTTCATGGTTTAATGAAAATGCTGAGTGCAGGAAAAGAAAAAAAGGAATTACCTCCTATTAATGGTGATTTCTATGCTATGGATAGCAAATTAAATGATTCAGATCGTGCATTGCAATTGAAGGTGCGGGAATTTATGGAGAATGAAGTCAAGCCAATTGTCAATAAATATTGGTTAAGAGATGAATTTCCTTTCGAAATTATACCGAAACTAGCCGCTTTAAATATTTGTGGCTATACCTACGATGGGTATGGCTGTATGGGGGGCAGTTCTTTAATGGAGGGGATCATCGCAGCGGAGATAGCGCGTGTTGATGCTTCTGTAGCGACTTTTTTTGGCGTACAGAGTGGTTTGGCTATGGGATCAATCTATATATGCGGATCCGAAGAACAAAAACAGGAGTGGTTGCCCAACATGCAGAAAATGCAAGTGATTGGTGCTTTTGGTCTAACCGAGCCCGAAGTAGGGTCGGGAGCAGCGGGCGGGTTGACAACAACCTGTAAGAAGACCGCCGAAGGCTGGGTGTTAAATGGTCAGAAAAAATGGATCGGGAACTCCACTTTTTCGGATATAACCATTGTTTGGGCTAGGGATCTTGATGATGGCGAAGTTAAGGGGTTTATTGTACGAAAGGATAATCCAGGTTTTTCCGTTGAGAAAATTAAAGATAAAATGGCTTTGCGTATCGTACAGAATGGTCTTATTACTTTAGCGAATTGCATCGTTCAAGAAAGTGATCGCCTGCAACATGCAAATTCTTTTAAAGATACAGGAAAGGTTCTTCAGATGACGCGAGCAGGTGTCGCTTGGATGGCCGTAGGATGTGCGCGAGGCGCCTATGAAAATGCCTTGGATTATACGCGTAAAAGGAGGCAATTTGGTAAACCAATCGCCTCTTTTCAGCTTATTCAAAATCACCTGGTTGAAATGTTGTCCAATTTAACGGCTATGCAAACGCTTGTCTTCAGATTATCTGAATTACAGGATAAGGGTGAGCTAAGAGATGAACATGCCTCGCTGGCCAAAGTCTTCTGTTCTTTACGTACCAGGGATATTGTTTCCAAGGCTCGAGAGGTCATGGGCGGAAACGGTATTCTGTTGGAATATAATGTCGCACGGTTTTTGGCCGATGCTGAAGCCATTTATTCCTATGAGGGGACAAAAGAAATCAATTCACTCATTGTTGGCAGAAGTATAACTGGATTTAGCGCCTTTGTTTAGGGTATCTGGCTAGTCTTTGGCATCCTGTTGCAAAATATCGCTTAATACATAAAAAGGGCATTGTTTCGTAACAACGCCCTTTTTACTTCATTTGGAGCAAAAATCTAATTTTCTATTTCCGTTTGAATCGCATAATAGCAATGTCACCCATGATAAATGTCAACGTATTCTCGCTTATACTAAAGGTATTTACCTTGTCTAAGGTCGAAAAGAAGGTTACTTCGCCATTACCTTCGCAGGCCATCTTTGTCGACATAATGGGGCCAAAATTAATGGTGTTTCCATTCGTTTTAAAAGTCATATTGTAATTATTACAGCTGCTATTTCCGTTTACTTTACCACTGGAAACATCAAATATCATGGTTGGTTTACGATTGGGATATAGGCCATCGAAAGCAATCCGTGGGCCGGATATATAATCAAGTTCCCAAGTTCCACTAAGTTGTTGCTTATTGTCCTGAATCAACTTAAATTTTGCCAGGGGAGCCATTTTCGCTTTGTTCAAGCTAAGAATATCATCCTTAACCGTATAGTTATCTGCAGCAATCAGGTTTTTGGATAAGGCTTGTTCAATAGACATATCCGGACAGGCCATCATCGTAGACATACCCTGAGCAAATTTAACCTTTCCATTCTTTGATAAAGTCAATTCTCCACCGATGCCATTACATCCCCCACTTGCACTGTAACTTTTTTCATCCAGCTGGAGGTAAGGCATTTTACCGTTGATCTGAGCCGCTACTGGCTGTCCATTGATTTCAATCAATTGCCATTTTTTTCCAATTACTGACGACAGGTTACTTTCTGTGTTCTGCTCATTCGCGTTTTTCTTCATCACAGAGCAACTTCCAAGACTAACGATTAAGATGGCCAGTATGGCGATGTTTTTAAAGTTCATATTTTAAATTTTAACCTATTAACACCCTTTTTAACGTTTGGTTTGACAAAATGCTACAAAAGTTCACAAACAAAAAAGGCTTCCAGTTTGGAAGCCTTCTTTATCAGTAGGATAAATCTTACGATTTGTTTTTATTTTGTTGTGCTTGTTGTTGTGCACGCATCATTTCTTCCATTTTCGTTTGGAAGCTCGATTTTTTATCTGCTTTTGGATTCTTTTTATTTTCCTCCAATTTAGCTAAGATTTTCTCATCATTCACCATAGTGCGAATAACCAACTGCGTTAAGAACGTAAATAATGCACTTAAGAAATAGTAGTAATTCAAACCTGCTGGGAAGCTATTCAAAACAAAGAAGAAAATCAACGGCATGATATAGCCCATGTATTTCATTTGTCCTGTAGCACCAGATGTAGCGTTGTTATACCAGGTCGTTAACAGTGTTGTCAATGTCATCAAGATACACATCAACGAGATGTGGTTGAATGATCCAAAAATAGGTGCAAATGTGAATAGCGTATCATAAGTTGACATGTCCTTCATAAACAAGAAGCTTTGTCCTCTCAATTCAAATAAATTTGGAAAGAAGTAGAAGAACGCAATGGTAAATGGCATTTGTAAGACGAGAGGAAGACATCCGCCAAGTGGATTCACACCGACCTGTTTGTACAGTTTCATTTGCTCCTGCTGCATCAACATTTGATTGTCTTCACCCACTTTTGCTTTGATCTCATCCAGCTGCGGTTTTAAAACACGCATTTTGGCCATAGAGACATAAGACTTGTAGGTCATTGGGGAAAGAATCAACTTCAACATCAATGTCAATAAAAGGATAACGATACCATAGCTCATATGGAAACCATCCAGGAAGTTGAATACAGGTACTGTAATCCATTGGTTGATCCAACGCATAGGCCCCCAACCCATATTGATAATCGATTGATAATCATTTCCTTCAGCCTTCAATACATTGTATTGATTTGGTCCAAAGAAGAAGTTTAGGGAATAATTATTGTCCTTATGGTTATCAAATGCTAATTCCGCGTTTGTGTTGTAGAATTTAACGATATCGGTTTCTGACGCATGTTTTACATCCACTTTTGCATTGACAAAGCCATCTTTAGCGCTGAGGATACTAGAGAAGTAATGCTGCTTGAATGCAATCCATTGTACTTTTTTCTCCAATGCTTCATCAGCATCTTTTGATTCGGAAAGGTGATCTACTTTATTATCTTCTTTATAATACAGGGTAGATTTCTGTCTTTCCGATTCTATGTTTTGCTCTTTCTGTCTCAACGTGGTGTTCCAGTTCAGGGTCAACGTTTTTTGACTCTGCGGAATTAAATTCTGTATCCCTTTTGTGTTAATGTCCAGTCCTACATTATAACCTTTGCCAGCAATCGAGTATACATATTCAATATATTGATCGGCACTGTAATTTAGTCGGAATTTTACAGATTGTTTACCCTCAGCAGAAACTTGGATATCCGAAGATTCTGTATTGAAGTATAAATCATTTGTTGATACATTTTGACCAGCTGCATTAAACTGAAAACCAAACTTGTTGTCGTCGCCATCAAAAAGCATCAACGGTTTTCCATTGAAATTCTTTTCGCCTTTTAGTTCTACGGATTTAACCTTACCACCTTTTGTACTGATTTTGGCAATGATTTTCTCGTTTTCAATCGTAATGACTTTCTCCGTTCCAAATTTTGTCGCGCCAAAAGGTTTTTTCAATTCCGCCGAATCAGCAATCACTGCTGTTTGTGCTGCTTTGGCTTTAGCGGTAGAGTCACTTTCGGCAGGCAGTCCTTTTTCGGTACGCGCTTTAGCCTCTTGTCTCGCTTGTTCTTGTTTGATTTCCGATTCTGAAGGCTTCATCAGGTAAAATGAACCAGTGATGATAGCAAACATCAGGACCAAACCAATTAGGGTATTTCTATCCATTTTTAATAATTAAACTTAATTAATTGTATCCTTCTATTACTACTTTGATTTTTTGTTGGCCAAAGCAGCGGCTACAAAGCTAACAAAAAGTGGGTGAGGATTTGCAACAGTTGACTTTAATTCTGGATGAAATTGTCCGGCAACGAAAAATGGATGGTTTTTCAATTCGACAATTTCAACTAATCCAGTCTCCGGATTGAATCCTGAAGCAATCATTCCAGCAGCTTCATATTGTTTTAAATAGTCATTGTTAAATTCATAACGGTGACGGTGTCTTTCAGAAATTTTTGTTTTACCATAAATGGCAAAGGCCTTAGTTCCTTTTTTAATTTCACAGTCGTAAGCACCTAAACGCATTGTACCGCCCATATTGGTGATATTTTTTTGCTCTTCCATCAAATTGATGACCGGATTGCTCGTGGTGGCATCCATCTCGAAACTATTAGCGTCTTTCAGACCCAATACGTTTCTTCCGAACTCGATAACCGAACATTGCATACCTAAACAGATACCGAAGAACGGAATATTATTTTCACGAACATACTGAATAGCATTTAACTTACCGTCCAAACCGCGTTCCCCGAATCCTGGAGCAACCAAAACTCCATCCATAACTTTTAGCTTTTCAGCAACATTTTCTTTTGTAACACTTTCAGCAGCAATATAGCTTACTTTTACTTTACATTCGTTTGTTGCCCCTGCATGGATAAATCCTTCGATAATGGATTTGTAAGCATCTGGTAGTTCAACATATTTTCCGACTAAGGCAATATTCACTTCACTAGTTGGGTTTTTGAGCTTGCCAAGGAAGTTCTTCCAATTTTCTAAATCTGGCTCATTTTTGTTGGAAAGTTTTAGCTTTGTTAATGCTGTTTTATCAAGATTCTCCTTTAGCATCAGTAATGGAACGTCATAAATCGTCGACGCATCGATAGATTCTACGACGGCGTTGATGTTGACATTACAGAATTGCGCTAATTTTTTACGGATTTCTTGTGATAATTTATGTTCAGTACGACACACTAGAATATCTGGTTGTACACCATATTCCAATAATGTTTTTACTGAATGTTGCGTAGGTTTAGTTTTAAGCTCGCCAGCAGCGGCTAGGTAAGGGACTAAAGTCAAATGGATAACCAGCGAATTATTGGCTCCTAATTCCCAGCGAAGTTGTCTTACAGCTTCCACAAATGGTAAGGACTCAATATCGCCCACGGTTCCGCCCAATTCAGTGATGATAATGTCATATTCACCAGACTCACCCAACAGTTGCATTCTGCGTTTTATCTCATCTGTGATATGGGGAATCACTTGAACAGTTTTTCCTAAATATGCACCTTCACGTTCTTGTTGGATAACGTGTTGATAGATGCGGCCTGTCGTGACGTTATTTGCTTGTGAAGTAGGGACGTTCAGGAAGCGCTCGTAATGACCTAAGTCAAGGTCTGTTTCAGCACCATCTTCCGTAACATAGCATTCTCCATGCTCATATGGATTTAATGTTCCTGGGTCGATGTTAATGTAAGGGTCGAATTTTTGAATGGTAACTTTATAGCCACGCGCCTGGAGAAGTTTAGCAAGGGAGGCAGCAATAATACCTTTCCCCAACGACGAAGTAACGCCGCCCGTAACAAAAATATATTTAGTCATAACAATTAAAGGATTTTCAATTTTATGTGGTCAAAATGACCAATAATAGTTGCTTTATGTACGGGATACAAAGATAGCAATTTTTATTCAAAATCAGAATTGAAGATCGCTCGAATAATTAAATTAAAAATAGATGTTACCTTGGCTATCGATTGTCGTCTTTAATGTAGGCTGTGCTTTTGACTTGATTTCAATGCGATAGAAATTAATACTGTTTGAAAATACAATCTCATAATTTTTTTGCTCATTTATAATTTCAGGATATAATTTGCTTAACTCCTGAATTGACGTTGCATAACGTTTTTTATCGTTTCTATAGATCTGTTGCAGGTAAAAGATATTCCAGGTAACTTTTTCGAGCGCGAGGAATTGCTGGTCGATAGGTTGATGGTTTGCATCATCAACAAATTTTATATGTCCCCATCGCTCGGGGTAATGCATATTAACGAGGCCGATTGGAGACCATACCCAGTTCTCTTCAGCGAGCGTCTTACCCGTATTGTCTTTTCTCTTGCTGTAGGTGGTTTCGGTGTTGTCATAATGCCACTGAACGCGTGAGAAGTTTATCTTCCAGGTTTCATTTACTTTGATCTGATTTCCTTCGCCAAAGTATTTTAGACTTTTTACAGGTATTTTCATTTCCACAGTCCAAAATTCATCCTTGTCTTGTGGATTGTTGATGGACCCGGCATGATAGACTGCAGTTTCAATATCTTTTGTGTCCCAATTTAGATTAGCCCTACCGCCAAAGCGATAAGGTTTAGTCATCAAAAGATCCATAACTGTATTTAATGCATTTATTTCAATCTCTATATATTCCGGAGAGAATAGATTTGGCTTGAGAAAGATCTCAAAATCATTGTCATGATAGATGATTGTATCTTTCTGTCTTAAATATCCTTTGATATGAGGTTCTTGAAGCTTGGCAAAAAGATAAAGGTTTTCTTTATCCCAAAGCATCTTGACTTGCGTCTTAAAAGTAGGAACAGGCTTATTTAATCCCTCAATATCCTTAAAAGAGTCTGTCCATGGCGCTTTTGACCAGGAAGCCTCATCGTCCTTTCCGTCAATCGTGATTGCATCTGTTGCTGGGTGTACATAATAGGTTTCAGGGCGCGACTGTAACTGAAGAAATTCATTCAGATTCCGTTGTGCAAAAGTAAAGGTCGGATAGCTTATAAAAGCAAGGATAAAAGCTATAATTCTCATCAAGATACAGTTTGATTTTTAACGGCAGCAAAGTGAAGATGGAACAAAATTAGGATGTTTTTAACTATTGCGATCATCTACGATTCTACCTTTCAGATACGAAGCTAAAAGTAAGTAAAATGTTTTAGCGCGGCAAAGAGGAGGGTGTGATTTTAGGAAACAATATATAATTGTCCTAAATTTATTACAGAAGCAGTTGTTTGTATGACCTGCGTTTTGGAAGCTACGGGTGGTAGGGTATAAAAAAAGGCTTTGAATGATTTCAAAGCCTTTTTTTATGCCGTGGTAGTCGTAATTAGATTCTTTTCGATTTAATACGAGCAGCTTTACCAGTAAGGCCGCGTAAATAGAATAATTTCGCGCGACGAACTTTACCGTAGCTGTTTACTTCAATTTTTTCAATGTTTGGTGAGTTTACAGGGAAAATACGTTCAACACCTACACCGTTTGAGATTTTACGAACGGTAAAAGTAGCGTTAGCACCTTCGCTGTTTAATTGAATTACTACACCTTGGTACACCTGTACACGCTCCTTATTTCCTTCGCGAATTTTATAATGAACGCTGATGGTATCTCCAGCTTTGAAAGCGGGAATTTCATTCTTTACTACCGCTTGTTCTTCTACAAATTTTACTAAATCCATGATTTCGAGTAATTATTAACGATTTATATCCTGTAAAAATCGGAATGCAATATTACGACTTATTTTCTGAATATAAAAATACTTTTTTAAAAAACTATTGACTGATATTCAAATCGGATGCAAAGATATGAAAATGAAATGGATAATCTAAAGATATTTTGAATATTCCTTTGTAGGCTATATGGAAAGGGTTTTTGATTGCTAAATTCAATAGAATATATTCTTTTGATAAAAATATTATGCAATCAATCAGCTGTTTAGTGATTAATTTTCTATAGGGTGTTGACAAAGTCAAAAAATGATTCGATATTTGTGCCACACAAAACAANNTTCGAATCCTGCCACCCCGACTTAAAAGCTCTAACGAAAGTTAGAGCTTTTTTTGTATCCTCTTTTTATTCGTCCCGTAAGCTGTTTATAGGATTAGCTATGGCTGTTCGGATAGCCTGCCAACTTACTGTAATTAATGCGATGCCTATTGTTACTAGTCCCGCCAGCACAAACATCCACCATTGGATCTCGATGCGGTAAGCAAAGTCTTCCAGCCATTTGTTCATGGTTAGCCAGGCGATCGGCGAGGCGATTATCAAGGCAATTAATACGGGTTTTATAAAATCTCTGGACAGTAATGTAGTGACACCCGATACCGAAGCGCCAAGCACCTTGCGAATTCCGATCTCTTTGTTTCGTTTGGCAGCCGTAAATGAGGCTAAACCATAGAGGCCTAGGCACGCGATAAATATGGCCAATCCAGAAAAAAGACTGAGTATACGTTGTTGCCTAAGATCAGTTTTGTACAGCATATCGAATTTCTGGTCCAAAAAACTGTATTCAAACGGATATAATGGGGCTACTTTCCCAAATGCGGTTCTGATAGTTTTTAGAGCTTCAGGGAAATCTTTTGTGTTTAAGCGGATAAGGGCTACCCTTAGATCATCAGAAGGGGCAACAACTAATGCATCCATGTTTTCTTTTAGGGATAGGAAGTTAAAATCATCAATTACACCAATGATTGTCCGGGGGGATTGATCGCGGATCGTATTTTTTATCCATTTGCCAATGGCCTGTTCGGGAGTAAATCCAAGCATCGATGCTGCAGTACGATTGACTAATACAGCCCTAGTGGAGTCGGTCGGGTGTTGTATTGAAAAGTTTCGGCCTGCTATTATTTTGAGTTTCAACGTACTTACATAGTCAAAATCAGTGAACTCTGTCCTTGACTTCCACTTCTCACCGTTCTTTCCTTCGACCTCGAATGTGTGGCTATCGAAGAAGCCGCCCGGTTCACCGGACATAAAGGAGACCGATGCAATATCACTGCTCACAGATAATTCGTTTTTGAATGTACGAAGGTTGTTGTACAGTTCTTCATTGTCTATTGGAATAACCACAGTCTGTTGGTTGTCGTAGCCGAGCCCTAGTTCTTTTACATATTTCATCTGCTTGGAGATAATCAGTGTACCGATGATAAGTAAAATGTATATGCTGAATTGGAATACAACCAGCGTATGTCGGAACAGTGTGCCGCCCTTGCCGAAGCGCAATTTGCCTTTTAATGCCTGTATAGGGGAGAAGGTCGAAAGGTATAATGCGGGGTAACTTCCCGCTAATAGACCTACTATAATGATAACTGCAATCAAAAAAATATAGATCGGCCATGAATTCCATGGGACTGTTAGGCTGTATCCCAATAGTTGATTATATACAGGCATGAGTAGTTGCAACAGACACATGGCGAGTGCGCAGGATATGCTGGTTAATAAAATGGATTCTCCGATAAACTGTCCCATTAATTGAAGACGTCGAGCGCCAAGTACCTTTCTTAAACCAACTTCTTTTGATCGGTCAACTGCACGTATTGTTGAGAGATTCATGAAATTGATGCAGGCGATAATCAATATAAGTATGGCGATGGAAAGGAAAATGTAAATAACCTTTTTGTCGCCATGTTTTGCGCTGTCAAATGCGCTGTGGGATTCAAGATAGACGTCTCGTAGCGGTGTAAGCGCAAGATCAAAATGAATGCCCATATTGGTAGAAACTGCTTTCATATGCCTATTCATGAAATCAGGAAACTGCTTTTCCAATTGCCTAGCATCCTTATGTTCGTCAAGTAAGATGTAAGTGAATAAATTGTTGTTTTGCCAGGCTTTAAAGGGTTCGGTATCGAGATAATTGGATAAGGGGATAATGAGATCAAAATCCAGATGCGAATTGACCGGAAGATCTTTAGCGATCCCAGTAACGGTTAATTGTTTATTTTTATCAAGCTGTAGTATTTTACCGATGGGATTCTCATCTCCAAAATATTTTTTCGCAGTTTTTTCCGTTAATACAACACTTGTTGGATTTTTTAAAACAGTCATTGGATTTCCCTTGATGAGCGGAAAACTAAATAGTTCAAAGAAATCGTCATCTGCAATAAAGAGTTTCTTTTCATTGAATGCGATATTGCCAAAAGAGAATAACCCATTGGCAGGCATTACCCGTACAGCTTTTTTGATATCATCCGGATAATCGGTTATTAAGGCGGTGGCATAGGGTGCAGATAAATAAGGAGCGCGGTCTTTGGTGTTGTCAAAGCCACGCATGACCCGATAGATCCGGTCACCTTGGCTGTGAAACTTGTCGAAGCTAAACTGATTGGCGATAAACAGGAATATCATTGCGCAGACGGTGATGCCTATTGTTAAGCCAAGGATATTGATAAAGGAAAAAACCTTGTTCTTAATAAGGTTTCTCCAGGCGATTTGGAAATAGGTCTTTATCATACTTTTTGTTATAAGTGTTCATTCTGAACTTATGGTAATCAATCCCGTTGAAGGATAGGTTGATTTCTATTTTGAAAAAAATGTTCAATGGATCAATTTCAAAAAAGCGGCCAAAGGGCTAAAGTATTTTTAGTCAATAGATTGTATTCTTTCTTTTTGTGGTTAAAGTGTTTGGATTCGAACACTTCATGTTCATATTCGAACAGGCTACAGTGGGGAGGTCAAAAAGATTTTAATTGACAGGTGAGCGCTTGATCGAAGTGACAAATATTCGAAATAGCATCAGATTTGATGTATAAAGGAGAGCTATGTATCGTCAGGGCAAAGAGTATGTCGCAATATAACAACTTGTTAGTTTTATTTTATGTTTTTCATTTGCAAATAATTTGTAAGAAGCGTATATTTGTGCCACACAAAACAANNAACGAAAGTTAGGGCTTTTTTTTGTTTCAGGGTAGGAAGGCGAACCTACGGCCTTTAGGGTGTTATTTAGATTGATCCGGAGGAAACTCAGTCAGGGCCAGCCAATCCCGCTATTTTAGCTAGCCAAGTGTTAACTTCGCTATTCAGGGCAGTCATGCTGGTTTTTAAAATTATTATGGATCGAAATCGATATGTGTTTTATATGTTTTGTAAATTATTTTACAATAAGTCAGCTTGTTAGGTGTTATGTAGAGAATATTTTTGAAAAAAACATATTTTTAATTTACTTTTGTGCCACACAAAACAAAGG
>NZ_DFPI01000001.1:105071-300356 GCF_002377215.1 Sphingobacterium sp. UBA3519
AACGAAAGTTAGGGCTTTTTTTGTTTCAGGGCAGGGTGCGAACGTACGACCTTTTAAGATATTAGTAGGTTCGATCCGTAGGAGGCTCAGGGGGGGTGTTTGGGGAAAGTGCGGCTGAGTCAATCCTGCCACCCCGATAAAATCCACTGGTAATCAGTGGCTTTTTCTATTTTTGGATATATTTCGGACAAATTTCCCTTGTTTTTTAAAGCTTGTAAAGTTAAGAAAAGTGGGATTCATGATACACGTACTTAAATATCCACCAATAGCACACGGTGCTGACCTAAACCTTAAACTTATTTTTCTCAGCGAAGGGTTTCTTCCAAAAATGCTTTCCAGAGGATAAAACCTCTTTCTGGATCGCTGTAGTCATGAAGGATGCGATTAAATCTTTCGGGAGTATGGTTTTCTAAGAAAGCCTGTCTACCTTTTTCACGAATAATCTGCAGATCTTTATCTATCATCGCAACAGCGTCTTTCAAGACGGTTTTATTTTTATCTGTGTGCCAGATATAAGTCGCCTCCTCCGTATCTAAGGTTTCAAGGATGATGTGGTACTGGCTCTCTCCGGATAGAAGAAATACAAATGCAAAGGGACTAAGCACGAATCTAATCTTCATAATACTGCTCTGGTGGTGATCGGCTAAGAATTGAACTTGACGAGAGTGTTTGTATTTTCGTAAATTAAGGATTTCAGAAAGTAACTCTTCGGCGTTTTGATATACAGTATCGCCATTCTGTAACTGATCTGAAGTCAAAATATTTTGTTTTTGCAAAGGTAGCTTGCCTAATAGTCCCTTGTTCAGAAACTGGAATTTCACACCTTCTACAATTTCTTTATTTATTCGTTCTATATCATCGGAAGTAGCGATTTGCGCGACCAGTTTTCCGTATTCAAATTCAGCGTTTAACTGAACGTTGATGTTTTTAGATTTCAGTATCTTGATAAAGTAAGGTTTTAATACCTCAAACTCAGGCCTAATCTCCAAATTTTCGATTTGAAATTCCAAAACCGTATGCATCTCTTCTACTTTATAAGTGAAGACCACATGGCCATAATGAAACGATAGATCCTCAATGGGTATCTTGGTACTTTTTTCTAAGGTAAATAAATGACCTATTTGAGACTGGTAATCCATCGTTGGTTCATCAAAAAGTGTAGCTTGTTTGGTGATTTTACGATAATAGATATTCCGTTTTAGAAACATCTTGTCTAGATAATCGATCTGTACATCCCGATAGTCGTATATAGTTGGATTGATCTCGGATCGCTGCACCCGACCGATGTATTGAATCAATTTTCCATGGAAAGCAAAGGGATAGGCCAAAAGTAGTGTGCTGATATGCTGAATATCCGAACCTTCGCCAAAATACTGACCTGTCGTAATTAGTACTTGAAAATTCCCTTCTGATAATGTTTTCCATTTCGCTTTCTTACTGCTGTCTGAATCATCTCCGCTGAGCGTTATGGTTTCATAATTTGATTTTAGCAATAGATTCAGCGTCTCGATATGTTCTTTTCTTTCGGTAATTATAACTGCCTTTTTTCCTTGGTTTAGCTCGGCGGATACATCGTTTACTATTAATCGGTTTCTTGCTGTATCATGAATTAGAATTTGGGAAAGTGTTTCGAAACTGTCGGTTTTAGAATTATAGGGAACATGGAGTGTGGTATTCCGTACGATGATATTTGCCCTTTTGTAATCTTCAATTTCCTCTGGTCGGATTTCTGTAATGATATCACCGAGATAGGTGAAGATCAATTTATCATCATTATATTTCCGAAAAGGAGTCGCTGTGAGACCGTAGCAATAAACACTGTTTAGTTTTCCGACGGTGGTACGATAAGATTCCGCCGGAATATGATGACACTCGTCGATTAAGATCGCGCCAAATTTGTCCTGAATTGTTTCAATATGTTTTGGAAGACTTTGTATCGTTGCAACGGTTATTTTATCAGCACCCAATTTTGCTTTTCCCTGGCCTATAATCCCAATTTCTTTCTTCGGTATCCCTAGGAATGATTCGATACGTTCTATCCATTGATCTAACAGCTGTTTACGATGCACGACAATAAGTGCAGGTTGTTGTTTGTCTGCAATAATCTTCAAGCCAATAACAGTTTTTCCTGTTCCTGGTGGAGCAACGATCACACCGAAATCCTTTTTTTCTACTGCGGCGACAGCATTGGTCTGATGCTTTCGCAATGCGGCATTAAAAGAGAATTGGATTGCCGGGAGTTCGTGTCTATTATCAACAAAGTCATGTGCTACCTGTGTTTCTCTGCAGAATCGCAGTATTTTCCCAATAAACCCTCTTGGGATGAGGATTTCATTTTCCGTTTCTTCAATTAATTTAAAAAATCTTGGCGTGTCGAAAGTGCTTCTCCCTGACTTTTTCTTGATGATAAAGGCTGAATTAGCAAAATTAAGTTGCTCCTTCAAAAAATTGATGAGTACAAATGGTATAGCGTGACTATTTATACGGATCGAATTGCTCAGGGCGATTTTAAGTTTTCCATCAACAACGGGTACATAGCTTTCTTTACTTCCTCTTGTTTGATTGAACAGCTCCTCTAGGTAATCCAAACTCACTCTTTTAATTTCTTTTAAATATGCAATTTGATCAGGAAATGGATCTATCGTTTTGGGATCGATAAAGGAACTGTTGCCATTCTGTACAGCAGGTGAAAATAAGGGCATTGCAATTAGATTTCCTAAACCTTTGCCAGACAGGTAATCTTGATTTGGAAACAAACGGTCAAAGCTGGAGCTTTTATCAAATGGCGAGAATGCACCGCATCCTTCTAAGATATGTATAAATAACTTACGACTTTTGGCTGCTGGATAAGGGCTTTCAAAGAAAATCCAGACATGTGCGCCATTGCCGGAACGGGACCGTTCAAGATAAGCAGGGATATTTTTAGCGGTACATGATTCGAGAAATTTCAAAGCCTGTTGTTGCCAATCGGATTTATCGAAATCAGCTACTAAAAACCAAGAAGTGTTATCTTGCAACAGTGGGTAAATTCCGATCTGCTGAAGGCCGTTAAGATGTTTCGTAATTTCTATTTCTGACAATGGCAGGTAGCTTTTGTGGGCATAGCTTTGAAAAGTACCGCCATTAGCTTTATGTAGTCGATAATGGTATGGGTCATAGCTATAGGCCGGCATGTACCCGCCTTTACTTCCCTTCTCCCAGCGTAAAGCAAATACGTCTTCGCGACCTCTAAAAAGGTTGAGAAGATAGATTATGTCCTCGTTAGTGAATTCCACTTGTTTTTATTTTGGTATTAAGATAAGTGAATTAGAATATACATCTTAAAAATATTAATAATCTGGAACACTTTCGTTTATTCAAAGTGACTATTGAGATTTGATATCAAGCGTTGTTTTTTGAATAATTGTTACTTATCTTTACCAATCGTGTTACGATAAGACCCATTTTTTAGGTCTTATCGTAACACAAAAGGTAATATGGCAGACAGCGTTTATATATCAGAACATCTTACGAAGCCCCAACTTGGGTTCTTAAAGTTGCTGGATGACTATGAAGTACAGTTGTTCAAATTCTCCGAAATTGAACAGTTGCTAGAACAAAAGTTTGACAACTTAAGTGAAATCTTAGAGAATCTAGTCGACAAGGAACTACTTGTGCGAATGGAAAAAGGTAAATTTTGCAAACAAGGTTTTCGGGACGAATATGTCATCGGTACTTTCGTCGCTGAAAATAGTGCTGTCGCGTATTGGTCTGCATTAAATTTGCACGGATTGACCGAACAATTTTCTAATACCGTTTTTATTCAGACGACTAATCAGAAAAACGACAAGTCAATCTTAGGTACTTCTTATAAATTCGTTAGGATAGCACCTAATAAAAAAACAGGAATAATAGACAATGGTTACGGTAACCTTCATTATTCGATAACCGATGTAGAGAAAACAATAGTCGATTGCTTTGACCTACCTCAACATTCTGGTGGCTATGCGGAACTGATTCGAGCAGTTAGTCAAGCGCAAATGCAACCCACTAAATTAGTCGAGTATTGCAAGGCTGTGAATAATATAGCGGTTACCAAACGAATTGGCTATTTGGTTGAACTTCTACAAATTACAGGCATGGATCCTTTTATAGATTTTGCCAAGATGCAGGTAAAAAATAAATATAATTTGTTTGATCCCCAGGGATTGGAAGAAGGTGAATTTGTCGCAGAATGGCGATTGCGATTGAATATCAGCCGGGAGGAATTGTTAGACATATCCAATAAACAATACTAGATGATACTGAAAAAGGAAATAGCAGAAAAAGCTTTGGAAAATGAAGTGTCCAGAAGTACCATCGAAAAGTTACTGAATCAGAAAGAGCTATTGACTAAGGAGTCAATTTCATAAAGGCATTATGGCAGAATCTCAAAATATTGAATACAAGCAGAGCTGGAGGGATGAATATCTCAAATGGATATGTGGCTTCGCAAATGCAAATGGTGGTACTATTTTCATTGGTAAGGATGATGGCGGCAAGACTGTTGGTGTAGCTGATGCTAAGAAATTGTTGGAGGATATTCCGAACAAGGTGCGTGATGTATTGGGTATTTTGGTTGATGTAAATCTGCATGAGACTGTTGAAGGGGATTTCTTAGAGATTATTGTGGAGCCTTATCCTAATGCTGTAAATTATAAAGGTCAATATCACTATCGAAGCGGTAGCACAAAACAGGAAATGAAAGGTGCTACGTTGGATAAGTTTTTATTACAAAAGAAAGGTGTTCGTTGGGATGGAGCTGCTGTTCCTCGAGTATCCGTTGATGATCTAAAGAAAGAAACGTTTGTTTTTTTTCGTCAACGTGGTTTTAAGAATAAGCGTTTGTCTGAAGACAGTTTGATTGACCGTGACGAGCATTTACTTGAAAACTTGAAGTTGATTGAGAATGGTTATTTGAAACGAGCTGCTATTTTGTTGTTTCATCCTGATCCGGAAAAGTATATGACGGGAGCTTATGTGAAGATTGGTTATTTTGAAGGGGAAACGGATTTGATATTTCAGGATGAGGTTCATGGGAACTTATTTGAACAGGTTGAAAGGACCATCGATCTTTTATTTACGAAGTATATCAAAGCGCTAATTAGTTATGATGGGATCCATCGTAATGAAACTTATGAATATCCTAAAGAAGCTGTACGTGAGGCTTTATTAAACGCCATCGCTCATAAAGATTATTCGGGATTAACTCCTATTCAGATTCGTGTATACCCTGATAAGCTTATGATCTGGAATGAGGGACATCTTCCGGAAAATTGGACCGTGAGTAACTTATTAAAGAGTCATTCTTCGAGGCCCTATAATCCTGATATAGCAAATGCATTTTTTCGTAGTGGCTATGTGGAATCCTGGGGCCGTGGCATTAGTAAGATGACAGAGCAGTGTTTGGCTGAAGGATTGCCTGAGCCAAGTTACTTGGTTGAGGGATCAGATTTCTGGGTTGTATTTAAGAAGGATATTTATAATACGGAGTATCTTGAATCGCTTGGTTTGAATAGCCGACAGGTGAAGGCTGTTTTATTTACAAAGAACAAAGGAAAGATTACGAATAGTGATTATCAGAAATTGGCAGGTGTTTCTAGAGAAACATCTACTCGAGATATCAAGGAGTTGATTGATAAAAAATTATTTAAATCTAGTGGAATTAAAGGTGCAGGAGCTTATTATACCTTAAATTGAATTGCGTCATGAATTGCGTCAATTGCGTCAAACTGGGGCTTTTGAGAATAGTAAAGTAAAAGCAATATAGAGAAAATTTTCACTAGTTTGTACCAGCATTACTGTTGAACCCATGGTTTGCCGATAAAACAATAGTGTAATGATTGCACCTAAAACCTCAGAAAATGTTAGATGTCCGCTACGGCTACGCTTCGCAGTTTAAACAAGAACGCGGAATCAAATCCGGATCTAAAAGATTGGAGAAAAAGACTAAAAGCTTACTATCAAAGAGTTAATCTTTCTTCCTAACATCAAATACTATCTTCGCTCGTTCAGGATCTTCATGTGGATTGGAAATCTCGATCTTGCCCATATCTGCCAATTCTTTCAATCGATAAAAGAGAAAAAGATCGCCTACGGAACTATCATAGAATTCATCCCATATATCACAAAGTGTATAGCCAACAATCAATGCCGACCTTTGAGGTGTCTCGTTGCACCTTTTCAAAAGATATGCATCAAAAAATGTCTCATCGCCAGCTAAATGTTTCCCTGAATCATCAAATAGATTAACTACTGCATCATTCGAACGAATATGCGACCAAAGTGATGAATAGGATTGAATATCATCTTCACTTAACTTTTCAAAGTGTTTAGCAGCCTCCACAATATTGTCTTCTCGCATCACCTGTAAGGAACGGAGATTTAGCTTTTCTCCTTTCTCGTTCCTAAAATTCATATGATGGAAATTGAGTTTATGAATAGGTGTCGAAGATTCTTTCAAGTGGGAGAGTAAACGTGCTATAATGATCTTTTCGTTGACATCGTCACCAAGCCATAAGTAAATATGGCGATACCGATCGGAAGAAGAGATTACCTTTTTCAAAAGCGCTAGATTGTCATCTACAAAATTATTGCTCCCCTCAGACTGGATAGAACCAAAAACGTTAGTCCACCATGCCTTCCTGCTCTCAATAGCTTCCGCATCGCCCAAATCACATAGAGGTCCGAGACTAAGTGCTTCGGTAAAACCTAAAATTTCACCTTTCTCTACATCGATTAATTTGCTCTGAATGAGTGTAGCATTTCCGGAGAAACCAAAAGTGATGTGCAGATCCTTTTTAGACATGAATACCTACTTATCCTTCAACAACCTCTCCAAGTACTCTGCCTTAGATTTTTCGGCTTCCAAAAGGCGTTCGTACAATTCAATGATTTTATCAAGCGGATTAATTGTACACAAGTAATTGTTATTGTTTGAACTGCTGTCTTGGAAAGTGTTATTTATAATATTAAACACGGCTTCCTCACTAAAATTCTCAATAGCTTGTGGAGTAACCCCTAATGCTTCAGCAACTTGAATCAATAGATTTGCTTCAATCTCGGCATTGCGCTCCATATTTGATACAGCTTGTTGGCTTATACCCAATTCGAATGCTAAAGCTTCCTGCTTCATACCACGCAGTTCACGAATGCGGCTGATTTTTCTTCCTATATGGTTTGTCGTGTTGGTTGTACTCATAAATCCAAAGTTAACAAATTATTCATCGTTCAAGATACGAAATATCTTCATATGGTACAAAACAAGGATAGCGTTGTACGATACAAGGGCTATTGGTTTTATACAAGCTGTTTTGGTTCGGTACGTGGATGATGCTGTGTTCATTTGTGTAAACCCAAATAAATTGATGAAGAAGAAAAAGAATCCCAAGGTTGTAACCGTGGACATGTATCACAAGTATGCTGAAATCGATGAAATGTATTCCAGTAAAGTCAGAGAGATAAAATTGGATATTCCATCAAATCTCAGAATGTTGTGTGCCATACTGGATGTCAAGGTCGAGAAACTGTTAACCGATTTTATGTGGATGTTAAGTTATTCCCATCATAATTCAGCTACACCTAAACAACGAAAAGCAGCAAATAAGTTCTTTATCAACTGCAAGTATGGCCAGTCTTTGCATACTAAAAATCAGGTCAAACAGATGTTTGATGAATTAAAGGCTGAACGAGAAATTTATGAAACCATAGACGGGATGGATCACGAGGATAAGAAGCTGTTTTGGAAAAATAATCATATGTATAAGCAGCACTGGTTTAAACGCTGGTTTGAAAAAAATAGACAAATGGGTGATATTTCTGTACTTCAAGAATACTAACTAAAAAATCATGAATGAGTTTAACGCCTTAATTATACAAACCCGTTGTAAAGTTATACTTAAACATGGCAAAAAATCACCTTTCTCTATCAACGAAAGTGGAGAAAAGGCGAATTGGGTAAATACAGCTATCCTCAACGATCAATTAGTAGTCGTATACACGAAGCCTGAATATTACGGTTACCTACTGCTACATGATTATTATCCGCAGATAACGATTAGCTATAAAACCTTGGCGGGACTGCAGATGCTGGATAAGTGTTTTGTAGAATCTGATGGAACGCTCAAATTACAGAAGTTGGGCATGATCGTCAGAGAAGGGCGCATAGATATATCAGTAAATGCTTTTTCAATCGACTGTACCGTGATAAAAAGTGGGTGCGCAAAAATTTCCGGCGGAACAATCATCTCCTATGTCTTGGCGCATCAAAGAAGTGTCTATGATGGATCAGAACTGGAAGCGTCGGAAGGTAATGTGCATGTCCACGACGAGGCTAAGGCGTCTGTATGGTTCAAAGAAGAGGTAGAGTTCGGACTGTACGGACGTAGTAAAATGGAATATCGCGGAAGCCCTAGAATGAAAGTAGTGCAGATAGATGAAGGCTGTTACATTAAGACAAAACAATGTCGGTGATAGAATAAAAATTAAAAATTATCAGCTATGAACAATGCTTATATAAAAAATCCGGAAGATGAGTGGGATATTCGGTGGTATCTAATTGAAGGGGGCATACTTGAATCCATTCAATATGGTACCTATGAATCATTCAAGAAAAAGCTATGGAACATCCTTGTTATTCTCACATCTCAAAACAATCCAGAAGAAACAAAAAAAGAATACATAATTGATCATTTAGATAACATCGTCTTAATGGTTAAGGGATGTCATTATTTTTTGCATCATAAAAAGCGATTAAAGTATGAAGAGGATTGGATAGATATCCAATGGCTACCAAATCCTTATCGCTGTTTAGAAAAATATCGACCTCGCGAAGACGAAAAGCTCAATCATCATTTAGCGCATTTCGATTACAATTTCGCTCAGCTAACACGAGAAGAGATTCAAAATTTTGTGATCGCATTTGAGAATTTTTTCTCCGAAATGGATCTGTCTTCTTGGCTGAACTTATTAGATGATTGGAAAAGATGTATAAATGAGAAGGAATCCATCTTCGAAAGTGGTGGCGAATACGCACCTTTAAAAACTTACGAACAACTCTTAAAACTATGTGAAGCTTGTTATGTCGCTTACCACTGGGCAGCGATTAGTTATCCACCACCGAACAAACACTTAATAGTTGATTATTTAGGATCGGATTATATAAATGGCTATCAAAGTGCAAACCCTTTCGAAATGACCGGTGATGTTTTCTATGAACAAAGTTACACTAATATTAGACAAAGTATTTTGTATTTATATCCCACATGCAGTTGTGAAAGAGGCACCATAGTATTAACTACTCGTGATCTGCGATATGTTTTAAGGTGGTTGTTCCAAGCTGGATGGATGTTTTTACAAACAGATTATTTTCCTGAAAACTGGCTTGATCCAGACAAAATAGACTTTTTGCGCTGCCCTATTGCAGAAGCCGATATAGCAACTTGGAAGCCGAAGAGCTTAAGCAAGAAAGGACGAAGAAACATTCCAAAGACTTTGTCTAAATTATTTTATAGCGTTAATGTACGAGACGAAATACACAGGGTTGAATGTAGGATGATGACTTATCTAGAGGATAAATATTCCGAAAAATATACAGATTTGAGCAAAGAGCAAATTATCACAAGAGAACGGCTACTGAAAGTTTTGGATGTGCTAACCCTCATCGTTTTGGATCTGCGAAAACGTAGAACCAAGAATGAAGGTGTATGCTATCCGCCAATATTCGATCATGACAAGCAGTCAGAATTACAAAAAGTTGAAAATGAAACCGAAAATTTATAAGTTATGGGAATTACAAATAAAAATGATCGGACTGATTTGAATAGCATCATTCTGATTCTAGCGAGCAAATACAATATCGATCGGGTATTCCTGAACACCTACTATGCTGTTGATGTTCCTTTCTACGAGTTGGTTATCCTATTATCTAACAAGGAGCATAAATCTGTAGGCGAACTAGATCCACAGATTAGAATGTCCTTAAAGGATTTTCCGAAGTTTCAACATGTCACTTTGGTAGCGTTTCAGGTAAAAAGTAAGCTTATTGATGGGAACTTATACTTACACATGACCTGCCATCCACATAAACTTATTTATCAAAATCCATCGTCAAAATTTGACCTATACCCTGAAGGGCATTCTCAAGAAAGCACACTGAAGTCGGTTAACGAATTATTTGACCGCGAAAATCATAAAGTAAATGAGTTTAAAGAAGGATACTATTATTTCAAGGAACGAGATTCGCTGTCGCATGCAGGATTTATGCTGCATCAGGTATTTGAGTTGCGGTATAGATGCATGGAGATTATGGTCATGGGAAAAGAACGCGCAACGCACTCTATCAGGTCTCACCATCGTTATCTGGTTAGAATGGCACCGTCACTAGCCACTATATTTAAAGAAGGCAAATCAGAAGATGAAATTATGCTCCAATTTTTAGAGGGGGTATATCGGGCGACACGCTATGAAGATAATTTTGACGTGGATCTTAATATTCTACTGAAGCTGGAAGAACGGATGGAAAACTTTATGCAGATCACAGACACGATGTTTGAGGATTCCGTGACGAATTTTAAAAACTACTCTTTTGAGGTCGATAATCCGAAAGAGAAATTAGAAGATAGTGTCGAAAGTCAAGAAAAGTCGCTACGAAGCATTTCTAATGACGATACTATGATGCCAGAATATGATATCTACAAAAGCACTGCTGATAAGAAGTTGGAATTAATTATTACTCGTTTGAAGAATACAATTGACATACAAGGTATCTATCTATTTGGTCAGCGAACTAGATCATTTGTCATCAATGGTATTAATAAACCTTCAAATACTGACATTTATGATTACTACTTCGATTTGTTAATTGTTAGCGAAAGTGATATTCGTGAAACAATAGGTAATATTCAAGCATCGATAAATAAAGAATTGGAAGTTTCCGTTTTATTACTTTCTTTCACTCGAGATCAAATACAGAAACAGTTGGACAAAAATAATCCATTCTTTCATCGGTCTTTGCAATATGTGGATCCGCTTCATGGTACTGAGATCAATTTATTGAAGTGGGAATTTCATGAACACAATGGAGAGCGTACTCAAGACGAAATGAAAGAGGCGAAGACAAAATGGCACCTAAGAGAAAATAACGCGAGTGGCTTCTACAATGGAGGTAAAGCGATAGATCAATCCGAAGAGGTTGAAATTAAAGTGCTTCTTTATAACCAAGCTATTGAACAAGCATGTTTGGGTCTACTGGAATATTTTTATGACTATACGCCATACCAATACAATCTAAAACATTTGTTCAGTCTGTGTGCTAGTTTATGGCAATTTCCAAACGATATCTTTCCTCGTAATATCGAAGAAGAAAAATCGCTATTCGATGAATTTGCGCAAACTGTAAAAGATACGCGATATCAGGGTTGGTCCATGGTCGGTTGGGATGAAGCTTATCGTTACGACGAACGATGTGAGCGGTTTCTTAAAGAATGTATAAAGCTTGTTCGAAGTCTTTTGTTTCTGGCTTTCTTTATGTTTTTTAACATTATATCCTTGTAAACCCGCTGTTAAACAGTTAAATTGCTTGAAATTTATTGTCAACTAGAATATAAACATAAATAATATGAACAGAAAAGCGGCATTTCTTTTAGGAATTTTGGCCTCTTGTGCATTACCGCAAGTTACCTTTGCTAACCATTCCATTGGAGAATCTATTCATTATCAACAGGACGTAGAAGGCAAAGAGCTGATTGGTCGATGGGATATCGAAGTGGATATTAATGGTACTCCTGCGCCATCTTGGCTGGAAGTTAAATTGTCGGGCTATAGAACTTTAGTAGGTCATTATGTGAGTACTTCCGGAAGTGCCCGGCCAGTTTCTCAGGTGTTTTATGAGAAAGGGAAGTTCAAATTTGCCATCCCGCCACAATGGGAGGGTGGAAAGATGAACCTAAGCGTGGAAGGCGAGGTTGTAAACGGTGTATTGCAAGGGACAATAACAGAGCCTGATGGGAAAACATATCGCTTTAAAGGTGTTCGTGCTCCGGAGCTGAAGCGAACAGCTGCAGTAAAATGGGGGAAGCCCAATCAGCTGTTCAACGGCAAGGATCTGTCAGGATGGAAAGCTACCGGTAAAACGAATCAGTGGGTGGTGAAAAACGGAATTTTGACTAGCCCGCAATCTGGTTCTAATTTGGTCTCTGAGCAAAAATTTGAAGATTTTAAATTACATGTTGAATTTAAAATTCCAGCAGGAAGTAATAGTGGTGTCTATTTAAGAGGCCGTTATGAGGTTCAGATAGAAGATAGTCCAAAAGACGCACATCCTAATGCCGTACTTTTTGCGGGCGTCTATGGTTTCCTTGCAGCAAATGAGATGGTGAACAAAGGGGCCGGAGAATGGCAGACCTATGATATTACATTGATAGGACGCCTGGTGACTGTGGTTGCCAATGGTAAAACAGTGATCAGCAATCAAGAGATTCCGGGGATTACCGGCGGAGCACTGGATAGTAGAGAGGCTGAACCTGGTCCGATCTATTTCCAGGGTGATCATGGTCCTGTGGAATTCCGAAAAGTAATTATTACTCCAGCTATTAAATAGCATAACATGATACAAAGGCTATCTGAAAAGGTAGCCTTTTTAAATCCCTATGACAACGACTACAATATCTTCATTCTGGTAGGAGGTGTAATAGCGTTCAATGGATCCGTGAGCTTTGTAATCTTGCAGCTCTTCAAAAACCATTTTTTTTAACATTCCTTTTCCCTTGCCATGAATAAACTTTATTTCGTTCATTTCCCAATAAATAGCTGCGTCTAGATTAGATCGCATAAAATCCATGGATTCTTGTAAGAGCTCCTCTGGCGAATAATCTTCCCAATCTTCAAGGAAAGTATCGGTGTGTAAGTCTACGATAGCTGGTGGTTTGCGCATTTCTCAATATTTTACAATGCTGCAAAAGTATAATAAAACGGCGACTTAATAGGTTAAGTCACCAACGAAATCAATCGCTTGGGCAAATTTTTCATACCATTTTTTGATAATAGCTGCAATTTCATACTTTTCCTCATCGGCATGGTTGAGCATGAGTAACTCGATCGATTGGAGTAGCTGTTTGAGATCTAGAAAATAACCGTCGAAATCCCGGAACGCAGACACAGTATCCCGAATTAGCAGCATGGCATCATGTCGAAGTGTAATCATATCATGACGTGAAGATATTCGGTCCAGCAACCATTCCTTTTGGAAATTGGAGTCAATATGTCTGTTGCAAGCCTGATTAAAAAGCAATTCAAATTCAACAATTTGATGTTTCAGGTCATATATAGCTTTTTGGAGCTCTTCAAAAGTACTGATGATCTTTTCTTGGGTCTCCATGTTTTTTGATATAATTGCCATGATATTTTACTTAAAAATGTATACGCTTGGTTTTTAGTTATTTAAATAAAAGCATGTAAGGTATATACAAATAGTTCAGCCGAATGTTTTACATTTCTAAAATTCGGTTATGATTTTTGTATATAAAAGAAGAGACTGAGCTTAAAACGGAACTGAGTTTTTTTGGTTTTTGGTCCCGTTTTCAAATCGTAGATTTTTTTTGAAACCTAATTTATTTAATACTATTTAATTTTAAGTATATTTAATATGCTGTATTGTAGCCAATACAGTGTAAATGTATTAACTATGTTAGCATCTAGTTTTGTTGATTTCTTTAAGAAGAGGAGGTCCTATGTCCTTTTTTTAGCATTGCTATTGGTATGCAGCTTGCCCATGTGTCATGGCCAATATAAGCTGAAAGATTCTACAAAATTTATAAACGATCAGTTGCCCAGGTATCTCGGAAGAATGGGGAAGATTAAGTCTAGAAATTATCCCCTAGGTGGTCGTGAAGCAATCTTGCGAATATTACTGAAAGACTATTACGTGTATAGATTGGTGTCAGGAGAGGATAGTATGGATAGGGAACGTTATCCTGCTTTATGGAATTCTCTTTCGATACAAACATTTAAAACGCTAAATACGCGTGATATGTTTAGTTACTGTATGCTTGCACCTGAGTTTGAGATGCAAAATTGTGGTTCCTTGGGGCGGTTGAAAGGTCAACATATATTTGGAGTCTTTTATCGAGGGGACATACCGCTGGAATATTGGAGCAAAAGACAGTTGGTTGCTTTGCATGGAAATAGAGATTCTGTTGTACGGTATGTGGACCAGATGTGGCCTACACTCGATTTCATTGGTGAGAATACCAAAGATTTAGCGGTTGAATTGATGATGTGGGAGTTGATACCAAAGGTGTTGGATAAGTTGGTTCTGACACCAACGGACAACGATCTGTATGCTCTATTGGTGCAAATAATGATGCGTCTGAAATTCAAACCTTTTGAAGATTCTGCTATTTATGAGCAATTGTATGGTCCGGAATCTTATATAGGAAGTCGAATTGAAAGCAATGCAGAAAATCGGAATGACATTATGAAACTCGCGTGGGAATGTTTTGAAACGCTAAATACATCGCCTGGCTTCCAATTGCCAACTTATATTAAACGGGAGCGTTTCTTAGACCCTCCTTCTTCAAGGGAGCTGTCAGGTGGCATGAGTACCTCAAAAGGACCAGATTGGAAGTGGAAAAAAGTAGAGGTACATCATTATAAGCTAAAGTTGTAGATCTTTGTCTAGAAGCAAAATTTACCATGAAGGTAAAGTATCTTTGTAACTGTAGTCTTTTCTAAAGCTTATACTAGTTTGACCATAAGTAGGGGAGTAGGTTATTTCCTTTTTTTTTACGTTATTCGCGTAAACGAAAAATAGCTTAAGATATAATATAATGAAGGAAAAGGCAATTGGAAATTACCAACTAGAAATCTGTTCAAATTCCGTAGCATCAGCAATTGAAGCCGAACAAGGAGGAGCGACTCGGGTAGAGTTTTGTCAAAATTTACAAAATGGAGGGACTACACCTTCGTTTGGTCAGTTGCAGTTAGTGCGGGAACTGGTGAATATTGGTATTCATGTGCTTATCAGGCCGCGTGGAGGTGATTTCCTTTATACAGAGACCGAGATCTTAGAAATGATTTCAGATATTCAGTTGTGCAAGGAATTGGGGATAGATGGTGTTGTAATAGGTATTCTTAACGCAGATGGTACGGTGGATAAAGTGAATACTTTGCGATTGGTGGAAGCTGCGCGTCCCATGCATGTTACCTTTCATCGTGCTTTTGATCGCGTGGAAGATCCTTTTCAGGCATTGGAAGATGTCATTGAACTGGGGATAGATCGTATTTTGACATCTGGTCTGCAAAATTCTGCTTTAGCTGGAGCTCCATTACTCAAACAGTTGGTTCAACAAGCAAATGGCCGTGTTGTAATTATGCCTGGTGCAGGTGTCGATGCAGCTAATATAGTTCATATTTTAGAGCAAACTGGTGCAGTTGCAATACATAGCTCAGCGAAAGAATTGCATGTGTCGAAGATGAGGTTTAACCAGAGTCAGGTCAATGGAATGGATGAGGCACAGTGGATTAGCTCAAAAGAAAAAGTCCACCAAATGGTGGACCTATTAAAAAGCCTTTAAAGTAGTACTTTAAAGGCTATTAAATTCTTCTTACTACTTAGCTTCTGAAGCTAATTGATTTAAGATAGCATCGTTTTTAACGATTTGGTTGCTAGCTTTCATTTTTGATCTAGAACCTAACTCTACGTTAGTTCCTAATTTCAAAAACTGAACTTCAACACGTGAAACAGTTTTATTTCTTCTATCTTTTCTTTTTAAACGTGTAACTCCCATTTTGATAATATTTTTATTGTTTAAAATAAAACGAGGTCGGAAGCGGATTCGAACCGCTGTAGGAGGTTTTGCAGACCTCAGCCTAGCCACTCGGCCATCCGACCCTATTTTTTTCCTTTTGAAGGTCTGCAAAAATAAAACTTATAATTGGAATTAAAAAATCTTTATGATAAAACTTTTATGTTTTTAAGCATTGGTCTGAAAACCAAGCTGGTATTTTGCTGTGTGATCCTTTGAGCGATAGTCAGCAGCAACATACCGGAGGGTTTTCAGCTTGGGATAACCAAGACGTTTTTGATAAAGCACTTTCCTCGGTAAAATCAAACACCGAATCCCTTGCAGCTCGCCATCAGATTGAAATAATACGCCAATCACTGTATCTTTTAAAGGACAATGCTAAATCGTGAAAAGATACTTTTTTGTGATGTTTTACTTTGTAAATTAAAGGCTTATGGATTTTGGAATAGATATTGCAAATGGGAATGTAATAAATCTCATACAGGAAATTATGAGATTAAGTGATAAAAGAAGAAAGTAAATTAAATTAGGAAACATGAAAAAACTATTATTATCTGCAGCAATTTTATTTGGTTCATTAGGAGCCTTTGCACAAGGTGGATTGGGATATGGACTACGTGCGGGGGTAAATATTCCTAAATATTCATTTGAAAATGGAAGTTCTGAATCTAACACGGGTTTTTTTGTAACGGGTTATTTAGATGCACCTATTTCTCCAAACTTTTCCATCCAACCGGGGTTGTCTTTGCAAAATAAAGGTGGTAAATATACAGCAACTTCTGATAACGCTACAGGTGAGTTAAAACAAAGTATAATGTCTTTGGATATCCCTGTAAATGCGGTTGCTAAATTTCCTACGGGAGGATCTGGTAATTTCTTTATTGGAGCTGGCCCTTACGTGGGATTTGCACTTAGTGGTAAAAATAAATTTGAGGCAAGTTCAAATAATGCTAGTGTAAAAAGAGAATGGGATGTAAAATTTGGTAGTGGAGATGGTGATGAATTAAAACGTACCGATTTCGGTATTAACTTCTTGGCAGGCTATCAATTATCAAACGGTTTTCAGATTAATGCTGGTTACGGACTTGGTTTAACTAATTTATCTCCAGTATCTAACCTTTCAACGAAAAACCGTGTTTGGTCTGTGGGTATCGGTTTCGGACTATAAGAAATATAAGTACTTAAACTTATTATGAGGAAAGAGTCCCTGCATTTGTGGGGACTTTTTTATTGGATTAAACTTAAGTCAACCGAAATTGTTATTTTTATTCAAAAGATTGCTGCATGAAAAGATTTCTTCCTTTACCCTTTTATGTTAAACTTGTCAGTGTATTGATCAGTATACTTTTATTGGGATATTTGGCAAAGATCGGAGATACCATACTTATTCCCATGATTTTGGGCTTGTTGTTTTCGCTGCTGCTGATTCCGTTAAGTAATTTTTTGGAGCGAAAGCTGCGGTTCCCAAGGACATTGGCTGGCATATTGAGCGTTATTTTATTTTTCGGTGTGTTAGGTTACGGACTTTTTCTATTAGCTTCTCAGCTTACACTCCTTAAAGAAGATTTCCCGGCTTTTAAGCAACAGATTATGGATGGTGTGGGCAATTTACAGACTTGGGTGAGCCAGCAGTTTGGAATACAGCATAAAGATCAGATTGATTTTATTAATAAAACAGCATCAAAATCCGTTGATTCGGGAACTTTATTTTTAGGTACTGCATTGGTTTCCCTGTCGTCGATGTTTATTCTGTTTGTCTTTACCTTTCTTTACACATTCTTCTTACTGATATATAGGGGACATATTGTCAAGTTTCTTTTATTTGTCAACCGTATAGAGGACCGACCTATTGTCCTGGACGTCGTTCAACAGGTTCAGTATGTCGTCAAAAAATATCTTATTGGCCTACTGATCCAAATGAGCTTGGTTTCCCTTTTGGTCTTTATTGTCCTTTCTTTAATTGGGGTAAAATACAGTCTGCTTTTGGCATTGATTACTGGCGTATTCAATGTGTTGCCTTATGTTGGTATTTTCTCCTCAATGCTCATCATTGCCATTCTGACGTTTGCAACATCTTCTTTTACCCATGTCGTCCTGGTCATCATCGCCCTCATTATTATACATATGATCGACAGCAACTTTATTGTCCCTAAGATTGTGGGTTCTAAGGTGAAAGTTAATTCGCTGTTTGCTATGCTCTCCATTATTATTGGCGAAATGGTATGGGGTATTTCCGGTATGTTTTTGGCGATTCCTATTTTGGCGATTGTCAAAATTATAATGGACCGCATTAAGGAGTTAAAACCTTGGGGATTTCTTTTAGGGGAAGAAGATAGTAAGGATGACGTTTACAATGATATGTACGCGACCTTGCACCATGAACTTCCCCCTTCGACTGAAATTGATAAAGAAGCCGAATAGTTTTTTTATTACTTTTGCCCGCTATCTCAAGCATAGCGAATAAAAGTAATTATATGAAGAGAATATTATTAACCACATTTGCCATTGTGGGAATGACAACCGGGCTTCAGGCTCAAATGTCTTTCGGCCTTCGTACGGCAGCCAATTTTGCAAAGGAAGTGAGATATTCAAGCTATGGAAGCTCGGCCTATCCTGCCATTACAAGATTACATGTAGAAGCATATGTAGAGCTTGCATTGCGTAATAATTTTGCTTTGCAACCTGGTGTGGCTCTTCAACAGACAGGATCCAAAATGAGTACAGGTTCGCAAAATGGTGAAATTTTGATGGATGGCTGGCGTAAGGTACAATATCTTGAAGTCCCTTTAAACTTAATGTATTACTTTCCTCAAAATAATTTTGGACAATTTTTTCTAGCTGGGGGACCATATACAAGTGTTGCAATCTCTGGGAAAGAGAAATTTTCTAGGACTGTAGAAGAAATTCAGTTTGGGACTAGAAAAAATAGCAATGAGATGAAGAAATATGATGCTGGATTAAATTTTTTAGCGGGATTTAAATTAACAAATGGCTTTTCGGTGCATGGCGGATATGGGTTAGGTCTTTTAGATATCAAGCTAGATGATAAGATTAGTACCTATAATCGTGTATTTTCAATCGGACTTGGTTATCAGCTATAATTTTAATTGGTCGAAAAATGTCTTTCACCTCATGTTTTGGATTTATTAGTTTCATGAGGAATATTTGCGCAAACAAAACCTTCATGATTCCGCGGACAGCAACAGCAATGGAAGCCGACTGAAGGTTTCTTTCTGGCTAATAATATCAGACACATTCACAAAAAAAGGGCTTTTCTTCCGAAAGGCCCTTTCTTTTTCAGTGATTGAAATCTATCACACTTTGATTTCTACTTCAACACCTGAAGGTAATTCAAGTTTCATCAATGCGTCAACAGTTTTAGCGTTTGATGAATAGATATCCAACAATCTTTTGTAAGCACATAATTGGAATTGCTCACGTGCTTTTTTGTTAACGTGTGGTGAACGTAATACCGTGTAGATTTTTTTCTCAGTAGGCAATGGAATAGGACCACTAACAACTGCACCTGTAGGTTTTACTGTTTTTACGATTTTTTCAGCTGATTTGTCAACCAAATTGTAATCGTAAGATTTCAATTTAATTCTGATTCTTTGGCTCATAGTATATGATATTATTTAAAAATGACCGCTGATTAGAGCTATTAACAACCAGCGGTCGGTTTATTTTTGAGTTCTATATTATTCTACAGAACCTTTGATTTTACCTTTTGATTTTGCAATCACCTCATCAGCAACGTTACGAGGAGCTTCTTCGAAGTGATCAAATTCCATCGTAGATGTTGCACGACCTGAAGTGATTGTACGTAATTGCGTTACGTAACCGAACATCTCAGAAAGTGGAACCAATGCTCTGATTACCTGTACACCGTTACGTGAATCCAAACCTTGCATTTGACCACGACGACGGTTTAAGTCACCCATTACATCACCCATGTTTTCTTCTGGTGTTAAAACCTCTATTTTCATAATTGGTTCCATTAACACTGGAGAACATTTAGGCAAGCCTTCACGGTATGCTTGACGAGCAGCTAATTCGAAAGACAATGAATCTGAATCGACAGCGTGGAATGAACCATCAATCAAACGAACTTTCATTCCTGATAATGGGAATCCTGCTAATACACCATTTTTCATTGAAGTTTCAAATCCTTTTTGAACTGAAGGGATAAATTCTTTAGGGATTTTACCACCAACGATTTCATTAACGAATTGAAGCGGTGATTTTGTTAAATCGAAATCTTCGTCCGCTGGAGAAATAACAACTTTGATATCCGCGAATTTACCACGACCACCGGATTGTTTTTTGAATACCTCACGGTGCTCAGTAGTACCGTTGATAGACTCTTTGTATGATACTTGAGGAGCACCTTGGTTAACCTCTACTTTAAATTCACGTTTCAAACGGTCGATCAAGATCTCTAAGTGAAGCTCACCCATACCAGAGATAACTGTTTGACCAGTTTCTTCGTCAGTTTTTACAACGAATGTAGGATCCTCTTCAGCCAATTTACCAAGACCAATACCTAATCTATCAACGTCAGCTTGAGTTTTAGGCTCGATCGCCAAACCAATTACTGGTTCAGGGAAAGTCATAGATTCAAGAACGATAGGTGCTTTTTCGTCACAAAGAGTGTCTCCAGTTTTGATGTCTTTGAAACCTACAACAGCACCGATATCACCAGCCTCGATGAAAGGGATCGGGTTTTGTTTGTTTGCGTGCATTTGGAAGATACGAGAGATACGCTCTTTGTTTCCTGAACGTGTGTTCAATACATAAGAACCTGCATCTAACTTACCAGAGTAAGCACGGATAAAACATAAACGACCTACGAATGGGTCAGTCGCAATTTTGAAACCTAAAGCTGCGAAAGGTTCGTTTACCGATGGTTTACGGAAAATCTCTTCACCTGTATCCGGGTTAGTACCTTTTACAGCTTCTACATCAAGCGGTGAAGGCAATAATTCCATGACCAAATCCAACATAGTTTGAACACCTTTGTTTTTGAAAGATGAACCACAAACCATAGGAACGATAGAGTTATCCAATACAGCTGCGCGTAATGCATTTAAGATCTCGCGCTCAGTCAATGAATCTGGATCTTCGAAGAATTTCTCCATCAAAGTCTCATCATAACCAGCTACTGCTTCCAATAATTTCTCACGGTATTCAGCAACTTCGTCCAACATATCATCAGGAATAGGAACTTCAGTGAAAGTCATTCCTTTGTCGTGTTCGTTCCAAACGATACCACGGTTGTTGATCAAGTCAACTACACCTTTAAAACTATCTTCAGCACCGATAGGCAATTGCAAAGCAACTGCATCAGAACCTAACATATCTTTAACTTGTTTTACAACTTTCAAGAAGTCAGCTCCTGAACGGTCCATTTTGTTAACGAAACCGATACGAGGTACTTTATACCCATCAGCTAAACGCCAGTTTGTTTCAGATTGAGGCTCAACACCATCAACAGCTGAAAACAAGAATACTAATCCGTCTAGTACACGTAATGAACGGTTTACCTCAACCGTGAAATCCACGTGTCCAGGAGTATCGATTACGTTTACTTGGTATTTGTTGTTACGGTAGTTCCAGAATACTGTTGTAGCAGCAGAAGTAATCGTGATACCACGCTCAGCTTCTTGCTCCATCCAGTCCATTGTAGAAGCACCTTCGTGAACTTCACCAATTTTGTGGTTTACACCTGAGTAGTAAAGGATACGCTCAGTTGTTGTAGTTTTACCAGCATCAATGTGGGCAGCGATACCGATATTTCTAGTGAATTTTAAATCTCTTGCCATAATATTTTTAAGCAGCGGACCTTAATGGTCTTATGTGTTTAAATGTAATGTTAAATAAGTACACCGACCTTGATAAAAGATTGTTTTTATCGGAGGTCGGTGTAATCATATTTTTTTGAATGTCTTCAAAATTAGAATCTGAAGTGTGAGAACGCTTTGTTAGCTTCCGCCATTTTGTGCGTATCTTCTTTCTTCTTAACAGCAGCACCTTCACCTTTAGAAGCTGAAATGATTTCTCCTGCTAATTTTTCGAACATTGTTTTTTCACCACGTTTACGAGCGTATGAAATTAACCATTTCATACCCAAAGCGATTTTACGATCTGGACGAACTTCCATAGGAACTTGGAAGTTAGCACCACCAACACGGCGTGATTTAACTTCAACAGCAGGCATAACGTTGTTCAAAGCTTTTTTCCAAGCTTCTAAACCGCTTTCTTGTGTTTTTTGTTCTACTAATTCTACTGCATCGTAAAAAATAGAATAAGCGATAGATTTTTTACCATCCACCATCATATTGTTTACGAAACGTGTTACCTGAACGTCATTAAACTTTGGATCAGGTAAAATGATTCTCTTTTTCGGTTTTGACTTTCTCATTTTTCTTTCCTCCGTTTAATTATTTCTTTTTACCTTTTGCTGGAGCTGCAGCTGCTTGTCCTGGTTTAGGACGCTTAGTTCCGTATTTAGAACGACGTTGGTTACGACCTGCTACACCTGAAGTATCTAATGCACCACGGATGATGTGGTAACGTACACCTGGTAAATCCTTAACACGACCACCACGAATCAATACGATCGAGTGCTCTTGTAAGTTGTGACCTTCTCCAGGGATGTAAGCGTTGACCTCTTTTCCGTTTGTTAAACGTACACGAGCTACTTTACGCATTGCTGAGTTTGGTTTTTTAGGGGTAGTAGTATATACACGTGTACATACACCTCTTCGCTGTGGACATGAGTCCAACGCTGGTGACTTACTCTTATCAACCAGAGCTACTCTACCTTTTCTAACTAATTGTTGAATAGTAGGCATTTACCTGTTTTTGTTTATAAATTTTGTACCTTAAATATTTTAAGTTCGCAAAGATACTGATTCTCTTTTGAATATGAAATAGTTAGTGTATAAAATTTAGATTATTTTTTGAATTGGCGCTGCTCTTTTCTGGAATATACCCATGCCCTTCTTTATTACCTCTTCATGCTTCTTTATTATCTCACTATCCTAATGACCTGGTCGCCCTCTCCGGGATGTTTAGCCTGTAGTCCAACATCTTCATCATTTGTACGCTTCCACTATCAAACTAATTTGTCAGCCACTTATGCTGTCATATGTTGCCAAAATCGAAGAGATAACTCCTTATGCTTGGTTGTACAAAAATATAGACGATTTTAGGGGGGGCGAATAGCCACTCAATGGGGTGAATAGGTTTTTTCTTATATCTGCCGTAAGCTGTTCTTTCTCTGTGGAATATTCTTTAAAAACAGCCTTTTTTCAAAATTTCTCTTCTACTGGTTTCTGAGTATATTGCCTGCTTTGCCTGTTTTTGCGTTCTGTTTGGCAAAGCGTTTGATAAAAACGTATAAATATTTAGTAGAAACAAATTAATGTATTCAAGTTATGAAAATCAAAATGAAATTAATGTATGCAGTGGTATTGGCCTTGGTCACTTTCGCTTTTGTTGGATGTTCAAAGGACAAAGATGAACCTATCCAAACAGGTGGTAGCATCGATGCAGCTGTAGGTACGTATAAAGGTAAATTGGATCTATCAAACACAACTGGTCCTATGTTTGATAAAATCGTGACGGTTACAAAAGTATCTGACAACACACTCAAAGTTGAGATCGGGGACAAAGCATTAAAAATACCAACGAAAGAATTTAAGGTTATTAATAATATGAATGTATCGATTCAAACAGCAGGTGTTTCTCCCGAAGGAACATTCTTGTTTGATGTAAAAAATAAGACCCTTCTTTGCCAGGGAGAGAAAACAAGTGCAACAGAAGTCTTTTATACTTTCGAAGGAACGAAACAATAACTTTTTGTTTCTTATTCCAATGAAAAAGCGGTATTGACTAAATTCAATACCGCTTTTTCATGTCTTAAATCCGATTGGGTACGTTTAATAAGCTCGTTGGACCAGTTATGGTGGTTTTATATTAAGACAATAACGTAAAATCAATCTGCCGTTTATCCAGATCTACTTTCTTTACCCGGATTTGCACCTCATCACCCAGCTGGAATTTCTTTTTCTTCCGTTGACCAATAATGGCATAGTTCTTTTCATCAAGTACGTAAAAGTCATCGGTGATATCCCGCAGCCTGACCATACCCTCACATTTATTCTCTTCAATCTCCACATACATACCCCATTCTGTAACACCTGAGACAATACCTGTATATTCAGTGCCAATCTGATCCTGCAAGTATTCGGCCTGTTTGTATTTGATCGATGCACGTTCGGCTTCAGCTGCTTTTTTCTCCATTTGGGAAGAATGCTCGGCCATCTTCTCATAATGTTCCGCATTGATTTTGGTACCTCCCTCCAGATAGAATTGCAAAAGACGGTGTACCATCACATCGGGATAACGACGGATAGGGGAGGTGAAATGGGTATAATAATCGAATGCCAATCCATAGTGGCTTGTCTTCTTTGTCGTATAGATCGCCTTGGCCATCGAACGTACAGCAAGCGAAGTCAGCATATTTTGTTCTTTGCTGCCTTCTATTTTGGTCATCAAAGCATTTAAAGATTTTGCTGTTTCCTTATCGGTTTTGATGGTTAATTTATGGCCAAAACGCGCTGCAAATTGAGAGAACGTCGTCAGCGTCTCCGGATTAGGTACATCGTGAAACCGGTATACAAACGTTAGCTTGTTTTTTCCGCGCCCTTGTTTACCGATAAACTCGGCAACTTTACGATTCGCCAATAGCATAAAATCTTCAATCAGCTTGTGTGCATCCTTACGGACCTTGGTATATACCCCGGTAGGTTTGCCATTTTCATCCAAAGTGAATTTTACTTCTTCACTTTCAAAGGCTATTGCACCATTTTTAAACTTACGTTCCCGAAGAATATAGGCCAGTTCATTTAATTTCAGAATCTCTTCACTGAAATCGCCCGATTTCGTTTCAATCACCTCCTGTGCTTCTTCATAACTGAAACGGCGGTCCGAATGAATGATGGTGCGGCCGAACCATTGATGGTGTACATTGGCTTTTTCGTCTAATTCGAAAACAGCCGAAAAGCATAACTTATCTTCATGTGGGCGTAAGGAACAAACGCCATTAGAAAGACGCTCCGGAAGCATCGGGATAACACGGTCCACCAAATAGACCGATGTACCACGGTTAAATGCTTCTTTGTCCAATTCTGTATCGGGTATCACAAAATGCGAAACATCCGCAATGTGAACACCGATTTCATAGTTGCCATTCTCTAATTTTTGAAAAGAGATGGCATCATCGAAATCTTTTGCATCCGCGGGATCAATGGTAAAGGTTGTAATGTTTCTAAAATCACGCCGCTTGGCAATTTCCTCCTTGCTTATTTCTTCTGGAATTTTATTCGCTTCATCCTCTACTTTTTTAGGGAACTCCAATGGGAAACCATAGTCGGCCAAAATAGCGTTCATCTCGGTGTTATTTTCCCCTTTGGTGCCCAAGACATGTTTAACCGTTCCAACAGGATTCTTGCTCCCGCTTGGCCAGTCGATAATCGACACGACCACTTTTTCTTTGTCCTTGGCTCCATTCAGATTGTCCAAAGGAATAAAAATGTCGTGTAGCATCTTGCGGTCATCCGCAATAAAAAAAGCAAAATTGTTGGAGATGCTGATTGTTCCCGTGAAATCAGTCTTGGCCCTTTGCAGAATTTCAACGACTTCACCCTCTTTTTTGCGGCCACCTTTTCTTTTTTCGAAGGTATGGACCTTGACAATATCGCCATGGAGTGCCTGTCTAAGTTTCCGTGGAGCGATATAAATATCATTTTCAAATTCGTCATCCGGAATTACATAGGCAGAACCATCGGCGGTCATATCTACTTTCCCTGTGACATACACTTTGAGTTGCTTCAAATTAAATTTGCCTCGATCCACCTCAATAAAAAGCCCATTCCTTACATTGTCATGTAAAATATCGGCGATAGCGACTTTCGAGTCGTTATCGTTGAGGTTCAATTTTGACGAAACTTGTTTATAGTTGAGGGGCTTATTACCCGATTTTTCGAAAATATCGATAATCAGTTGTGTTAACACCTCTTTATATGGATTTTCTTTTCTTGTTTTCATTCACTTATTATTTATTATTATTCATTTACATTGGTCTTTTACAGCCCAATGGATCCTTTGACTGGCTACGATAATGGATTTCAAAAAAACAGTCTTTACCACAGATTACGAGCGCTGTACATCAAGATCGATGCCAATACAATATACGAAAAAAACTGCATTTGACAGGACAATAAGGAGCTAAACGGAGCACCTTCCGATAGCCAATGTAAAGACAGTTCAGCAGAAAAATAGTTTTGGATTGGTACAGCCTGATTTACTTTTTGCAATGATTACACACTCCAAGTGCATTTACTGCGATCGCTTCAAGACTAAAACCTGCTGGGATCGACACCTTTGGTAAGGTCATATCTTCCAGACAGTATACAGAATTGCATACCCGGCAAATAAAATGCACGTGTTGATCATGATGATCATGTTCTGAACAGTTTGTCGAACACATGGCATAAGTCGCTGTACCATGTAGATCAAAGATTTTATGGATAATCCCTTTCTCTTCAAAACTGGCCAATACCCGGTATAATGTGACACGGTCAATATCCTTGCCCAGTAATTTCTCTAGCTCTGGCTGCGAAATTGCCGAGTCTTTCCTCGAAATAATTTCAAGTACCTTCAACCGGGGTTGGGTAACTTTTAAACTATTTCGTTTGAGAATTTCTGGATATACAGTGTTGGAATCTTCCATGGATTTCTTCGTTAAGCCTTAGATCAAATACAAACTAAGAGAAATTTAAACTTATTTGCAAGTTTAAAAACTATCCGACGGATTTATTCATCGTATTTTTTCCCTTTAAATAGATCTGTAAGAAACAGAAACTGAATGTTTCATTTCTCAGAGATCATTTTTACAGTACAAAAATACGGAATCTCTTAAAAATAAGAAAACCGATAAGTTTAAGATTAGTGTCATCTTACCTATCGGTTTTCGTTATTATATGAAATATAGGAATCTTATTTGCCTGCAGCTTTCGCGTGATCAGCTAAGAATGTCGCTAGACCGCTATCTGTCAATGGGTGTTTTAATAAAGCTACAATCGCTGATAATGGACCTGTCATGACATCAGCACCGATTTTAGCACAGCCTAAAATGTGTGCGCTGTGACGTACAGAAGCTGCTAAAATTTGTGTAGGGTAGTTGTAGTTATCATAGATTAAACGAATATCTTCGATCAACGCTAATCCATCTGTAGAGATATCATCCAAACGACCGATAAAAGGAGATACATAAGTTGCCCCAGCTTTAGCAGCCAATAGTGCTTGACCAGCTGTAAATACCAATGTACAATTTGTTTTAATACCTTTTTTGCTGAAATATTTAATTGCTTTTACGCCATCTTTGATCATAGGGACTTTTACAACAATCTTGCTGTCAAGAGCTGCTAAAGCTTCTCCTTCTTTGATCATTTCTTCATAAGTTGTAGAAATAACTTCAGCACTGACATCGCCATCAACGATTGCACAGATCGCTTTATAATGGTTGATTACGTTTTCATCACCGCTAATACCCTCTTTAGCCATTAAACTTGGATTGGTTGTTACCCCGTCTAATACGCCTAAGTCTTGGGCTTCTTTGATTTGCTCTAGGTTCGCTGTGTCAATAAAAAATTTCATTGTATATGTTATTGAATGATAATTGTTTGATTATTCTAATGTTCAAAATAATGACGCAAAGTTATTGATTATATTCCAGTATTGAAGCATTGATTTTCACCTATTGTATCTTTATTTTAGCAAAAAGGAATCTCTTCTCCTAATTTTTTGTTATACTTTTAATATACTATTATCTTTACGTATGCAGGTTTTTCGTTCTCTCCATTATAGAAATTTCCGTTTACATGTTATAGGACAAGCAATTTCCCTTATGGGGACCTGGATGCAGCGAATAGCCATCAGTTGGTTGGTCTATGAATTGACAGGATCAGTGTTTTGGCTTGGTTTTGTTCAGTTTATCTCCCTATTGCCCTCTTTGGTCCTGTCTCCATTTATCGGCAGTTTTGTCGATAAGCACAAAAAGTATAAATTGGTTCTGATGACCCAAATTGGTTTGATGATACAGGCTGGAATCTTGACCTTGGTCGTTTATCTGAAATGGGAGAGTGTCTTATGGCTTTCCATCTTGGGTCTTATACAAGGGGTTATTAATTCCTTCGATGTTTTGGGTCGTCAATCGCTGATGATGTATCTGGTTGGTGACCGTAAAGATCTGCCGAATGCCATTGCCCTGAATTCAACAATTTTCAATGGTGCCCGAATGTTGGGACCTGCAATAGGAGGTATTTTACTGAGTACATACGGTGAACTCGTCTGTTTTGCCCTAAATTTTATCAGTTTTGTTCCGGTCATTATTACATTGTTGATGATGCAGGTCGATGAAACCCATGTTCAACTGAGCAAGGGAAGCAATTGGGAAGGCTTGGTCGAAGGCTTTCGTTACCTCAAACGCTCACCGCATATTGCTTCACTGATTATTATCATGACATTCTCCAGCTTGATCGTTATTCCGTATACCTCGTTGCTACCTGCCATAGCGAAAGAAATGTTTCATGGCGATGAGCGTACGTTTTCCTGGTTTGAAAGTGCCGCCGGCTTGGGTGCAATGATTGGTGCATTTAATATGGCCCGTTTAAAATCGGGCACCAATTTGCGCTATCAGGTGATGGGTGCTGCTGCACTTATGGGAATTGCGTTATTGTTTTTGGCGCATTCAAGTATGCTGCAGATGGCACTCGTCTATGTGATGTTGGTGTCCTTTGCCATGATGATGCAAAACTCAAGTATCAATACCTATATTCAGACGCATGCCATACCAATCTATCGCGCCCGGGCACTCTCGTATTACGTTATGGCTTTTCAGGGAATATTTCCCATTGGGACGTTGATGATCGGTTCCTTAGCGAGTTACAGTGGGCTTCGAATGACATTATACGTCATGGGTGGATTGGGGATATTGATCGCAATCGTATACTATGGCTATCTCCGGCTCCATATCCACAAACGCCTATTTAAGTTTTAATTTCCGGTTTCTTAATTTTAAGGTGCGTTTGGCATAATCAATGACAGCGCCATAGTCTGCAAAAATATCTCCACCCAATACGCCGATCACGGGTTCCAGATCCATCTGCTGATAGGCATAGTTGATCGAGCTTAAATCCAATACCGCCGTATTTAAGTTTTTTATCCGCCATTCACCTATGGTCAGACTCGGAATTTTCATGTTGAAACTCTCCATCGAATTGGTGCCAAGTCCTGTTGATAATGTTTCTGAAGGCTCAAGCTGTAATTGGTCTTCCAAAAGATGGACTAACTGTGTTTTGTCAAATACAGTTTTAGAGGCACCTGTATCAATCACCATCTTGAATGAACGGCTATATAATTCCACATCGACTAAAATATGTGTGCCCTGGCCCTGCAGATCCAGTAATTGAAATGGTACTGTTGTCATATAACCAAACATACCCAAAAAATCCCTTAAAAAAGAAATTTAAGGCCTCTAGCGTATGTTTAAAATGCCCTGAAAACGTTTATGCGTTAAGCCGATCATAAAAAAAGCTGTTATTTGAAGAATAACAGCCTTTCACCTTTTTATAGTTTATGCGCTACAGCGCTTTTATTTCTTTTAATACATCATTCATTGTACGCACTGCTTCTGCACTTTTACTGAATTTTTCTTTGTCCTCTTCATCCAGCTGAAGGGGGACAATCCGATCCCATCCTTTTTTATTAATGATAACCGGTACGCCAAGATTAATATCTTCTTGGCCAAATTCACCTTCGAGGTAAACGGATGCAGTAAATAACTTGTTTTGATCACGCACGATACTTTCGACCACTGCGGCTGTTGCGGCTCCTGGAGCATACCAGGCTGAGGTCCCGATTAGACTGGTTAGGGTTGCGCCACCAACCATCGTTTTGTGTACAATTTCGTCCTGCTCTTCCGGGGTAAGGAAATCAGTGACTGGAATACTGTTCCACGTGGAGTGCTTGATAAGTGGAATCATCGTTGTATCTCCGTGGCCGCCAATGACAATGGCATTGAGATCGGCCGCAGAAGCATTCAGTTTTTCGCTCAGTTGATATTTGAATCGGGCTGAATCCAATGTGCCCCCCATTCCAATGATTCTATTTTTTGGTAATCCACTTGATTTAAGTGCCAGGTAAGTCATGGTGTCCATGGGATTGGAAACGATGACAATGATAATATCCGGAGAATATTTTACCAGGTTCTCCACCACAGACTTGACAATATTCGCATTTGTGCCAATTAGTTCTTCGCGCGTCATTCCGGGTTTACGTGGAATTCCCGACGTAATGACGGCAACGGTAGAACCTGCAGTGGACAGATAGTCATTGGTTACTCCCTTGATTTTTGATTCAAAACCCAACAAGGCGGCAGTTTGTGCCATATCTTGCGCTTTACCTTCCGCAAATCCTTCTTTAATATCCAATAATACAATCTCTTCGGCGACATTTCGACGGATTAAATTGTCCGCTGTAGTTGCTCCTACAGCACCGGCACCAACAATAGTTACTTTCATATGTAAATTATTTGTTTATTCATGAGCTAATTTCCGCTTAAGAATTCATGCTGCCTTCGGCGGTTTTCTATGCCGTATAAAATATCCAGTCTCTCTTCACGAATGCGCGTATTCTTTACATGGATATTTCATGTGCATTGATGTGGATTAATAAATAATTCTTGAATTTAATCAATTATTGTTAGTAAATCAATGTATTTCGTGGGAATAACTTGTTTTTTGACATAATCGATAAGAAGGCAAATGCCATTGAACGAATAATGCATAATGATAGTGTCCAAAGGGTATGATTCTGATGGAATACCCCCCAAGAAAACAGGCCTGAAATTCGTTCAAGCCTGTTTTTTTTATCGTGTAAATCAAATTTTAAATCCTAGAATGGATAACCGATGGCTAAATTAAACATCAAATTATCCTTTCTCCATCTTGAACTTCCAAAGTCGATATCCTTAAATACCCAACGTTCTCCTTTGGGAAGATACGGGATGCGGAAAGGTATTGACATATCCGTACGTATGATCAGAAAAGTAAAGTCGAAGCGTAATCCAGCGCCACCGCCAACAGCTAATTCATTCAAAAAGTTCTTGCTGAATTTACCGCCGGGCTTGTTGACGTCATCCCGTTGCAACCACACATTCCCCGCATCAATGAACGCTGCCCAATGAACAAAGCCCGCTAATTTGGCTCTGTATTCGGTATTCAGCTCTAATTTGATGTCACCGGTTTGGTCTGCATAGAAAAGCCCATTGCTTAATTTTTCAGGGGCAACTGTTCCGGGACCAATTGCACGAGCACCAAAAGCACGGATACTGTTAGGTCCACCCACATAATATTGTTTTAAATAGGGGAGTGACCGCGAGTTGCCATACGAATAACTTAAGCCCAGACTGACCCGCGAGGCAAGCTGCGAATTCTCCGACAATTTGAGATAATGTCTGCCGTCGCCACTGATCTTGATATATTGGGAGAAATATGCATCGAACAATTTAAAGGTCTTCCCTTTATTGAAATCTGCTCCTTTTATCAAACCGAGTATATTTCCCGAGAGGTCCAAGTTGCCTTTGAAATAAAAGGTATTTTTCAAATGCTGCTTCATCGTATTTTGAAACGTAAAGTTGTAATTTGGGCCAATCGTAAATTGTGGATCTATTGCATGCCTTAACGCCGGAATGGTATCCATTTGTTTTTGATAGTTTTCTGAGATCCCTTTAGGCTGGACATAGGTAATCTCCATTAAAGCAAGATCGTGCTGCTTCTCCTCAGACTCCTGCCAGATATAACCGTAATCCAATGCGATGGAATTTAAGGTATATGCTTTGCGGCGATTTAAAAATTCATACCGTCCTTTGACGTAAGTCTTCGGGATAAAACGCCGTGTCGGTGAAATCCGTCCAAAAGGGGACAATATCCGTGGAAAAGTCAGTGTAGCCTCCATCCCGTAACGGTAATAACTCGAATTGAGGTCAGCCGACCCACCGGTCTGGGTTTCATAACCACCGAATACATTAAAACTCAACTGCTCCGCGCCTTTAAATGCGTTGCGTAAAGTCCAGTTGACATTGACCTCGGTACCATTGTATACTGAGGCCATTTTTCCTAAAAGTTCCACACGGAGTGATTTCTTGGGCAATGGAGTTAAGTAGTAGTAGACGTCCAGTGCGTTGGGGACTTCTTTGCTGTCGACAAAGTTATTTTTGACAAACTTCCAGCTATTGAGATTCACCAGGTGGCTGATGGTTTGATTGTGGGCATTACGGTTATAGACGTCGCCTGGATGGAAGAAGATATGATTCGCGATCACAGGCTTTCTATACAGATGCTGGCGGTCTATAAAATAGTAACTGCTATCATATAGTTCCGCATTGCGGGTGGATCGCTGATAACCGGAGCTTGTTTCCGTGTAGTTCGGGAAAATGTAGATTTTATTGATCTTGGACGGTACCCTTGCCTGTGCCGGTGTCTCCTTTTTCACCGTAACATACATATCGACTTTGTTGTTCCGATGCGAACTGTCTACCTGAACTAGGATGTAATCGGGACTGAAATAATAATACCCTCTATTTTTGAGGTCATTGTCGATGCGGTCGCGCTCATTGAGGATAACATCTAAACTGTAATTCTTACCCACTTGCAAGAGGCTTTTATCCGAGCTCGAACGGATATCTTTACCCAACTGTGTTGTGCTGTCGATGTCGAATTGAACAGATCTGATTCGGTAGATCAGATTAGGCTTGGCTGTATAATTAATGGTTGCTTTTTTGTCTTCAACTAAGGTGTCCGATTTCACTTCCGCATTGAAGAATCCAAAATTCTCCAGACGATTGCGCAATAGGTTTTCATTATATTCGCGATTGACGTCGCTCAATAGTACTGGTTCTTCACCGATCTTCTTGAGGAATTTTTTAATGATGTTATTCCCCGCAGAGTCCCCGGCCATATTGTTGAAATAGAGCTTGAATGGCACGCCGGCCAAACGTTTGTTGGGCTTTGGCATCAGTGCAGCTTCTAAATGAGTCGCAATCTTTTCCTTATTTTCTTTGGATATCGTGTCCGAATCGACTATTACATTGCCCTTGACATATAAGCTTTCCCCTTCTTTTAGATTCTTGGTGGAAGAGCAGGATGCTATGAATGCAGCGCATGAAACTATTCCCACAATATACTTCAGTTTAGTTTGCATGGTAATTCCTTTCCTCATCTTCATTTTTTATAGCTGTCGTTCTGATGGTATCTATAGTTGATTTTGGACTATCGCTTTTCGGCGTACGTTTCGTTGAGTCCAGCTGTTGCTTACGTCTCTCTTTTTCTCTTTCCTCCATACGCTTTCTGTATTCAGGACTATGGGTCATCAAACTATCTCGGATAACGGTGCGTACACTGTCGCGATAGACTGAATCGGTTTCCATACGTTCTACATCGAAACGTTTTCTGAAACCCTTGCTATTGGTGTCGTAATACTCTTTGAGTTTTTTCGAACTCATCCAGATCTCCTTAAATCGGTTGTAATCCATATTGATGATAAATCCGATACCCGTTTCTACATATTGACCTTGGAGTGTAACCTGATATTGATTTTTACGATATACCCGCGCAAAATAGCGGCCATCTTGCGAAAGTTGGTAATCCAATTGGATATCTCCAGCAATGTTGTTGGCTGTTTCTCCCGGACGTGTATTTCCTTCAACTTCAAAATTAGAGCCAACGGTAATTTTTAAACGGTCATTTAAAAGCATTTTAGACACGCCGATATTCAGATCTGTTCGGGTCTGGCCAGCTCCAGTAGCGTAATCTTCTTCCGAAGTTAGGTTGAAGTCCAGCTCTACTCCGGTGATAAGCTCGGAGGCAAGGCGGTTCAATTGACCGCTCAGGAACGAACTGATGCTATTTCTGACAATGGCTTCCGTACCGCCGCCACCGGATAAACTCTCAAATGGATTGGTCGACATAAAGCGCCCCAAAACAATCAGTGAAAAGACCTGTTTGTTCAGCTCAGACGGATTTTCACGTAAGGTGGTCAAAGCATTATTAACCTTGCTAATCACATCTTGCGAAACAACCGAGTTGTTTTCGTCCAAGTCGATATCAAAATTTAGTTGCGGTTGGAACAGTTTGTCTGTAATCTTCAGTAAGACATTGAAAGGAATCCGCTGCTTGTACAAATTAGCGTTTTCCGACCCCAGCTGCGTCGCTACAAGTTCGAGGGTTGGTGCTTTGGTTGTGTATGCTGCCGTGATATTTAGCTGCGCATCCAAGGGATCTCCATTCCAAGTGATGGTACTTCCTTTTCGGAATGTAAAATCCTTTTTCACGGGGCCAAAACTGAAGGAATAACTTCCTTTGTCTACTGTAAATGTACCTGACAAGGTAATTTTGCTACTTGCATCAATACCGGCGTTCAGTTCCGCTTCACCCTGGATATTCAGTGCATCTTGTGAACCAGCATCCAAGAGGATCTTAAATTTGGCGTCCTTATCGGTTTGAAGATTTAGATCTACGTCGATTCCCGTCAATCGGGTAACAGTCATAGAATCTAATTTTGCAAATACATTGGCTCTTGTTGTATCACTCTTATCAACAAATTCGACAACACCTTTACGATCGGCCATCCCAGGATCCTCGTTTGGCATAACAAAGGTAAAGTCCGTATCATCTAACACCTTGATTGTCCCATCAACGATAGGCTTATCCAGATTCCCCCGAATGCGCAGGTTCGACGTAAGGTACATTTTACCATAAAACATGTCGTTGTCGCTTTGTGTTGAATTGAGTACCTCAAAATTGTCGGTATTGACATTGAGATTGAAATCAAAATCAGTATATGTTTTGGTTTCTATGGATCCCGTTACCTTGGCAATATTTCCTTTTTTGTCTTCCAATGCAAATTTTGGGAAAGTAATGCCTCTTTCATCCAAATGAATGGTTTCATCTTTCGCTTTGAATAGTGCATTCAACATCGCAATATTGAACTGAGCATCTTTAAACTTAACATCGCCGTTAATGCGGGGTTTGGATGGCGATCCTGTTATTTTTAACTGGCCTTCCAAGTTTCCCTTCGAGTCTTTTAGATAGCCCAGACTAAATGCCTGAACCGTCTGCATAGAAAGCGGTGCAATATCTAAAGTGAAATCCAGGCTTGCCTCTCCCTGAGGAGGACTGATAAAATCACCACTTAATACGACATTATTGCCATTTTCACTGATACTGATATTCGCATTATAGGTGTTTTCTTTTTGATTATTCACTTTTATATTGACATTACCAACGGTATCTTTTCCAATATAAAATTTATCGATCACAAGATCAGAAACAAATACAGGGCTGCTTTCTAGGCGTGATATCGTTGCCTGGCCATTAATGCCGCCGCCAAGATCGACTGTTTCACTTTCAAGCATTTTACTTAATGTCTCAATGCGGAAATTCTTAAATGCAATGTTGAGCGGCGAATTGAGCACACTATCCTGCGATGATATGCTCAGCTCCTGTCCTTTATTACTTAAGATAAAATCACTGGCCTGAATACCTGTGCTTCCAAATTTGAGTACATTGTTTGGATTTATCGTCCACTTGTCGTAGTTCAGCATAAGGCCATCCTGAAGTAGGCTAAAAACAAATGCTCCATTATCCACGCGCATATTGGCGCCCAAATGATACTGCTCTTTCTCTTTCTTGTCTTTTATCCAGAGACCGAAATCCAAATTGTTTTGGATGACTTTACCACTGAATACGGTATTCACCAGTTCAATATTGCTTACCTTGATTTTATTGATCAATGCCGAGTAATACAGTGTACTGTCGAGGGTATTGATATCCAAAGTAACGTTATTGATTTCAGTGCCATTATAGATTATTTTCGGTGCATCCAACTTGGCGAGAATCGTTTTTGATTGACTGTTAAACATACCATCCAATGTGATATCCGACATCTCTGTCAGTTCTGGCAAGAAATCTTTGATAAACTTAGTTCGCGTCAATTGGGCCGAAAACTCGATGTTCTGTGGGTCGTATTTGGGCACTTTAACAGCTTTGCCTGGTTGGTAATATACCTGTAAGATGTCTTGAACGGCATTCTGCAATTCTAGAATTTTGTATTTTCCGACCAAATGGGCGTTTAAAAAGTCCGATTTTAAAAGTAGCAAGTTGCGGCTAGTATCCGCTTTTGCAATTAGTGATATACTGTCTAGCGAGTAATAAGCATCATTGTAAACAATGGATGAATTGGTAATGTGTGCTTCTCCGTTCAAAAAATTTGGATCGGCTGAACTGAAATTTCCAACGAGTTTACCATGGTATTTGAACTCGTCATCCATCAATTTTAACTTTTTAAGATTGATAGTGTCTACCATAAGCTCAAAATCCACCTGTGGATACTTGGATTTCATATTGGCTATCGCATTTAACTTCAATTGGATATTTGGATCAGGGCTGACGACAGCGGCTTTTATGTCCCCTTTGTCTGCTGTAAGATTCATATCGATATTCTGGTAGCGATAGCCCATGGCATCCATCCGATTTACTTTGCCATCAAAGTTGGCGACAAGCTTCTTGGGATCTGTTCCATGACCCTTAATTTTCCCTTCAAAGGAAAGTATGCCTAACGTACTGTCCATTTTCATGATCTTACCGATGTCAAAATCACGAATACTGACGAAAGCATCATAGGTTGTATCGCGGCCTATCATGCCTACTTTACCATCAAATTTGGCCGTCCCTTTCTCTGTTACCAACGAAAGATTGGTGTTAAACGCATTCATTCCGCCTTTAAAAGTTCCGGTAAGTCCGATTGTATTGGGTAATTCTATTCCGCTCGGCAACATTTTCTTTGAAACCAGCTTTTCGATATCCGAACGTCCTGTAGTCAATTTTTTTAAATTAAGATCCATGGACATTTTATCGACATTGGGTAGCCCCTTTAAATGTAGACTTGCAATGACACGTGTGTTGGACAGGGTTTGAAAATCAATTGCCGGAATATTGAGGTCATTTAACTTCCCGACAACGCGACCATCAATATTAAATTTTTTGTCCATCAACGGTTTCATCACCTGCATGGTGTCCAAAAAAGGAGCGAAATAGTAGATATCGCGCATATCAACACGGCTCTTTTTGATGGTTGCATTGACGTAGATCAGTTCTGGTTTTTTAGCGATAACATCCAAAGAAGGATAAGTTATTTTTAAGTAATCACGCAGCAGAGTGCGTGGCGTCTCTGCATATAGATTTTTGATCTCCGCACCGGTATTTGTATACTTAAAATCCCCCTTCAATTGCTTGATCACAAACCCCGATTGATCGGAGGCTACAAGTTCTTTGAGTGATCCACTGATGGAATCGGCACTGTAGTAAAGATCATTTAAACTGGTTTTCATCCCAGGGATCTTAATGTTGAAGTAATCAAAGCCTTTCATACGGGCCTGATTATCGTCTCTATAAGCTAAGCTTGTTTTATTGATCTGGATTTCTTTGGCAGAAACAACCCAGTTTATTTTGGTTGTATCCGCGGTGTTTTTCGCTGCTGCGTTTACTTTTTTCTGGATCTTTCCAAAGAGCACAGTATTGTCTGAACCGTCAAGATTGATCGTCTGAATATCGACAAGTTCTTTGTTAAGGTCGATCTTGTTAATGTCCGCATGGAGGTTCTTAATATAAAATTTGGTGTTCAACAGGCTAGACTGATCCTCGTAGCGTACTAAGATATTCGTCAGGTCTGCGATCTGTATACCGACATCGGGAAGCAAGGCGGTTGTTTGTGCGGTTTTATCCGTAATGCCAAAGTCTTCGACCGAGGGAGCTGTACCGTCCTTAATCGGCCGCCATTGTTTCACTGTGGCGCTCAGACCATCTATTTTCACTTTTGGAAGATTGAAGGCCATGTTTTTTGTGAGGTCGAACTTTTTGATATTGGTATTTAGGCTGTTCAGGTAAACATCGGCACTTGTTCCAATGACGTCATCGGCATAAACAATATGAAATTTGTCAAATTTGACTTTATCGAGGTTAAATAGGAGGGCTGAACTGCTGTCTGCAGTTGCTGTGCTTTCTTTTTGGGAAGCGAAAGCTTTAACAATATAATCAAAGTTGAACGAACTGTCCGGCAATGTACGTCGAATTTTTGCAGTGATTCCTTCTGCTTCGAGACGCTGTATTTCAACTGTGTTTTTCAATAGCTTGAGCATATTGATATCAACAGCAATGCTTTTTCCTGCTACTAAGGTATCTTTACTTTGGTCGGCTAAATAGATATCCTCCAATACCAGTTTTTTAGGAAAATCAATATTAATGTAGCCAATTTTAACAGGGGTACCAATTTTGCCTTCTACATATTGCGTTACTTTTCCGGCAATATAATTCTGAACGGCAGGTATTCTGATTAAAAATACAATAAGAATAGCCAGCGCAATGATGACTCCAATAATCCACAATATTGTTTTAAAAGCAATTCGGGTAAATCTGTTCAACGTATTATTTGATTAAGTATCTATTAATAAAAATTAAAACGGAAAAAAGTTTGCTAAGTTTACAGATATTAACATATATCGCCACTATTTCAGCAAACTAAGATAAATTTGCCTGTAAATGCAAGTTTAATTTCTGTGTTATACCTGCTAGCAGATATTAGATAGTTTCTAATTTCCCTTATATAAAGTCATTATATCTTCGGGGCTGTTCTAAAAACACATCAAATAATTGACCAAACCATTCTAGCCGTACAAAGTTTTTTGTTTTTTAATTTTATGTTAATAAAAGCATTAAATACCTATTAATTTGTCAAAAAAATAGGTAATTAATACATGTAGTATTCTGTCGAATAGTTGTTTTGGGGAAGATAAGGCAATTATTCCATCAATTTTTTATACTTGCCCCAGTTTTCAAATACCACCCATAGCCATATAATGAAAAGTACGGCCCAAATAATTAATCCCAGTTGGCTGTAAAAAATCATATTGTGGGTAAAAATGCCAATGAGTATTGGAAAGATGACTAATGCACCCAAAGTTCTTGTCTTTGGAAAAATAAACAGTAAACCACTCAGGAGTTCGATAATTCCGACTAGTGGCATTAACCATTTTATCGTAGCAAAAGCCTCAAATACCTTTTTCATGTCCATATCCATAGGTGGCGTAGGCATATAATGAAAAAGCTTATCTAGCCCCGCATTGATGAAAAGCAAGGCAAATAAAATGCAAAGTATATTTTTAAAAATCTTCATAACGGTCAATTTTAGTTCATTATTTTACTGTTATCGTTGTTGGCGGATCAGTACTGTTATCCTCGTCATTTTTTTCTTCCTTGTTTGTATTTCGTTCTACAGTGATGGTACATTCTGTAAGCAATGCTGCGACAGCACCAATTGCTGCAAAAACAGGTGCTAAGATCAAGCCTATTGCGCCGATAGTCACCGGAAAACTCATGATTTCTTTACCATGTTTGTCCGCAATGCTGATTTTGCTCACATTGCCCTCGGCAATGATTTCCTTGATTTTCTGTAAAAGGTTTTCACCGTTAATCTGAAATGTTTCTTTGAATCCCATAATGCTATAATTTAAGTTCGCTCCTATAAAGTTATTCATTTTTTTACAGGAATCCGTATAAAGTTAATTGCATTGTTTGTTGCTGAGCAATTATAAAGTGCACTGTTTAAACGGGAGAACTTCATGTTGCATTTTTACTTTACAAGTTTATATCGTGCATCCTTAACATATATATTACCTGTGAATGGCCAACCGAAATTCTCTTGAACCGCCTGTTTAGCATTTTGCAGAAACCGGATTTTCGGTGTGTAAAAGCTAGGAACCGACTTCATCATTTACACGATTATTTAACGTAAATGATACGGATATAGGACGGAGCTTATTCGGTTGCGACCGAATAAGCTCCGAAGAAGTACCGAACAAGCACCGAAGAAGCACCGAAGGATCTCCGAATTTGATTATCTTGAAATATAAAAAAAGTCCCGCGCAGCGCACGGGACTTTTTACAAAATTTATTAGCTCTATTGCATAGGTCTTAGCCCAATGCTATTAAGCTTTCTTCAAGAATTTTAATCTTTGCTTCGGCATCTGCCTTTTTACTTTTTTCGTTTTCAACAATTTCAGGTTTAGCATTTTGCACAAACCGCTCATTGGAAAGCTTTTTGTCTACAGATACAAGGAAACCTTTTAGGTATTCCAATTCTTTGGCAATACGTTCACGTTCAGCATCCGCATCAATATTGTTCTCCAAAGTAACATAACATTCGTCTTTGCCAGCAAGGAAACTTGCGGCTCCGGCTACTTTCTCAGAAACAAAAGTTACGCCTTCCAAGTTTGCAATTTTGGTAATGATGTCAATATATTGTGCTAAATTGATATCTGATTGTTGATTGATAGCCAATGGCAATGCTACTTTAGGGGAGATACCTTTAGAATTGCGGATATTGCGAACTTCCGAAATAATTTGCTGAGCGACAGCGAAATCTTTGATAAGCTGCTCATCAAAATCAGTTGCTGTCGGATAAGCGGCGACGATAATGCAATCTTTCTCGTCTTTCACACCGAACAGTTCGTCGTGCCACAATTCTTCTGTCAAGAAAGGCATGAAAGGGTGTACTAAAGTGAGTATACGTTGGAAAAAAGATTTTACTGTCTCTAAGGTTTCACTAGAAATAGGGGAGCCATAAGCCGGTTTCACTAATTCAAGGTACCAAGCACAGAAGTCATCCCATACCAATTTGTAGGTTGTCATCAATGCATCTGATAAACGATAGTGTTTGAAGTTTTCTTCGATATCGACCAAGGCTTGATTTAACCTTGCCTCAAACCAAGATGCTGAAATCTTATCTGAATCTGAAGCCGGAGTAGCAGTAATTTCCCAACCTTTAACCAAGCGGAAGGCATTCCAGATTTTATTGGCAAAATTACGGCCCTGTACACAAAGTTCTACATCAAAAGGAAGGTCGTTACCTGCTGGAGCAGTCAATAACATGCCCATCCGCGTTGCATCTGCACCATATTCGTTCATCAAATCTATCGGATCGGGAGAGTTGCCCAGTGATTTAGACATTTTGCGGCCCAGTTTGTCCCGTACAATACCTGTGAAATAAACATTTTCAAAAGGCAATTGTCCACGGAACTCATAGCCCGAAACGATCATACGTGCTACCCAAAAGAAGATAATATCCGGAGCAGTGACTAAATCTTGCGTAGGGTAATAGTAATTAATTTCTGCATTTTCTGGTTCGTTGATGCCATTGAAAACTGAAATTGGCCATAGCCAAGCTGAAAACCAAGTATCAAGCACATCCTCATCTTGACGTAGATCGGTCAATTGAAGCGCTGTATTACCTGATTTTTCTTGCGCTAGAACAAGGGCCTCTTCAACCGTTTGTGCAACCACAAAGTCTTCGTTTCCGTCGCCATAGAAATACGCCGGTATCTGATGTCCCCACCACAATTGTCTTGAAATGTTCCAATCGGTAACATTCTCCATCCAGTTGCGGTAGATATTTTTGAATTTTGTCGGATGAAATTTAATGGTATCATTCATCACATTATCCAATGCCGGTTTTGCAAGATCTTCCATCTTTAGGAACCATTGATTGGAGATTTTTGGCTCTATAACAGCACCTGTTCGCTCTGAAGTTCCAACATTATTGGTATAGTTTTCAACTTGCTCCAATAACCCTTTTTCCTCAAGCTCTTTCTCGATTTCTTTACGTACTTTAAAACGATCCATACCTGCGTAATGCAGGCCATTGTCGTTTAGTTTTGCTTCGTCGGTAAAGATGTCGACAAATTCCAGGTTGTGCTTTTTACCTAGTGCATAGTCGTTCACATCGTGTGCTGGAGTAACTTTAAGGCATCCAGTACCAAACTCCAAATCGACATATTCATCTTCGATGATGTTCACCTTTCTGCCAACGATCGGCACAATGACTTGCTTTCCTTTTAACCAGGTATAGCGTTCATCATTGGGATTGATACACACGGCTGTGTCACCAAAGATGGTTTCAGGACGGGTAGTCGCCACAACAATGTATTGATCTGTTCCCTCAACCTGATATTTCAAGTGGTATAATTTGCCGTTTTTCTCTTTATAAATAACCTCTTCGTCTGAGATATTTGTTTTTGCTTCAGGATCCCAGTTGACCATGCGGTAACCACGATAGATTAATCCTTTATGATATAGATCGACGAATACACGGATAACAGATTGGTATAATTCTGGATCCATGGTAAAACGTGTACGATCCCAGTCACAGGAAGCGCCAAGTTTTTCGAGCTGTTTTAGAATAATACCACCGTATTTTTCCTTCCATTCCCAAGCATGTTTTAAGAAATCTTCACGAGATAAAGATCGTTTATCAATTCCTTGTTCTTTCAACATAGCGACGACCTTAGCTTCAGTGGCAATGGAGGCGTGATCGGTCCCCGGTACCCAACAAGCGTTTTTCCCCTGCATACGTGCCCGGCGAATCAAAACGTCTTGAATGGTATTATTCAGCATATGCCCCATGTGCAATACTCCCGTGACATTCGGAGGGGGCATCACAATCGTGTAAGGTTCACGTTCGTCCGGGGTGGAACGGAAAAATCCATTCGCTTTCCAATAGCTGTACCATTTTTCTTCAGCTTCTTTTGGATTGTAAGTTTTCGCTATGCTCATTTTAAATTTTTGTATTCAAACTTTTAAGGAACACAAAAGTAAGGAATTCTATGTTATTTTCCTTAGTAATCCATTGATCTTGTTCTCAAACAAAAAGAAGTTATGAATAATGGCTAAGCAATACGTTTAATGAGGATCCTCCTAAGCAGAAGAGGCGTTTATTGCAGTGAGGTAAAGCATAACGTAAGATTTATACTTTTTTAATCTTTTCTTCATATTACTAAGTAATTAGCCCGTATTTCATGTAAATTAATGTAAATTTGCCTGTTTTATTTTTACACGAAGGGATGCAACGATTTGCTAATGAGCTTAGAGCTTTAACACAGTATTTTCTGTTCTGGTTAATTATCTGTTTTATAGATAGATTGATTTTTGTTATTGCTTTTTTTGAGAAGATAGGTTTTTCTAATTTCACAGAAATTTTCAGGATTTATTACCATGGTCTGAATCTGGATTTTTCTGCAGTCTCCTATATCTGTGCATTACCATTTCTGGTGTATTGCCTATTAAGTTTCTTTCCAAAACTGAAACCCAAAAGACTGATCCTCGATATTTATACCATTATCGTCCTGGTATTGTTCTTTGTGACAAGTTTTATCAATGTCAATATTTATCGGGAGTGGGGCGACAAGATTTCTAAACGTGCCATAGATGCATTTTTTGCTTCGCCTTCGGGTGCCGTCGCTTCGGCTGAATCCACGCCGGTGTTTCTCCCCATCGTTGGGATGTTGATCGGTATATTCTGTGGTTATTTTCTGTACCGTTGGATGTTTAAAAAAGTCTCTTTTTTCAATATCAAATCTCCTGTAGGTAATTTTTTCAAACTGGCAATCGGAGTCTTTGTACTTTTCACGTTTATCCGCGGTGGTTATGGGAGAGCGACACTAAACCCTAGTAAAGCCTATTATTCCGAGGAAACGTTTTATAATCATGCAGCGGTTAATACCCAATGGTCTTTTTTACGGGATTTCTTTGCCGAAAGTACCAAACTGAAAAACCCCTATAATTATTACGCGGATCAGAAGGATATTCAGGACAAGCTACGACCCGCCTTTCAAAGCCAACCTGATTCTGCCGTTGAGGTATTGTCAACGACTCGTCCGAATGTCGTTATTATTTTGTTGGAAAGTTTTGTCGGCGATCTCATTCAGTCTCTTGGCGGGGAAAAGGGAATTACGCCACACATGGAAGAATTGATTAAAGGCGGTATTTTGTTTGACCATATTTATTCTGCTGCTGATCGATCCGATAAGGGCATGGTAGCGGTGTTGAGCGGTTTTCCGGCACAAGGACCCGAGAGTATTATCAAGTATATCGACAAACATGAAAATATGCCTGCCATTGGACAGGAGTTCGATCATGCCGGCTATGAAACATCATTTTATCATGGTGGTCAGAGCGAGTTTTACAATTTTAAATCGTATATGCTGACGCATGGGATGTCTAGGGTGGTGGATAATGCCAATTTTGGATTGGATGCAGAACGTGCCTCATGGGGTGTATATGACCATGTGGTCTTTAATCAGATGATCAAGGATTTTAAAAAAGAAAAACAACCTTTCTTTTCGACGATCTTTACCTTAATTAATCACGAACCATTTGAGTTAAAACACGGCTATAAATTTGGCAATGCTACCAATGCGGATAAATTCCGAAGTACGGCAAACTATACGGATTCAGCTGTTTTTGATTTTATCAATAAAGCTAAAAAGGAAGCTTGGTATAAAAATACCCTTTTCGTAATTGTGGCTGATCATGGACATCGCCTTCCTTCAGAAAAATGGGAGCTATTTCACCCCAATCGCTTTCATATTCCGCTGATCTTTTTCGGTGATGTGATCAAACCTGAATATCGTGGGAAAATATTCAATAGAATCGGCAATCAAACGGATTTGGCGACTACCTTATTGACACAACTGAAACTCCCTACAGATCGTTATCATTGGAGCCGGGATCTTTTTAATCCGACGACACCTCAAATAGCGTTCTATAATTCCAAAGATGCCTTTGGAGTGATCACACCTCAACAGGCTGTTTCTTTTGATAATGTAGGACGGATTATTAATTATAGGTCCCATAAGGAATATCCCGCTGGCAAAACAGACAGCTTATTGAATATCGGTAAAGCGTATTATCAAGACGTATATCGTGAATTTTTAAAATATTAGAGCTATGAAATTAAGAGGAGTATTTGCACCTTATTTTGCTGTCGCAATTCGTTTTATCTTTCTTTTGGTCATCTATGCGTTATTGCGATTGGGGTTTTATGGCGTCAATGCTTCCTTATTTCCCCATGTCGATGCAGGTAAGCTCTTGGTGATGTTTGCGGGTGGTGTACGATTCGACATTGTAGCCCTGCTGTATTTTAATATTCTTTATATTGTGATGCTGACTGTTCCAGGTCCGTTTAAATCGAATAAAATCTATCAAAAAGTTGCAAAATGGATCTTTGTCGTGACCAATTCAATTGGTATAGCGTTAAATCTGATTGATTTTGCCTACTATCCATTTACCCTAAAAAGGACGACAGGAACGGTAATTGACCAATTTTCCAATGAATCCAACCTGTTGAAGCTGGCTTTTGATTTCTGTTTGGATTATTGGTATCTCATTATAGTGTTGGTACTGGTTGTGTATGGTTTGATTAAATCGTATAAGCTTATTCAGATTGAAAGGACTACGAAATATAGCTGGAAGTCATTTTTGATCCAATTGCCTTTATTTTTACTGACTGCTTTTCTTTTCATAGGTGGTGTGCGTGGCGGTTGGGCCCATAGTACCCGTCCCATTACATTGAGCAATGCGGGTGATTATGTGGAGACACCGGAAGAAATGAATATTGTGCTGAATACGCCATTTAGTATATTGAAAACATTGAAGGCTGTTAATCTTAAACCTGTCCATTATTATTCCGAACAAGAGCTTGAACAGTTATACAATCCTATTCATGTACCGCAATCAGACCAGCCCTTTGCGAAGAAAAATGTCGTCGTTCTGATTTTAGAGAGTTTTGCAAAAGAACATTTTGGTGAGTTGAATAAAGATATCCAAGATGGAAAATACAAAGGTTATACGCCTTTTTTGGATTCATTAATCCGCAATGCTTACACATTTACAGATACTTATGCCAATGGCCGTAAATCAATTGATGCTTTACCATCAGTCATTACCGGCATTCCTTCCATTGGTGAGCCTTTTGTGCTTTCGATATATTCTGGAAATGAAACCACAAGCTTAGCGAAGCTTTTAGGGAAAAAGGGATATGAGACTGCTTTTTTCCACGGAGCACCCAATGGCAGCATGGGCTTCTCCGCTTATATGAAACTGGCGGGTATCCAGCATTATTTTGGTAAAAACGAATATAACAATGACGCTGACTTTGATGGTATATGGGGAATCTGGGATGAACCGTTTTTGCAATTTGTAGCGAACAAGATCAACACGTTTCATCAGCCATTTTTCGCTAGTTTCTTCTCTTTATCTTCGCATCACCCATTTAAGGTACCTGAAAAGTATCAGGGGAAATTTCCTAAAGGACCTTTGCCCGTACAGGAACCCATTGGATATACCGATAATGCGCTGCGTGAATTTTTTGCAACAGCATCGAAAATGCCCTGGTACAAGAATACCGTATTTGTTATCTGTGCAGACCACGCTACTGTAAGCTACCTGCCGGAATATCAAACGGCAGCAGGGGGCTTCCAAATCCCTATTATATTTTATGCACCCGGTGATAATCTAGTTGGCAAAGCGGATAAACTGGTACAGCAAATAGATATTATGCCTACTATTTTGAATTATCTGCACTATGATGAGCCTTATTTCGCATTTGGTTCAGATGCCTTCAAACCGGGTAAGGATAATTTTGTGCTTAATAATAACTCAGGAAGCTATAATCTCTACTATAAAGATTATATGATGTCTTATGATGGACTGAAAGTGACTTCATTTTATGATCTTAAGAAGGACCGCTTGATGAAACAGGATCTGTTAAAACAACATCCGACGGTATTGGATACGATGGAGACCAAGATGAAAGCTTTTATCCAGCAATATAACAATCGTATGATTGAAAACAAGCTGACCTATAAAAAATAACAGCCGGTTTTCTACCTGTTCAATTTAGCGCGAATGCTTCTATCGATAATAAACAAAATCAAATCATAGACGAGGTAGATCAGGGGTAAGGTGAAGATGACCAACAGGATAAAACCGCGGGACTTTTCGTCAAAGACTCCATTGACAAGATAGTTGGCCAGACTGGACCAAAACCAGATGAAGAAGTAGAAAGAGCTTGGAATGATTAGATTTCCAAGTAGGAGTGCATAGCGGTATCGGCCAGTTTTGTATTTTAGATAAATACAGCGGATATGCAGGCAGAGCAGGCATATTGACCCGATCAGGGCGAGCAGCTCGGGATGTACCCAAAGAATTGCTAGTGCTAACATGGAGGTTTTTAAGCCAACTTCAATATGAAAACTCTCTTTCTTTTCTACCTGATCAATTCTCCAGTGAACAATGGAATCTGTTTGTAATTTGGCTGTTCCCAGATCCTGTGTAAGTACATCCATCTTCCCGTCGAGGTGCAGATACAGTTCAATCGGGCCAAAAGACGACCAGTACCTGGAAGGGAATAGGAGGTAGTCAATTTGGTATCTGGTCCGAATATCCCGTCGGTCATAGCCCATATAAGCGCTGTATTGAACCTGAATGCTGTTATCACCTTTGTGAAGCTTAGCGGTAAAATGAAATGCATCATTCAGCGAAATACTTTTCCATTCATCGCTGTCGTAGCTGATTTCATAATAGCCATCCTTTAAACGTAAAAAGGGAAATTTTGAACCGGGCTGATCCATTTTTTTTCCTTCAATTTCGTTCTGATTGACAAGGATGCGATCCAATCCGTCCATATTTAAAGCGAGAAATACCAGTGGTAATTCGATAGCCTCTTCTGCATGGATGTTATAGTCAATGCTGAAGTGACTGCGATAGTCCGAATTATAATCAGCAGTGTCTGCCAAAAGATGAATGTCAATACGCTCATTGGTAACTTTCAGCTTTGCGGCAGGAACAAGCTGTCCTGTTATGCTATGGGGGCTCATTGGATTTGCCATGTTGGCAAACAATGTCATTACAGCGAGTAATAGATATACAGTTGTTAGTAGAATTTTATACTTCATTTGCTTGATATTGTTTGCTTAACATCAAGTTTCATATTCGTATGCCGGCCTTTAAATGACAGTGTCGGTTGTATATTAGGATATGCTTGATCTTTAACAAGATGAAAGTAAAAATTAAAAAGGAGAAATTAAAAAGGCGATTTATATTCGTCTATCTCCGATTCATATTTGTCAAGTATATTGCTTCTATTCCGATGTCAATAAAAAACTTCATGATTTCGCAGGCACCCACAGCAATGGAAGCGAACTGAAGGTTATTTCTGGCCAATAATAGGAGACTCTTTCAGAAAAAAAAGACCCATGCCGCAAAGCATAGGTCTTTTATATTTCCAATTTTATTGAGGTTTAAACACCCAACAATAAACGAGCTGGATCTTCTAATAATTGTTTTACACGAACCAAGAAGCTTACTGATTCACGGCCATCGATGATGCGGTGATCATAAGAAAGTGCGATATACATCATTGGACGGATTACCACCTGACCATTTTCAGCAATAGGACGTTGGATAATGTTGTGCATACCCAAGATTGCGGATTGTGGAGCATTGATGATTGGCGTAGACATCATTGATCCGAATACACCACCGTTGGTAATTGTAAATGTACCACCGGTCATCTCGTCAATCGTTAATTTGTTGTCACGTGCTTTAACGGCAAGTGCAGCGATTGCTTTCTCGATTTGTTCCAATGACATTGCATCAGCGTTACGGATAATCGGAACAACTAAACCTTTAGGGGCAGAAACCGCGATTGAAATATCTGCGAAATCAGAATATACAATCTCGTTATCTTCGATACGTGCATTTACGGCAGGCCATTCAGCTAATGCAGTTGTTACAGCTTTTGTAAAGAATGACATGAAGCCAAGACCGATTCCAAATTTCTCTTTAAAGGTATCTTTATATTTAGCACGAAGATCCATGATCGGCTGCATATTGACTTCATTGAATGTTGTCAACATAGCCGTTTCGTTTTTAACGGCAACTAAGCGTTTCGCGATTGTTTTACGTAATGAAGATAATTTCTCACGACGTTCGTTTCTTGCACCCGCTACCGGAGCAACTGTCGCAGCAGGAGCAGCGGCAGGTTTTGCTGCTGGTGCAGCAGCTTTAGCGACAGGTTGAGCTTTTTCGGCATCTTCTTTTGTGATGCGACCTTCTTTACCTGTTCCTTTTATTGTAGAAGGATCAATTCCTTTTTCTCTTAAGATTTTTGCAGCAGCAGGAGAAGCTGTACCAGCAGCATAGCTATCTGGATCTTCATCTTTTGCAGCGGCAGCCGCAACTGGAGCTGCATTTGACGCTTCTGCAGCAGGGGCAGCAGCTGGAGCTGAACCACCGGCAGGAGCAGCGCCTTCTTCAATTGTACAAACAACGGCACCGATTTCTAAAGTATCACCTTCTTGTGCAATGATTCTTAAGATACCCGCTTTCTCAGCTGGTAATTCAAACGTTGCTTTGTCTGATTCCAGTTCGGCGATGTTTTCATCCATCTCCACATAATCGCCATCTTGTTTCAACCATTGTGATAAGGTTACCTCCGTGATTGATTCACCTACGGTTGGTACTTTAATTTCTAAGCTCATATATAATGTTCTTTATTGACAATTGCGTCCTATAGATAAGACGCAATTGATTTTAAATTGTTTTTATTCGAATGATTTATTTAAGATTTCTGCTTGTTGTGCAACATGTTGTTTCATGTAACCCGTAGCTGTACTTCCACTTTCTTTACGGGCAACAAAACCTGTAAATGCAATCTCAGTACCCATTAGTTTACGGCAGTAGTAAGACCATGCTCCCATGTTCTCATTTTCTTCCTGAACCCAAACAAATTCTTTTGCCTTGTTGTATTTTTTACGGATCGCTTTCAATTGCTCTGTAGGAATTGGGAATAATTGTTCCAATCTCACGATAGCGATATCTTTGCGTTTGTCCGTTTCTTGTTTTTCTAATAAGTCGTAGTAAACTTTACCCGAACAGAATAACACGCGTTTAACGTCTTTCGCCGCAACATTTGCATCATCAATTACCTCTTGGAAAGCAGCTTCTGTAAAATCTTTCAACGGTGATACCACTTTAGGGTGGCGCAACAATGATTTTGGCGTAAATACAACCAATGGTTTACGGAACTCACGTACAAGTTGACGGCGCAACAAGTGGAAATAGTTAGCCGGAGTAGTACAGTTTGCTAAGATCATATTCTCATCTGCACATAACTCTAAGAATCTTTCGATACGTGCTGAAGAGTGCTCAGGACCTTGACCTTCCATACCATGAGGAAGCATCATAACTAAACCGTTAGAACGTTTCCATTTTGTCTCTGCACTCGATAAATATTGATCAACGATAATTTGAGCACCGTTATAGAAATCTCCGAATTGAGCTTCCCAGATTGTCAACGAATTTGGATTAGAAGATGCATAACCATATTCAAAACCCAAAACAGCATATTCTGAAAGTAACGAATTGTAGATAGAGAATTTATCGCCACCTTTAATATTGGCTAAAGGAACATATTTCTCTTCCGAATCTTCAAGCGTCAATACCGCATGACGGTGTGAGAATGTTCCACGTTGTACATCCTGACCCGAGATACGTACACGGTTACCTTGATCCAATAATGTCGCGTAGGCCATCAATTCGCCCATTGCCCAATCGTATGAATCAGCAGTGATCATTTTGGCACGATCTTCAAACAAACGTGTAATCTTACGGAAGAATTTTTTGTCCGAAGGTAAGGTTGTGATTTCTTTCGCTAATTTTAAGAATAGATCTTTTGCAACTTTCGTTTTATCTGAAGTTGTTAATACTTCACCTTTTTTAGCAGGACGCAATCCTTCCCATGCACCTTTAAACATCGGGATCTCTTCAGTCAATACCTCAACTGTTTTAGCTTCCTCAAATTTAGTTTGCAATTCAGCTTTAAATTCTTTCTCGATATTTTTAGAATACGCCTCGTCAATACTTCCTTCAGTAATTAATTTTTTAGCGTAAACTTCTTTCGGGTTCGGATGTTTTTCGATGATTTTATACAACAATGGTTGCGTGAATTTTGGTTCATCAGCCTCATTGTGTCCAAATCTTCTATAACATAACAGATCGATAAATACGTCTGTTTTATATTTTTGACGGTATTCAACCGCTAAATTAATCGCATAAACTACCGCTTCAGCATCATCACCGTTCACATGGAACACAGGTGAAGAAGTGATTTTTGCTACGTCTGTACAGTATGTTCCAGAACGCGCATCCTTGTAGTTCGTTGTAAATCCAATCTGGTTGTTGATGACAATATGTACCGTACCGCCAGTTTTGTAACCATCGAGTTTGGACATTTGGGTTACTTCGTAGACTACACCTTGTCCAGCAATTGCTGCGTCACCGTGAATGATGATCGGTGCAATTTTAGAAGAGTCGCCTTCGTATTTGAAATCAATCTTAGAACGGACCATACCTTCAACGATTGGATCTACAGTTTCCAAATGCGAAGGGTTCGGAGCCAAACTTAAGTGGACAGATTTGCCATCGTTTGTTTTGACCTCAGATGAAAAGCCCAAATGGTATTTTACGTCACCACCAAAGTTTACTTCAGGATCATCAGCGTAAGTCTTACCTTCAAATTCAGAGAATACTGATTTGTAAGATTTACCCATGATATTAGTCAATACATTCAGACGGCCACGGTGAGCCATACCGATAACAAATTCCTGGATACCGATTTCTGCACCTTTTTCAATGACTGAATCTAATGCTGGGATTAAACTTTCTGCGCCTTCCAATGAGAAACGTTTTTGACCTAAAAACTTAGTGCCTAAAAAGTTTTCGAATACAACGGCGTGGTTTAATTTGTTTAAAATTCTCTTTTTTGTGTCCAAAGAGAATTTTGGCATGTTACGGTCCGCTTCCATACGGTCCTGTAACCATTTAATTTTTTCTGGGTTACGGATATATTTGAATTCTGCACCAATAGAACGGCAGTAAGTATCCTCCACCAATTGACGGATGTCTTTTAATGTTGCTGGACCTAAACCGACTTCAACACCTGCATTAAAAACGGTGTTCATGTCTGCTTCAGCAAGACCAAACGTTTCTAATTCCTTGCCAGGATAGTATTTACGTCTCTCACGAACAGGGTTAGTGTGTGTGAATAGGTGGCCACGGTCACGGTAGCCATTGATCATGTTCAGCACATTGATTTCTTTCAATACGTGCTCAGGAGTAGCTTCGCCTACTGAACTTGTTGTTCCACCAGCATTTTGACCGAAATCAAAACCTTCAAAGAATTTTTGCCATCCGAAATCTACCGATTGGGGATCTTGCTTGTACGATTGATATAAGCCATCGACATAAGCCGAATCAGCATTACTCAAATATGTCAGATTGTCCATTTACAATTAAAACTATGAAATTTGTCAAAGTTATGAATAAAAAAAGAGTTTCTAATACTGAAGTTGAATAATTTAATCAATAAATCTATCCAATTCTTAACATTTTTAGCATGATTTAAAAAGGGCTTCTAGCGTACTACAAATTTATTTTCTATTGGAATTATTTATTTCTGCCGAAGATTTATTTAACAAGTATTTCGTCCAATTTTGGAAGTCCATTTGGGAAATGAGTTTTGATCAATTTTTGCCAGTCCAGCGCTTTATTGTCTTTTTCGCTTGTCCCAACTCCGGCAATATGAGACCACTGTCCGTAAACAGTTGCCGGAGAATAGTCTAATAGGTGCTCCTCGTACCAGGAAGCGCCACGAAGCCAGTTGACCTGGTACTCATGAACTAAATAGCTGGCTGCGATTAAGCGTGCTTGATAAGGGATATAGCCGGTCTTCTGTAACTGGATCATCACACTGTTTATAAAATCATGTTCCGTGTGGCCCGATTTCCATTTTTCAAATAATTCTTCATTCCCGTCTAAGGCCGGATGATCCTGAGGGGAGCTGTTTTTAGTGCCTTGTGGCTTAAAGAATATATTCGGATATTTTTTAAGCATAAACCTAAAATAATCGCGCCAGAGCAGAATGTCGACAATCTTTTCAAATCGTTTGTCTTTCTTACCTTCACCAAGTTTTTTGATATTGTTATAGAGTAAAATAGGCGACAAGGCCCCTGACGCTATAAAAGGCCCTAGAATCAAAGGGTCCTGTTCTGTCTCCGGAAAGGTTGACAATAGCGCATGCATAATACTAAGCGCAGTGTCTTCGCCACCGAGAATATAGATGTCATCAACAGATTTGATCTCCTCTACTGAATAGCCCAAATCTTTTAATGAAGGAATTTTGGTGTCCTCAAGATGGGGCGGCGTAAGGAAATTGGTCGGAAATGGGATGGGTTGCCTCACCAGACTTTCCCGCTCTACTTTTTTCTTGAAAATGGAAAAACCATTGGGTATGTCTTTAATAGGGAAAGGAAGATCTTCCTTATGGTAGAGGGTGTGACCGATGAAATGGCGCAAATTTATTTTGCTGCTCCAAAGCTCACTTTCTACTTTTTCCGAAATAGAAGTTTCCCGAAGTGCCACCTCGCGGTGATGATAAACTTCGTTGACTTGGTATTTTTGTGCTATTCTTGGGATAATATCTTCAGGTTTGCCAATATAAGTCAACAAGTCGCTACCATGACTCTTTAATTTTTCTTTTAAAGCGGTCACGGCTTCAATGACAAAGGCCGCTCGCAGAACACCTGTGTTTAAAGTGCCAAATTGATTGCGGTCGAAATATCGGGGGTCAAAACAGTATACCGGGATGATGAATGAACTTTTTTCAGAAGCTTGATAAAATACTTCATTGTCATGAAGTCTTAAATCATTTCGAAACCAGATCATTGTAGCCCTTTTGTCCATAGAGGTGAAGATAAATACTTTTTAGTGCAGCCTATTTTCAGAAGATTTACAAATATATAAGGATATTGTGTTCTTGAAAGTATTTATGCGCGAATTGACAAAAAAAGGACAATGGCGGTACTTGTTTGGATGGTTTACGCTATTTTGGTTAGGAAAAAATAAAAATAGTATTAAACTTATTTGAGGTTTCTCTGTTCTAAAATCAGGGAATTATGATATTTGTAAGTTATTTCCGTTACTCTTGAAACAATCCGAGTAACATACTAAAAGCGTAAGAAAAACATGGAAAAGATTGCTGCATCACCAATGGAACCGTCCTAGGGATTTTATTCGTTTTAGCGAATAAAAGGGTAATATATAAATTCAGCGTACTAGGAAGGAACGATCCTATTTAATGGCTCACGATCGTGAGAACGAATCATTAAATCGTGGTAGTTTCAAAGCCAAAAATATAGAGAATTCGAATGAAAAAGGTTTTAATCAGCGGGCTAAATACCTATTTGGGACGACGGGCATCCTGTTATTTGCAATCCAGAGATTTTGATGTGACTGGATTAGTGCGCAACTTATCCCTTTTTAATAAAATAGTAAAGGAAAAGGTGACGGCAAAGCTTTTTGAATTGGACCTGTTGCGAAAAGGGGAAGCTTTTGAGAATTTTCAGATTGCTGAACTCAATTTTGGAATTTATTTTACGCAGGTTCCCTCACTTGACAATGATATACAGCTTCAGCTTGAATTGCTTGGTCTGCGCAATTTCGTGGAAATTTGTAGACGTGCAGGAAATAACCGCGTCATTTATGTCGCGAGGCTAATGGATGAACATTTTTTGGAGCCTGTGCGCGATCTGCTGGAAAATTTACGCGTCCAATATACCATCGTGATTAAAAGTAGCGTCATCGGGAAGGAGAGTGTCTTGAACCGCATATTTGCGAAACTTGCCAAACGGCAGACCATATTTTATTGGAACTGGGTGGCTTCCCTGAAGTTTCGCCCCCTGCCTTTGCTCGATGTTTACCGCTGGCTACGAGAAATGCCTTGGGAAAATAATTTTATATCAGAAGTTATTTACCTCGGTGGCAATGAGGAAATGACATTTAGAGGCTTATTTTACCATTTCCTGAAGTGCACTTCCGAAGGCCAAAAGAGAGAAATAGGCGTCAATAAATTCTTTGCTAAGCTCTTGTTGACAAGGTTGAATGATATCAATAAAGAAGATATTGATGAATTTAGGCGAGTACTTTATTATGAGAAAAATGTAGATAATTCAACTTGGCAGCGCGTACAGGCATTTGAATTTACGCCCTTGAAATCCTATGTCTGCATGGATACCTAGGTAATGGTTGAGGTTGTTATACTGATGATAAGAGAGCGGGATCCAAGATCGCTAAAGGTTTTTTCTTTATATCCTGTTTAATAAATTATTCTGTTAAATTTGTGGATTAACATGTTGAAGCAGATTTAATATATGGGATACAATAGTTTAGAAGCATGTGTTGCGGATCTTGAAAAACATGGTCATTTAATCCGGATCAAAGAAGAGGTCGATCCCTATTTGGAAATGGCCGCCATCCATATGCGGGTGTTTGATGTTGAAGGGCCCGCCTTATTTTTTGAAAATATCAAAGGTTCGGAATTTCCGGCTGTATCTAATTTGTTTGGAACGCTGGAACGCTCGAAGTTTATGTTCCGGGATTCGTTAGACCACCTGAAGAAATTGGTGGATGTTAAGATGAATCCTGCTGCAGTACTTAAAAATCCTTTTCAATATATTGGTTCCTCGATGACAGCCCTTGGGGCTTTACCCTGGAAAAAAAAATCGGGGGCTCCCATACTTCATGGTAAAACATCAATTAGTAAACTTCCGCAGATCGTCAACTGGCCAATGGACGGCGGTGCTTTTGTGACGATGCCGCAGGTATATACAGAAGATGTTGCCAAACCCGGTATTATGCAGGCCAATCTGGGGATGTATCGGATTCAGCTTTCTGGGAATGATTATCTGCCTGATCAGGAGATTGGTTTGCATTATCAGTTGCATCGTGGTATCGGAATCCATCAAACTAAGGCAAATGCGCTCGGTAAACCTTTAAAGGTGAGTATTTTTGTCGGCGGACCGCCAGCACATCCCTTGTCTGCTGTAATGCCGCTACCGGAAGGACTCTCTGAGATGATCTTTGCCGGAGCATTGGGAAATAGAAGATTTCGCTATTTTTATGATGATGAAGGCTTTTGTATCTCTGCGGATGCGGACTTTGTTATTACAGGTACCGTTTATCCCAACGAAAATAAACCGGAAGGTCCTTTTGGGGACCATATCGGCTATTATAGCTTAACTCATCCGTTTCCTTTGATGAAGGTGCATAATGTGTACCATAAGAAAAATCCAATTTGGTCTTTTACCGTTGTGGGACGACCCCCGCAGGAAGATACTAGCTTTGGTGCTTTAATCCATGAAATTACGGGTGCGGCTATTCCAAAGGAGATTTCGGGTCTCCATGCAGTTAATGCTGTTGATGCCGCTGGTGTACATCCCTTACTTTTTGCAATAGGGTCTGAACGGTATACGCCTTATCAGCGTGTGGATCGACCGCAAGAAATTTTAACGATAGCCAATCAGATACTGGGTAAAAATCAGCTCAGCCTCGCTAAATATTTGTTTATTTCAGCAAATGAAGATAATCCGCAATTGGATATTTATGATATTCCGGCTTTTTTGGGTCATATTCTTGAACGCATAGACCTTACTCGAGATGTTCATTTTCAGACTAATACGACTATCGATACCTTGGATTATTCTGGCGATGGATTAAATACCGGTTCCAAGGTGGTTTTTGCTGCCGCTGGTACAAAGAAAAGAGAATTGGGCCGTGAATTGCCGGCTGGTTTTGAACTACCCCGACCTTTCAATCAGGCAAAATTTGTTATGCCCGGTATTATTGCCATTGATGGTCAGGCATTCACTACTTACGAGCATGAGCCGAAAATAATGGCCGAATGGTGCCGCGCTGCCGCAGGACTCGCCTGGGAAGGTTTCCCGTTGATCGTCTTATGTGATGATGCTCACTTCACCGCCGCTACCGTCAATAATTTTGTTTGGACAACGTTTACCAGAAGTAACCCTGCGTTTGATATTTATGGAATACATAGTTTTACAACATTTAAACATTGGGGTTGTAAAGGACCGCTAATTATTGATGCGCGGACAAAACCCCATCATGCGCCGGCGTTGATTAAAGACGAAGCGGTGGAAAGGCGTGTGGATCAACTTGCTGCAAAGGGAGGGTCACTACACGGAATTATTTAAGAGCGCTAATTCCTGTTCATTCAGGTTTATGGTTGAAAAATTAATTTAGAATAGATTTTAAAAGGTTTAATATCAAGATGACTACAACAGAATTATTGAATAAATCAAAAGGAAGCGAATTACAGTTTCAGGAAGTATTGGCGCATATTGCCGATCAGTACAGCTATAGTCCCAGTGCATTTCAAAATGGGACGCTGAAAAATTCGAAAGAAGAAAATCAAGGTAGTGCAAAAGTTTTCTATTTTGCACAGTTAAATAATCTTTCGCAGGAGGATACATTGCGCCTTTTTGCCGAACATTATCGAAATGTACTCGATAATCCAGACGGAGATGGCCACCAGAACATTCGTCAATTTAGGACAAATGGTTGGGATGGGATCCTGTTTGAGGAAGAAGTACTGGTGAAAAAATAATAAATTTAACCTAGTAGCGGTAAAAACCTGAGATGCACAGGAAAACATCTTGTTGTGGCAGTTTTGAAAAGACAAAATTGAAATGGCCATTCCACAGGGTAGCATAGGTGCTACACGATAACGAAACCACGGGAATAGAGAGGGCAGTAACAATAGATTACTGCCCTCTCTTTTTCAACTATTTTGTCAGCTAAGCGGTTGGCTTAAGCATTACTTTCGCAATCCTGGTCTTTGTTCCCACCAAAATAAACCATCCAGCAGATACCGAATTGATCCTGAAAAGCGCTGTATAGTTCGGCAAAAAATGTTTCGCCAAGTGGCATTTCAACGACCTTTGCATTGGTGCTCAGTGCATCGTACAAAGCTTTCGCTTCGGTGGTGCTTTCGCACATCAGCATGACATAGCTGTTGTTTCCTTGGATATATTGTTGTCCAAAAGCAGGAACAACATCAGCTCCCATCAGCATACTATCGCCGTTGATCGAAATTGCTGTATGACAGATTTTGTTTTTTGCTTCGTCTGGAACAGGTGGCATCTGTGGGTCGGCAGGGATATCTCCATAACGCATGAAGCCAGGATTTTTTGTATTGAAGACTTTTTCATAAAAGTTGAATGCTTCTTCACAGTTTCCGTCGAAATTTAGATAAGCGTGTAATTTTGCCATGATTTCTAATTTTTGAATATAATGATTACTTCTTTTAACTCTTTTCTCAATTTTTCCTTCTTTTAAGACTATAAATAAATAGCTTGGAAGCACATTGGTAAAATTAAGCTGAAGTTTTCTTAAAAATCTTGCCTTAAGGCAAGATTTAAAAAAGTAGTCCTTTGGGCGTTACCACGGTTTAATTTCCGTGGACAATTTCTTTCCGGATGCGGCTTAGGGAAGTGTCGGTGATGCCCAGGTAGGAAGCAATATGCTTGAGTGGTGCCTGCTGTATCAATATTGGTTTTTCTTTTATCAAGCGCAAATAGCGGGTAGTAGCAGGTTCGGTAATCATGGCAATAGCCCTATTTTTACTGTGAACAAGTTCCTTGGCCATCCAAGAACGCCCCCATTCCCTAAATTCAGGAATCTGATGAAAAAGTTCCTGAAAATCTTCAAACTTTATTTTCCAGAGACGGGTTTCCATGAGTGCCTGGATATTTTCCACCGTTGGATGGCGTTGAAAAAAAGAGGCGACTTCAATGACAACATCATTGTCCGTGCAGAAGCTTATGGTAACTTCATTGCCTTCATAATCGTGTAAAAAGGAGCGTGTAAGTCCATACTCAATCAAGTAATAAGCATTTGAAACCTGTCCTTTGGTCAATATAAAATCGCCCTTTTTGACGGTTATGGCTTCATGTTTTTCTGTAATTGCAGTTAATTCCTGAGGAGTTAGTGCAAGCTCACTATAGAAGGTTCTAATTAGATCCATGTCCTGGTTATTTGATTACGAAGTTAATTTAACGATTAATCTGCAGATCAATTGTTAATAGATTGTGTGATTATTGTAAACAAATAAGTGTTTCATTGATAATTTTGTTTGTTTTGAAAAGTATTTTTGATAAAAATATAATAAATATTAAAAATTATTATGAATTTAGTTTTTAATTGTTTTACTTTGTGTCAATAACATAATGTAAAAACGAAATATTTAAAATTTTCATAATATGTGTGGAATTATTGGCGCTTTTGAATTAAAGCAACCTGCAAGCTCATTGAGATCTCAAGTATTAGAAATGTCAAAACGTATTCGCCACCGTGGTCCGGACTGGTCGGGTATATTCACTGGTGAGAAAGCTTTATTAGCACACGAGCGGTTAGCTATTGTTGACCCTAAATCTGGAAGTCAACCATTGTACAGTCCGGACGGTAAAGTTGTACTAGCAGTTAATGGCGAGATCTATAACCACCATGAATTAAGAAATAGCCTTCCTGATTATGAGTTCTCGACACAAAGTGACTCTGAAGTTGTGTTGGCATTATATTTAGCGAAAGGTCCCTCATTTGTGGATGAATTAAATGGTATTTTTGGTTTTGCACTCTATGATTCACGTGATGATTCCTTTTTTGTCGCACGTGACCATATGGGAATTATCCCTCTATATTATGGTGAAGATGAGCAGGGGCAATTGTTCGTTGCATCCGAATTAAAATCACTGGAAGGTTTCTGTACGACGATTGAACAATTTCCTCCGGGGCATTACTTGTATAGCAAAATGGGGAAAGCTCCGCAGCGCTGGTATCAACGTGATTGGGAAAGTTACGATGTTGTAAAAGACAACGAGACCGATATCGCTGTTTTGCGCAAAGGTTTGGAAGATGCGGTGCATCGTCAATTGATGTCAGATGTACCTTACGGTGTACTGCTGTCTGGTGGATTGGATTCATCGGTTATTGCTGCGGTAACGAAGAAGTTTGCATCCAAACGTATCGAAAGTGACGACAAAGAAGATGCCTGGTATCCTCAACTGCATTCATTTGCGGTGGGATTGAAGGGAGCACCGGATTTAATTGCGGCACAGAAAGCAGCAGATCATATCGGAACAATACACCACGAGATCAACTTTACCATCCAAGAAGGATTGGATGCGATCCGTGACGTGATCTACCACTTGGAGACTTATGACGTCACGACGGTACGCGCTTCTACACCGATGTATTTATTAGCTCGTGTAATCAAATCAATGGGCATTAAAATGGTATTGTCGGGTGAAGGGTCAGACGAACTCTTTGGTGGGTATCTTTATTTTCATAAAGCGCCAAATGCACAGGAATTTCACGAGGAAACTGTACGTAAGCTGAAAAAGCTTTACCTGTACGACTGTCTGCGGGCAAATAAATCACTTGCAGCATGGGGTGTTGAAGGGCGTGTACCTTTCCTAGATAAAGAATTTATGGACATTGCGATGCGTATCAATCCTTCCGATAAAATGATTCGCGAAGGAAGGATGGAGAAATGGGTTGTACGTAAGGCATTTGAAGACTATCTGCCAGAAAGCATCGCATGGCGCCAGAAAGAGCAATTTTCTGACGGTGTAGGCTATAGCTGGATCGATACCTTGAAAGAGCAGGCTGAAAGTAAAGTTTCTGATCAGGAGTTTGCCGAGGCTTCAACGCGCTTCCCGATAAACACACCGAAAAACAAAGAAGAGTTTTTATATCGGACAATTTTCGAATCACATTTTCCTTCAACAGCGGCAGCACAAACTGTTCCATCGGTAAAATCTGTCGCATGCAGTACGCCGGAAGCCTTAGCTTGGGATGCTTCTTTCCAGAATCTGAATGATCCATCGGGTCGGGCTGTGGCCTCGGTTCACCAAGAGAGCTACGAAAAATCCAAAGTGGAAGCCGTGTAACTAATCAACCCTCATATCTATATTTGGTAAAGCCTGGAAAGTTTCTTTTCAGGCTTTTTATGTTTTTTTTCAACTAAATAAGGGTATATCATTTAATTGATTAAAAATGAATGTGTGTTTTTAAATATTGTTTAGTAATTTTCGGAAAAACCAATCACAGGAAACTTTGGGTTTCTAAATTAGCTATAGGTGAACAAAATAGGAAAGTGAATGTACAATTAAGTATACTCCCGATGGCCGTGTTCGCTGGTTAACAATTTATTATAAATAATGATATACAGATGAAGATAGATTCAATGAAACACCGTGGAATGAAATCTTTGGGGCTGGCACTTCTATTGTTGAGCGCTCCAACTATTTTTGCTCAAAATAAAGACGCGATGGTTTCGTCAATTGTGCAGGAGGCAAATGCAAATTCACAATTGGAGAAGTATGCGTTTGAGCTTGTCGATATGATTGGCCCCCGTCTTGTCGGGAGTCCACAAATGCAACAAGCACATGATTGGGTTGTCAAAAATTATAATGCGCTTGGAGCACAGGCTCGTAATGAGCCTTATGGTGAATGGCGTTCCTGGGAACGGGGAACTTCTCAAGTGACGATGACTTATCCGAGAATAAAGTCTTTAGAAGGTACACAGTTGGCTTTTAGTCCTATGACGAAGGAGAAAGGGATCGAGGCAGAAGTGGTCGCTATGCCTTTGTTTAGCTCCCAATCTGATTTTCAGTCGTGGCTAAAAACAGTTAAAGGCAAGATTGTATTGATTGGGATGAATCCACTGTCGGGAAGATCTGATGCCAACTGGAAGGAGTCTGCTTCCCCGAAAGGTTATGAAAAATATCAAACCTTAAAGAATGATCAGTTGAAGAAATGGGAAACTAGTATGTCTTACACGGGAAGCACCCGTCGGACAATTCCCTTGGCTTTAGAGAATGCCGGGGCAGTTGGTGTCATAGATTCTTACTGGACGGAGTTGCCGGGCATCACACGGATTTTTGACGCAAAGTCCAAACAGATTCCGGTATTTAATGTCGGATTGGAAGATTATGGTCTGTTATACCGCATGGCAGAACATGGGGTCAAACCTCGGGTATCACTACAGGGAAATTCAAAGGAGCTTGGGACATCAAAAACCTATAATAGTATTGCGGAGATCAAAGGAAAAGAAAAACCGGACGAGTATGTTGTGCTTTCTGCACATCTGGATTCTTGGGACGGCGCTTCGGGTGCGACAGACAATGCTACCGGGGTGATTACAATGATGGAGGCAGTCCGTATTTTAAGAAAGGTTTATCCGGAAAATAAAAGAACGATTTTGGTCGGTAACTGGGGAAGTGAGGAACAGGGGCTGAACGGTTCTTCCGCATTTGTCGAGGACCATCCCGAGATCGCTAAAAATATACAGGTGGTATGGAATCAGGATAACGGGACGGGGAGAATTGTCCGTATCGGGGGGAGTGGTTTTGAAAAGTCCTACGAATACATTAGCCGCTGGGTGCAATATTTGCCTGAAGAGTTCCGTAATGAAATCCAAACCAGTTTTCCGGGCATGCCGGGGACGGGAGGGAGTGATCACTCTTCTTTCGTTCAAAAAGGAATTCCAGCCTTTGGGCTTTCTTCCACTTCCTGGGATTATGGTAAAGTGACCTGGCATACCAATCGCGATACCTACGATAAGATTGTGTTTGATGAGGTGAAACAAAACGCCATTATCGTTGCGATTTTAACTTACCTAGCCTGTGAAGAACCAACTTTGGTCTCCCGGGAAAAGATCATATTGCCAATCGATAAAGATGGCAAGCAGACGGTATGGCCAACAAATCTACAGTCAAAAAGAACAAGTGGTAATTGATGATGAAACAGCTCATTTTTGTTTTCTTATGGACAGGCTTCATATGCTAATTTGGAAAACTACAGAACAGAGTGGTTAATCCTTCGTGAAAATAATAATTCCCTGGTGGGGATCCGTAGTTTCACGAAAAATGCTGTAAAATATTATTTAACGGTAGATCCTACTACATTGCAAACGCGTGTAGTAGGAGATCGATCAGTAAGCGTTCTGTACAAAGATGCGGCTCAGGTTACGAAAAGTCTAAGTGGTTCGGTATACGAAAGCTGCTTCTCTTTAGTCAGAAAAACTGAAAACAACTTACAGGATGCGGGGCTGAATTTTAGGCTTCCCAAAGAGGCTGGTATTAATTTGACGATTGATCTATGTCCTTCACATAAACCTTTGGACAGGGCTATTTTTGAAGATCTTCTCGCTGCATTTAAGGGGATAGATCGCAGCCTGCCACTGGCCGTTTCTGTTTCGGGTAAATGGATGCTAAATCACGCCGCAGATCTAGCATGGCTAAAGTCATTGGATGCAAAGGGAGTAAAGATTACCTGGGTAAATCATACGTATGACCATGTTTTTACTAGTAATCCTTTAACATCCAATTTTTTGCTTTCCAAAAATACGAATCTAGGTTATGAAGTGTTGGAGAATGAAAAATTGATGCTGAAAAACGGTCTTCTGCCTTCGGTATTTTTTCGTTGTCCGGGCTTAGTTTCCGATCGGCGCATCATTGAGCAGCTATTGTCCTATGGTCTTATTGCGGTAGGCTCGGATGCCTGGTTGGCTAAAGGACAGCAGGCCAAAAACGGAAGTATTGTCCTGATTCATGGTAATGGGAATGAGGAAGTTGGGGTGCAGGATTTTATCCGATTGCTTCGGACAGAATCTCAGGCCATAAAAACAAAACACTGGACATTGTATAGTTTATCCGAAGGCCTGGATCAGGAGTAACATTAACCTGTACTAAATTGCATAAAAAAGGGCAGTCCAAATCTTTTTGGATAGCCCTTTTTGTGTTGTCTTGTTTTCCTGAGTTTATGACGGATTTTTGAGGTGCTGATTGAAGTAGTCCGCAATTTTTTCGTACATATGAATACGGTCTTTTCCCATTACATTGTGTTCATGAGTCGGGTATAGAAAATAATCTACTTGCTTTCCGGCTTTAATACAGGCTTCTAAAAACTCCATGCTGTTTTGCTGTACAACGACAGGGTCTTGTGCGCCATGAATAATCAATAGTCTTCCTTTCAGTTGATCGGCTTTAGTGAGCAGAGATGTCAATTTATAACCTTCCGGATTTTCTTGCGGCGTGTCCATGTAGCGTTCGCCATACATAACCTCATAAAATTTCCAGTCGATTACAGGGCCTCCGGCTACAGCAGCCTTGAAAATATCGTTATGATGTAGCATGAAGGAAGTCGTCATAAAACCACCGAAGCTCCACCCGAAAATACCCATGCGTTGTTGGTCAACAAAAGATTTTGATTTTAGGAACTCAATTCCTTTCATCTGGTCGGCCATTTCATTTTGACCGAGGTTGCGATGCGTAGCAGTATAGAAATCACGGCCTCTGTAATTTGTGCCACGATTGTCCATGGTAAACACAATATATCCTTGTTGGGCCATATACATGTCAAAATAACCAGCGCCTCCTAGCCATTTGTTGGAAACCAGCTGCGAATGTGATCCGCCGTACAAATAGTACATGACGGGGTATTTTTTCGCAGGATCAAAATCGTTGGGATAAATGATGCGTCCTGTCAATGGGTATTTTCCATCTGCAGATGTCAACTGTACAAATTCTATTTTAGGATTATTTATTTTTCCGGCAAAAGGATTTTCTGCATTGACTAAGGTTGTTTCTTTAGCAGATTTTACTTCTTTGATCTGAACTTTATTTGGTGTTTTTAAATTGCTATATTGATCGTAGATGTACTTGCCATCGCCACTTAGCGCAGCATGGTGTATGCCGGATTCATTCGTTAATTGAACCGTTTTCCCTGATTTTAGATCGACTTCAAATAATTGGCGATCTAAACCGTTGTTGGTGACTCCGGTGTAACTTACTTTGTTGCCATCAGCCGAAAAGTCAAGCAATGACTCCATAACAATGTCTTTATAGCCTAATTTTTTGATCAAATTACCTTCCGTGTTATAGAGGTAAAGTTGATTATAGCCATCTTTATCGGATTGATAAAGGAATTGATCCGGTTTGTTTGGTAAAAATGTCAATGGGTTTTCTGGCTCAACCCAAGTTGTCGCAGTTTCTTCGAACAGGGTTTTGACGAAGGAACCGTTTTCTGCATTGTATTTGTTGACTTTAAGATCATTTTGCCCACGGTTAAGTACTCCGACGTAGATGTATTTACCAGAAGGATCCCAAGTAACCATGGTTAAATATTGCTCTGAATGCTCGCCGGTTTGAAGGGTTACCTTTTGACCAGTGGTGGTATTGTAAACGATCAAAGAAACTTCTTCTGATTTTTGGCCTGTCATGGGGTATTTGATCCATTTGATATCCGCAATTTTCGGACTCCATTGCGGTAACGGATAATTGGCAACCATCGTCTCGTCTTTGTGGTAGTACAGCAGTTTGTCATTTTGATTGTTCCACCACATTCCTTTCTTGATGCCAAATTCTTGACGGTGTGTATAATCGCTTCCATTGACAATTCCTTTGTCTGTATCGTTGGTTACAGCGGTAATTTTGCCGTTTTTGTCAACAATTGCGATGTTGTTGTCTACTAAATAGGCGATTTTTGAAAAATCCGAACTGATCTCGCGATTCGCTCCCTTGTTGTCATTACCGATAAAACTTTCAATATTTTTTGATTTAATATTGTAAGCTACTGTATAGGTTTTATCTTTTCCTTCAACTTGCAGTAATAGTGTATTTCCGTCGCGCCATTTGTAGTCGTAAGGAAATACGCGCAAATTAAATGTTTCGTTCGGAATAGCCGTTTTTAGTGCTTTTTCGAGGTCTGTTTTAGAAGCGAGATTTGTTTCGCTCCAGTTGCTGGAAGCGCTTTTGGATAATAGGTTCTGGTACGATTTATCGAGATAGGAGAGGTTGTTTGATTTTGGGATCCACGATGCTCCGGCTATCGATGTTGGGGCATACGTGCGGGGACCAAATACTGTTTCTTCTAAATTGAGGTTACGTTGTGCATAGCTGCTGATGGAGCTTGCCAACAAGAAGAATAGCGCAATTCTTTTCATTAAACTGTAATATTGTGTGAATGTTTATACTCAACGGCATAAGTGAGCCCATTCCAGTGGTTATTTGCGTGTCATTAATCCACTCACATAAGGCTTCTAAGTCTATTGCGGTAAGAAATTAATGGCGCAAGGAGCTCATTACATTCCGTTTGTTTTTAAATTTTATAGGGCTAAATTAGGGAAATAGCCCTATAAAACCTAGTACAGAATTGTTGCTTTTCTAACTTAAATTGTTTGCTGTAGTCTTCTACTTCTTGCTGTTTAGCTATAGTTTACGTAACCAGATGTTTCTGAACTGGACTAAATCACCATGATCCTGTAGTATAATTGGGCCTGGGCCATGGCTTATCTGCTTCGGTAGTCCTATATATTCTGTCGTACCGTCGATTTGGGTGTTATTTTGCACAACGACTCCATTATGTAAAACCGTTACTGTTCCTTTAGCGGTCAATATTCCATCTTTACTGAATTGAGGAGCCTTATAAATAATATCATATACATGCCATTTGTCTGGTGCAATTACTTGCGCCAATGGCGGCCGTTGTTTATAAAGACTACCCGCTCCGCCATTGACATAAGTGGGGTTATTATCGTTGTCCAATACCTGGATTTCATAGTACCCCTGTAAGAAAATTCCACTGTTTCCTCTTCCTTGGCCTTCACCTTTGATCACTTCGGGGCTTTTCCATTCAACATGCAGTTGAAAATCGCTAAAGTGTTCGTTCGTCTCAATGGCTCCAGCTCCCGGTTTTACTTCGAGTACGTTGTTGGCTACAGTCCAATTGGCTTTTCCTTTTTCACTTTTCCACTTACTGAGATCCTTCCCGTCAAAAAGGACAATTGCATCGCTTGGAATACCATGATCGATCGTTAATGTAGGAGGGACAGGACTATAATATTCCGTGTCACTGGCTTTCATATTGGTTTGGGCCTGCAGTGCTGTGGCACCAAATAAGAGCGTTGTTGCTAGTGCTGATGATAAAAAAAAGTTCATCTGTTGGGTTTTTGGTATGGCTAAATATACAAATAATCCCATTTGTATGGAACAATTTCCTTAGGTTTGTACATGGCAACCATTTTACAAACAGTATCGCTGAAAGAAGCCCGATTCTATGCACCAATAGGTTACTATGAAGAAGAACAGGTGCTTGGCAATGAGTTTTTTGTTTCTATTGATGTATGTTTTCCCTTTTTGAATACGGAGACAGAGAACTTAAAAAATACGCTCAATTACGAAGAGCTCTATCAGATTACCGCTAGCGTTATGAAGCCTAAACGAAAATTGCTCGAATCTGCAGCTTCAGAAATACTAGATCAGATTAGGCTGCGGGTGGCCGATGCTGTGACGATCGAAGTGGTGATACGTAAATCGAACCCTCCCTTTGGTGGAGATCTTTCTTGCTCCCAAGTTGGCCTTAAATATTTCAAGGATTAAATTGAAACTGGATCAGCGATATGCTGGCTGAAAGATTTAGTTTTGCCAACTGTTATCTGATAGTCTTAAATTAATAGTATGAATATTTACGATCTTGTAATTGCCGATAAGGAAAGGATAGCTTTAGAAGATGTCTTCTTGGAAGAGGAGAGCCGTCAGAAGCTCCATCAGCTGATTAAAGAGCATCGTTATATTAAAGAGCTTTCACAATATGGTCTGCCGGTTAGCAATAAGATTTTACTGCACGGTTATTCTGGTTGCGGAAAAACAACAACGGCGAAAGCCTTGGCCACAGCGCTCGAAAAACCAATTTATGTGTTGAATCTGAGCAACCTCATTTCTTCTCGTATTGGTGAAACCTCGCAGCACATTAAACAGGTCTTCGATAAAGCTGGGCGTAAAATAGCAGTTCTGTTTTTAGATGAATTCGATCAGATCGGAAAGGCGCGGATTAGTGAAGAAAAGGATGTGGGTGAAATGCGTCGTCTCGTGAATACCATTATACAGCTGATCGATTATTTTCCTGCTGAAGCGGTATTGCTTGCAGCAACCAACCATCCCGAAATATTGGATACAGCCATTATCCGTCGGTTTCAGCTTCGTTTGGCGTTTGAGTTGCCGACAATGCTGCAGTTGGATGCATATTATGATAAATTATTTACGCCATTTCCACATTATGCTGATGTCGTACCTCGACGCTATGGGATCTCCTATGCAGAGGCTAAGGACTATATTTACGATGCTGTCAAATTCTTATTGATTGCTTCGCTGGAACAAAATCAACCTTAATGGTTTTTTGAACGTTACGTTTCGGATGCCTAATAAAATACCAACTTCTGATAAAATCTTTTTCTCTTATATGATACACTACTATTCGAACGCTCTGTTTGAGGTGCTCAGTAAAAATAACAACGTTTCATAAAAGATTTTTCTCTTATACGGTACGCTGCTAATTGAGCGCTCTGTTTCAGACTCTTAATAAAAAATGACAATTTCTGATAAACTGTTTTATCTCCTATACGTTAGTCTGTGTATAGGGACAATTTGGGATAGGGGGCAGGGAGCCCGCTAATGACAAATTGATCGCTAGGTAGTTGGAAACAGTTGTTTTTAAGACAAAATGACATTATTTTTTATTTTTAAATGACATTTTGTCTTTTAAAACCTGCTGGTACGCAAATTGAATAGCTCTCTTCAAATAGGTAGAACAAAAAAAGCTTAACAATAAAACAAAAAATTAGGAGGACAAAAAATGGCATTAATTAAATTCCCTACAAAAAGTTTAAACACTGATGCAGTAAATCCATTTGTAAACACTGTATTTGACAATTTATTCAATGATAACTTCATCTCAGATCGTTTGGTATCCCGTGTGCCGGCGGTCAATATATCGGAATCCGAAAAATCATTTAAAGTTGAAATGGCAGCGCCCGGATTGGATAAATCTGACTTTAAGATCAATGTAGATAAAAATCTAATTACGATTTCAGCTGAGAAAAAAGAGGAAAGTGTTAGTGAAGAAAAATTATACAGCAAAAAAGAATTCAATTACTCTTCGTTCTCAAGATCATTTACATTGCCAGAGACCGTAGATTACAGCAATATCGAGGCTGCCTATGAAGGTGGGATATTAATTTTGACTGTTGGCAAGAAAGAAGATGCAATCATTGCAAAACGTTTGATTGAAGTTAAATAATTCAGCAATACACAGGAAATAGTTCATTTTGGGAATGACCAAAAGATGAATAAAAGACAATAGTTTTTAGGTTTAGTTTATGTTTTAATCCCTCGGAGTTCCGTTTGTGTTCCGAGGGATTTTTCTTTTATAAGGATGGTCTTGACATGATGAAAAGACTATTCCGTTTCCGTATAGTTTTCAGATCGGGGAATTTTGGCGAGATAAGGCTCCATCTCTTCTGGTAATTTGGTTAATTTCCGCTTTTGAAGGTCCAGCCAGGCTCCATCGACGTTAACGGTACAGCACAAAACTCCGTCATTACGAAAAACCTGATGTATAAATGAAAAACGACTATTTGTTTTGTTGTATTTCGTCAGTTCTACTTTTACCTGTACATATTCATCCAAATGTACTTCTTTAAAATAGATAAGTTCTTCCCTGAACAAAATCGGACCGATATGAAATTCGGCAAATTTATCCAGTGAAAAGCCCATTTTGTTCAACATATTACTACGGGCCTGAGCGCATATGTCTGCGTAAGCAGAATGCCGCATATGTCTATTTGCGTCGATCTGCGCCCATATAATTTGACCTTGATAAAATATATTCTCCATAATCTTCAGCGATTAGTCTCTATTTTAATAACAATTTACATATTTTTAAATAAAGCTGTAACACTTTGTTTGTTTGCTATACTTATTACCTAAATATATTTAAAGAAAAATCGCTAGGTGAACCCATCGGAAATAGAATTTCTTCGACTGATTGACGAGAATAAAGGTATTCTCGTTAAGGTGAGCCGTATGTATATGGATGATCATGAGGGGCGGCAAGATCTGTATCAGGAAATCGTGTATCAGCTGTGGAAATCCTATGCGACATTTAAGCAACAGAGTAAATTTTCAACGTGGATGTACCGTGTTGCCCTCAATACCGCAATGGTATTCTTAAAAAAAGAAAAGAAGCATCAGATTTATGATGCGTTAGAGGAGCGACATGATTTTGCAGAAGAAGCTTACGATACCGATAAAGATGAGCAACTGAAAGTCTTTTACCAGGCCGTTCAAGAGCTCAATGCAATTGAAAAAGCCCTGATATTTTTGTTTTTGGAAGGTCAAAGTCATCGCGAGATTGCAGAGAATCTGGGTATATCGGAAGTCAACGCCCGCGTAAAATTAAACCGCACGAAGGAGCGAATTCAACAAATCATTAAAAAATACAAGTATGAATTTTGATGAGTTAAAGAAATCTTGGCAGGAACAGCCCACAGATGAGGATTTACAGAATCCAAATCTCAAATACTATAAGGAAGTTGGCAATATCATAGGCAAGTTGCGCAAGAATATCAAACGCGAGTTTATCTCCTGGGTCGTTTGTATGGGCTTTTTGTTTTTGGTGCCTATCTTGCCAATGTATAAGATTGAAGGTTATGCGGCATTTGCCTATTACTTTTTTATAGTACAGATATCATTATCAAGTCTTTTATATTACCGGAGGTTCTTTTATTTGGTAAAGAGCACGAAAAAGATCGAGTTGTTGGCTTCTAAAGAACACTTGCTCAAGTTGTATTACGATTTGAAGTATGCCGTAGAGACTTATCGTATTGCGGCCTATGTGATGATTCCACAAGCTTTGTTTCTATATCTTATTATGATAGCACAGAATAAGACAACGGTGTGGTTTGATCGGTTGTACCATTTCAAGGAAACTTTCCAAGAGGAACCGAACTTTATTGTATGGATGATTCTTTCGGCAATTGTGTCTATCGTCCTTGTTGTTGGCCTGACAGAAATTATGATTCGTTGCTACTACAGTAGGTATATCACGGAGATCAAGGAGAAATTGGATCAAATGGAAACGGAATAGAGCGACCATATGAAATATCTACTTTGTTTTACAGGAGTTCGTGTTTATAGCGCGAGGATATTTCGTATATTGTTATCGAAAATCATTGTCCATTATGTATAATCCGACAAAGAAGTTACAGCGCAGTTCTCAGATCTTAAGTATATTGGCCAAATATGGTTTTAAAGATGCAATCGCTCGATTGCCGTGGAAAGGACCCAGATCAGCCGTAGAACATCCTATTGATGTCGATGAGATCAGTGTTTATGCCCGTATTCGCATGGCTCTTGAGGAGCTCGGTCCGGCTTTTATCAAGCTTGGACAATCTGCTTCGACCCGGGAAGGATTGTTGCCCAAAGAGCTTGTAGAGGAACTGAAGCGTCTAGAGGACAATGTTCCGCCCTTTGAAGTGGATATTAAATCTTATCTGAAGGAAGAACTGGAGCTGGATATTGAGGAGCATTTCCAGGAGATTGCTGCGGAACCTTTTGCTGCGGCTTCTATTGCACAGGTATATCGCGCAACCTTAAAAGATGGAACCCATGTGGTTCTAAAAGTCCGACGTCCCGGTATCGATGAGGTTATGCGCTGTGATCTAGCACTCATGCGTGATATTGCCAAAATCCTGACCATGTACAATGATGTACTGGAAAACCTTAACCTTCTGCTGATTGTTGAATCTTTCGCTACGACCATGCAGGAAGAGATGTCCCTGGTGATTGAGCGGCATAACATCGAACGCTTCACAAAGAACTTTAAAGGAAATAAACTGATCAAGGTACCCCGTGTTTATCCTGAACTCTCGTCGGACCATGTTCTTTGCATGGAATATCTCGATGGTTTCAAGGTAACTGATGCCGATGAAATTAAGCGTCGGGGAATGGATGTCCAAACGCTGGTAAAAAATGGGATCAATTTATACCTTGAGCAAGTGATTATCCATGGTTTCTTTCATGGCGATCCGCATCCCGGCAATATGATGGTGATGCCGGATGGGCGGATTGCTTTTTTGGATTTTGGAAATATGGGTAAATTATTGGGGATAGACCGTAGGCAGCTTGAAGAGTTTATTCAATCGGCTATTTCCGAAGATGCTGTCCGGCTTGCTGACGTGATTGAAGACGTTGCCGTGGTGAGCCATATTCCGGATCGTAACCGGTTTGAAAGATCCCTATATGAGATTTTCGATATGATTGATAATGTATCTCTCGGGGATCTTAGCTTAGATTTATTGTTCAATAAATTGTGGAACATCATTGGTGACAACCGCTTGTATTTTCCGGAATATATTTATCAGTTGATGCGGGGCATTTCGTTGATGGAAGGTATTGGACGCCAGTTATATCCCGATCTTAATATTATGGAGAGTATCAAGCCCTTTGCACGTAGGATTATGATGGAGCGGCTCTCTCCAGAGGCAATCTTCAAAAAAGGAAAACATAAAGTTGAATCTTTTGCGCGCGATGTCGAAAAACTTCCTGAAGATATGCGCGCCCTTGTGCGCTTATTTCGAACAGGAAATTTTACACTCAACCATCGATTGATCAGTGCGCGATCTTTTAATGCTATTTTACGCAAGGGGGTCAATCGTATTGTCATCGGAATTATGTTTATGTCACTCAATTTACTAGGTGGGATGATTATTGTCGCACGCGTAGAACCACAGTGGTGGGGAATTCCCATTTTTGCTTGGATATGCCTTGGCTCAGCATGGGTCTTTGCCATATATTTATTTGTTGCTATGATCCGAGCAAAGGACAACGATTAACCGGGGTTAGAACGCATTTTCAGCCATGATGATTGGCTATGCATACATACACGCTATAAAATAAAAAATAAAAAGATATGGAAATCAATCTAAATGGGAAAAAAGCCCTGATCGGAGCGAGCTCTGCTGGTATAGGTGCAGGTATTGCCCAAGTGCTTGCCTCATGTGGCGTATCTGTAACATTGGCTTCCCGACAGGAGGAAAAGCTACAACGTACCTGTGAAGGTCTTGATACCTCCAAAGGACAGGTACACCAATATATCGTGGTGGACTACAATGATCACGAAGCATACAAAAAGCAGATAACACATTATTTTGAGTCGAATAAGGTTGATATTTTAATCAACAATTCGAATGGGCCGCAAGCAGGAACCATAGACAAAAAAAATTTGGCGGATTACCAGCATGCTTTTGAACTCTTATTTCAAAATCACTGTTACACGACCTCATGTGCGCTGCCTTATATGTTGGCAAATCGATACGGACGTATTATTAATGTGTCTTCTTCAACTGTGAAAGAACCGGTATCTAATTTAGTGTTGTCTAATACGATCCGTACAGCATTGCTTAGCTGGAGTAAATCGCTGGCAACGGATGTCGCTAAAGAAGGGGTGACGGTCAATAGCATCTTGACAGGCCTATTTGATACGGACCGTATCCAGTCGCTAACCAACCTTGACGCTCAACGTATGGGTATATCCTACGAGGAAGCGCTACAATTGCGGTTAAAACAGGTTCCTGCGCAGCGTCTGGGTAAACCTGAAGAATACGGTTATCTCGTCGCTTTCCTTTGCTCCGAATATGCAAGTTATCTGACTGGAGCCAATATTCCTCTGGACGGCGGGATGTTAAAAGGCTTATAAAAAATGAGCTGCTCAATTACGTCAGGTCAAAGCCCTTGATTTGAGCATTCCATAGCTGATTGCTGTAGCCAGAACTCGGTGTAAAATTGCATAAAAAGGGGTGTCCAATCCGTTTGGACACCCCTTAATGTTAGTGTGATTTATTATTTTCAATTAGTTCAACACCAATTCGGTGTTGACAATGATGTCGACATCAGAAGCAACCGCTTCTACACCTGAAGGTAATTTATCATTGTATTTCATGCCGAAATCCTGACGGTTAATTTTTGTTTTAGCTGTAAATCCAGCACGTGTTTTTCCCCAAGGATCCGTAATGATTCCACCGTTTTGTGTTACCTCGAAAGTTACTTTTTTCGTTACATCACGGATCGTCAGATCCGCTATCATCACATATTTTCCTTTTACTTTCGCATTTTTAAAACTGATAGACTTTAATGTCATTTTAGGGAATTTTTCCGCAGCAAAAAAATCATCGGTCTTCAAGTGGTTGTCACGTGCAGCAATGCGCGTATCGATACTGTTGACGTCGATAGCGAAATTAACTTTGGCATTATTGAAACTTGTTCCTGTTGGGGTTTCAACTGTTCCTTCTACCTTAGTAAATTCACCATCAACAAAGCTGATACCAAGGTGTTTTACATCAAATCTTGCGTTGGTATGTGCAGGGTCTGCAGACCATTTTACTTGTGCCACAGCAACATTAACCATTAATACTGCTACTGCCAGAATTTGGAAAAATTTATTCATCTTATTTTCTTTTTTTATTTATCTAACCTTCAAAAGTTCAAATTGTTTGTTTGAACAAGCTTCTGCAAAGGTGGGATAAACAGACAAAGAAAAAATTGATGTAGGTCAAGAATTTCGATTCGGCTTTAAGATCTGCCTTTTTAGGCGGCTAAGAAACTCCTGCGTAACACCAAGATAGGAGGCTAATTGCATATTGGAGATCCTCGGATAGATTTTAGGGTACCTTTTGATGAAATCCAGATAGCGTTCCTGTGCAGTGAAACCTATGCTCGAGATAATACGGTGCTGCGATGCGATTTGCGCACGTTGTGCCATAATCCTGGAGAGTTTCTCGAAGATGGGATGATCTTCGTAAAGTTTGTCCTTAGCCTTTTTTGAAAGGGTCAGGACGACGGAGTTTTCCAGGGCCTGAATGTTTTGGAGGGCCGGCTCCTGATAATTGAAGCTGGCAATATCACCGATCCACCAATCTTCAATTGCAAACTGTAGGATATGTTCAATCCCATCGGCGGTGACATAGAATGATTTAAATAAACCGCTGATTACGTATGCTTCATGGTGGCATACCTCGCCTGCCCGGAGAAAGTATTCTTTTTTCTTTATTTTCCGTACCTGATAACGTGAGACGATGTCATTTAGTTCTTCCTCAGTGACATCAATACGCTGTTTTACAAATTCCCTGAATTGTTCCATTTGGCTGTAAAATACGAATTTTTTGCCATGCTAATTGAATAAGTTGTCCAATTCCTATCAATTCTAAGGTAAAATAATTCAGTTGCAGGGGATTTCTTGCATTCAATTTTGTCAACACGGTGATAAAATCTACATCTTGGTGTAATATTTGACCGGATATTCGCAAAATTCAGATAGTTTGATCAATAATTGGTATCTTTTGTCAGATTTAAAATCTTTGAATTGCTATAACTATAAAAGTGTCTCATGAAGTTTGTCGCCCCCAACACCCTTGAAAATGATAAGGTCGTATTACGCATCATCGAACCAACGGATTTTGATACGCTGTATCAGGTTGCCAAAGATCCCCTGATCTGGGAACAGCATCCCAATAAGGATCGCTGGAAGGAAGAGGTTTTTCAGGGATTTTTTGAAGGGGCCTTGGAAAGTAAGGCTGCTTATTTGATCCTGGATAAGGAAAGTGGAGCCTGCATTGGGAGCACCCGGTACTATGGACTTGATGAGGCGGAAAAATCTATTTTTGTTGGATATACGTTTTATGCCCGTGCGTATTGGGGGGCAGGAATTAATCCCTTGGTCAAAGAGATGATGTTTGACTTTGCCTTCAACTTTGTGGATCGAATCTATCTGCATGTGGGGGCAGAAAACTATCGTTCTCAGAAGGCCGTGGAACGTTTGGGCGCTATTAAAGTGGCCGAAAAGATGGTCAGCTATGTAAATGAGCCAGAACGTAAAAATTTTGAATACGCATTGGAAAAATCCGCTTGGCGGCGGATCAAGAGATAAAGCCTTATTATCCCTTGATGCCGCTAAGTATACTGCCGATAATGACGGTTAATACAATCAATGTAATGATGATATAAAGTCTGTCCTTTTCGATTACAAAACCAAACAGTGAACCAATCACCCGTACGATAGGTGTACAAATCAATAAAAGAACACCCAGCTGTATAACTTGGGGAATATTTCGGCTAAATGCCCCCGAAATAATTCCAGTAATTGTTGTATTGGAATTCCCTTCACCGACAAAATCTCGATAATTCGGTACGGTGTCCTGTCCATGAACAATCAGGTAGAAGATACCGCCGAGAATAAGAATAGAGGAAGCCAATATAACGCCTATTCTTAAAATTTGTCCTACCAACAGTGAGATGTCTTTGTCTCCCCAATAGTGTTTCGAAAATACTTGTTTCATTTTGAGTAATTAGGTCCTTCATTGTCTAGCGGAAGGACGTTACAAACTTAAAATCCTAAATCGGGTAAGCTACCGTTTTTAGAATTTATGCTGGAATCCGTTGAAGATCATTTCCAAGGCCACCAAAGTAATAGCGACGGCAAAAATGATACGTAAAGTCTTTGGGTTCATGCGCTTTAAGAGTTTGGATCCTGTAATGGCACCGCATAATACACCCAGGATAACCGGAAAAGCAATACCTGGATCCATATATCCTCTTTGTAAATAGACCACTGCAGAAGCAGCTGCGGTGACACCGATCATAAAGTTGCTCGTTGTCGTACTGACTTTAAATGGAATTTTCATCATGCTGTCCATCGCGAGTACTTTAAGGGAGCCCGAACCAATGCCTAATAATCCGGAAAGTATTCCTGCAACCCCCATCAAAGAGAAGCCGCCGACGACGTTGGTCAGCTTATACGGGATCAATTTTCCATCAGCAGGGTAGGTGCTATTCAGTTTCAATTTTTCAGCCAAAGCAGAACCGCCGGATAGCGCATGTTCGTTTTTCTTCCGTATAGTCATTGCTGCGGAGAAGATCAGTACAATACCAAAAATGATTGCAATGGTATTCGTCGGCATGTAAATGGCGATGACAGCCCCGATAACAGCACCAATCGTGGTCGCTATTTCTAAAAACATGCCAAGCCGGATGTTGGTGATGCCTTCTTTGACATAGGCTGTGGCTGCACCGGATGATGTCGCTATGGAAGCCAACAAGGCCGCTCCAATGGCATAACGGATATCGACATGAAACAGAAGAGTCAATAAAGGGATGACAACGACCCCTCCGCCTAAGCCTGTCAGGGATCCTAAGAGCCCTGCTACAAAAGCACCCAGGAGAAGGATGATTGTAAAGGTGAGAATAGTCATAAATATGTGTTTGTTTGTGTGATCCAAAAAACAGCAGCTGTTTAATGGAAGGTAATTTGTTGTAAACTTAAGGGCTTTTTATTGCTTTTGAAACTTTAAACCTGGAATAGATACAAATGTTACATCAAAAGTATTATTAAAAAAATGGTACTGCCTGTCGCTTCACAGCCTGAGGCAGTACCGATGACCTTTATTGGTCTAAGTATATAGTATATAAAATATGGACAATATTATTCAGCTATTGTTTGTTGTACCTTTTCTTTTCTGTTGAAGATATCGTAGATGATTGGGAATACCAACAATGTCAATATCGTCGCTGAGATTAATCCGCCAATGATGACGATCGCCAAAGGTTTCTGTGATTCCGAACCTATACCGGTCGATAATGCAGCCGGCAACAGCCCGATGGAAGCCATGAGTGCCGTCATGACCACAGGTCGTGTTCGCGATTTTACACCTTTATAAATCGATTGGTCATTGGGTAGGCCTTCCTTCTTATTCTGATGGAATTCTGAGATCAGGATAACACCATTCTGGATACAGATCCCGAATAATGCGATCATACCTACCCCTGCCGAGATTCCAAAATTCATACCCGTCACGTGCAAGGCGATAATTCCACCGATCAGTGCAAAAGGAACGTTGGCCAACACGAGCAGCGAATCCTTGATATTTCCGAATAGAATAAACAATAGAAAGAAGATGACGATCAAACTGATCGGTACAACCTGTGCTAGGCGGTGTGTCGCACGCTGCTGATTTTCAAATTGTCCAGTCCAGCCAATAGAATATCCTTCCGGAAGCTTAATTTTACTTACTTTTTGTTGTGCTTCAGCTATGGTGCTTCCTAAGTCACGGTCACGGATGGAAAATTTGATGCCGATATAACGTTTGATGTTGTCGCGATAGATAAAAGCAGCACCATTATCTTTTTCAATGGTCGCGATACTTTTCAACGGAATTAATGTGCCATCACCACATGGAACCATCAGCTGTGCAATATCCTTTTCTGTTTTCCGATATTCGGGCGCATAACGCAGTCGAATGTTGAATTTGCGCTCACCATCGTATAAAATGGAAGCGGTCTTTCCGCCAAAGGCCATTTCCAGTACCGCCTGTGCATCTGCTGGCAGGACATTGAATGCCGCCATACGGGTCCGATCCAATACCACACTAACTTCAGGTTGGCCGATATTTAAGATGATACCAGGTTCTTTAATACCTTGAATACCTTTGACCTGTGCATAAACTTCTTTCGCCAGGCGGTCTAAGGTCGCGAGGTTATCGCCAAAGATCTTGATGCCGTTTTCGGCCTTGAAACCAGCAACGGCTTCAGCAACATTATCCGAGATAGGCTGCGAATAGTTATAGGTGATCCCCTGGAATTGTTTGAGTTTATGGTCCATCTCTTCAATCAGCTGATCCATGGTGATTTTACGTGTCCATTCCTCTTTAGGTTTTAGGGCCACAGCAAACTGAACAAAGCCAAACCCATTGGGGTCGGTACCGTCGTTGCTTCGTCCAGTTTGGGAAAGTACGCCGGTGACCTCAGGAAAAGTTTCTAAAGTACCCTTTAACAGTTTGGTTGTTTTAACCGATTCACGTAATGAAGTGCTCATGGGCATCTCGGCAGTAACCCAAAGGGAACCTTCATTTAATGTCGGTAAAAACTCTGTCCCTAAAAATTTTGCAGAAAATAAGATTGCAGCTAGTAAAGTAATTGCAACGATCATACTCAGACGCTTGTTTCGGAATGTAAATCCAAAACCTTTGGCGACAATTCTATTCCAGAATTCAACAAATGGATTGTGGCGTTCTTTTACATTTTTATTGAGCAGAATATGCGATAAAGCCGGAACGAGTGTCAAGGTAAACAGTAATGCACCCAGCAAAGCAAAACCCAGGGTAAAGGCTAGTGGCGAAAACATCTTTCCTTCTACTTTTTGGAAGGAGAATATGGGCATCAAGGAGGTGATGATAATCAGCTTGGAGAAAAAGATTGCTTTTCCCAAACCTGTTCCTGTCTGTTTGATCCAGCCGGCTTTGGCCATTTTGTTGAATTTCTCCATACCCAGCTTATGAGCCTGGTGATCCAACATGACAAATATCCCTTCCACCATGACCACGGCACCGTCGATGATAATACCAAAGTCTACTGCACCCAAAGACAACAGGTTGGCGCTCATGCCAGCTAGTTTAAGACATAGAAAAGCAAAAAGTAAGGCGAGGGGTATAATGATAGAAACGATGACCGTCGTGCGCCAGTCTGCCATAAAGAGCAATACCATCAAGGTGACGAGGACAATACCTTCAATCAAGTTGTGCATAACGGTATGGGTCGTGAAATCCATGAGATTGTCACGGTCATAGAAGGTTTGCATTTTGACATCTTTGGGAAGGATTTTGTTGTTGAGCTCGTCTATTTTCGCTTTTACAGCGGTCAGGACCTCTCTTGGATTTTCGCCTTTCCGCATCACGATGGTTCCTGCTACCACATCATCATTCTTACCAAAACCAGCTTGGCCCACCCGAGGCATTGCGCTTTCTCTGACCTCGGCTACATTTTTAACAAAGACCGGATTTCCCTTTTGGTTGATTACCGTGATGTTTTCGATATCATTGATCGAGTTGACCAAACCAATACCGCGTACGACGTAGGACTGGCCACTTTTTTCGATGACATCTCCACCGACGTTCAGGTTACTTTTGCTGACAGCATCAAATACCTGTAACGGGGTCAGATTAAATTTGTCGAGTTTGATGGGGTCGGTACTTATTTCGTAAACCAAATCCTGTCCACCAAAAACGTTGATATCGGCTACACCAGGGACACCACGCAAAGCGCGGTCAATGACCCAGGTCTGCAAAGTAAGGAGGTCGCGCGAATTGCGTTGATCGCTATGCAATGTATAACGGAAGATTTCGCCTGTAGGGCCGTAGGGGGGCTGTACTTCAGGGTCTACATTGTCTGGCAGGCTCACAGACCGCATGAGGTTGTTGACCTGATTGCGGGCAAAAGTGTCGTCGACACCATCATCAAAGATGATTTTAACAATAGAAAGGCCAAACATGGTGGTGCTCCGTATGCTAGTTCTCTTTTGGACTGGACTCATGCCCAGTTCGATTGGTGTCGTTACGAAGCGTTCGACTTCCTCCGCACTCCTTCCGTTCCACTGGGTAATGATGGTTATTTGTGTATTGGTCACATCGGGAAATGCCTCAATGGGCATGCTTTTAAAGCTAATGAAACCAGCAATAGCCAAAATACCGACCCAAATAAAGGTAAACGCTTTATTTTTAATGGAAAAGGCGATGATATTTTTAATGAATTTGTTCATTCGTGTAAATGCTAAGACCGATTAATTATTCAATGCTCTATAGATCAAAAGTTTATTGTTGACAACAACTTTTTCACCTTCCTGTAGCCCCGTAGCCATGTAAGTTGTTCCTTCGTTTTGTTTGATCGGCAATATTTCGCGAATCTTAATATCATTTTGGGATTTATAGATCAATACGAAATATTTGTTTTGATCGAAAATGACCGCATCAGAAGGAACTGCAAGCGCTTCCGTATTGGAGCGATGCAACACTTTAATGGTCGCTTTACTATCCGGAATAAGTAAACCATCCTTATTGTCTAGCACCACGCGTGCCTGCATTGAATTCGTTTGGGGATCGATGATCTTAAAGATTTTATCAATACTGCCCTGGAATTTTTTGTCCGGGTAGCTCAGGGTAGACACAATAGCCGGCATGCCCATACTAATCTTGTCGATATCCGTTTCGTTGACGTTAAGAATTGCCCATACATCTTTTGTATTGGCCACATCAAAGATGTTGTCGCTGCGGTCACTACGCAACTGCATGTCCTTATTGATGTTCTTTTGGACGATGTAGCCATCGATTGGAGATACGACCGAATAAATATTACCTGTACGCACATTGTAGATCTGACTGACGGCCTCTGAACGACGTAGTTGCTCTTTGGCTTTGGTTAATTGCCCCTTTGCTTCCATCATGTCTTTGTCTGTACTCAGTTTACCATTATACATGTCTTCGGCCACACGGTAGTTTTTCTCGGCGAGTAACACATCGGTTCTGGCATCGGAAAGATCCTTTTGTATACCGGCAACTTCCGTACTTCTGATTGTTGCCAATACCTGACCTTTATGGACATAATCACCCAGAGAAACATTAACGGAGACCACATTCCCCCCAACGAGCGGGAAAATATCAATGTAATTGTTTTGATCGGCCGATATCTTTCCAAAGAAGTTGAGTTCTTCGGTCACATTTTCTTTTTTTACCGTAGCAAAACTTGTCGATTTAAGCATCGTCTCACTAATTTCGAAACCTTTGACAATGGCTGCATTATCTGTTTCTTTATGATTTTGGCAAGAGTAAAGTAGTACTACTGCCACAGCGGCTATAAGAAGTTTTTTAGTTGACATGAGTTGAATTAAATATAGAAGTTTGAGCCAGGTAGTTTAATTGTTCGGCGTTGAGAATGATTTCCTTTTTCATATCGTATAGCTTAAGAATGGATATGCGATAGCTGTCCATAAAATCCGTGAACTCAACTAGAGAAATATTCCCTTTTTTAAAATTATTGAATATGCCATCATAGACCACAGCGATGTTATGCAGGTCGTCTGGTGTGATAGTAAAATATTGGGTATATTGATTTTCCCAGGACTGATAGTTGGAACGGATCTGTGATTCCAGCAGCTGCCGTTGGACTTCAATATTTTTCTTTGCCTCTTCTTCGGCGTATTTCGCTTTGATCACATTTCCTTTATTTTGTTTCCACAACGGGATCGGAATGGCGGCTGTGAAATTGAGCTCATTGCGGAATACACCTCCATTTTGGCTGTAGGAAAGGCCAAGGTTGATATCCGGTGTGTTTAAAGACTGTTGCCATCTGGTAAATAACTGTGCGCTTTCCGAGGTCTTCAAGGCAAATTGATAATCAGCATTGTTTTCCAAGGCCAATTGGTAGATGTTTTCCAAAGGCATTGTTGGCTTTACGGCAAGTTCCTGATCTGCTTCTTGATCTGTTAACTTTGGTAATACATCTTCCTGACTGGAAATAAGCACACGTAATTGTTGCTGTAGATTGATGCTATTATTGATCGCTGTCGTTTTTTCGTTGTTGAGATCGATGGCCATTGTTTGAAGACGAACCTGATCTTTTAAAGAAACGTTTCCTTTTTTTCCTTGCTCTTTATAAGCCGCAAGCAGATTGTTGAGGTAATCCAACTGAATTTTAATATCGGCCAACTTATGTTGCTCAAAGTAAAGGGAGTAGAAGGTTGTACGCAGTTGCGCACGAAGGCTTGCCAGTAATTGACTGAATTGCAACTTAGCAAGTTCAACATTTGATTTAGCAAATTCAACTTCATTCTTCTTTTTTCCACCGAGATAAATCAATTGGGATACGCTTGCTTCCTTGGATTGACCAATATGAAATGCTTTTTTGTTCTGTGGGTCGTAAGCATTGGCCGATAGCTGCAATTGTGGTAGATCCCATATTTTGGCTTGTATGGCGTCAGCCTCGGCTTGGCTGATATCATATTGCTGTGCGAGTAGGGAGAGATTACTTTTAATAAAGGCTTCTTCGCATTCTTGAAGCGTCATCTTTTTTCCCGAGATCTCACTTTGCTTTATTCCAAATGTACTTTCATGAATGCTCAAGTAATCTGCCTGTGGTGGTTTTTGTTGAGCAAAAGCCATGCTATTGCAAAGCAATAAAAATATAAGGGGTGTCTTTGTCATGTGTTTCAAAACTTATGTAACAAAATAACTGGTCGAAGATTAAAGACCCCTTAATAAATGCTTAAAAAAAGCTTAAAAAAGCATGTTTTTCAGATCGGCGGATAGCTATGGATAGGTATAATAATATATGCGTTTATTGCTCATAGACTTGACATTGTCTACCGCACTTAAGCAACTATACTTCCCGGTTAGGAAACAATTTAAATAGTAATACAAAAGTATGCGTAGATTGTTTTAGGTCCGCCTGATATGCTATTGTTGCTTGATGCGACTGCATGATACGCTGAACGATACGTAGTCCTAAGCCCGATCCTGTTGTTTCACTCGCGTTTTCACCGCGGCTGAATGCATCAAAAATTCGTTTTTGGTCGATTGTACTCAAGGCCGGGCCAGTATTGCTGACAAGCACTTTAAGTTCCCACGTTGATTCTACAATCATTACTTTTACCTCCTTGGTATCGGAATAAAGCGCGGCATTTTTAAATAAGTTCACAAAAGCGATTTCAATCAATTGAGCAGAACAGAAAATACTCAGTTTGGGATCTTCGATTCCGCCAATTGAAAAATCCAGTTGTAGGTCGGGGAATACCTTGGCTACCTTTTCATAAGCCGTAAAGATAATTTCATCAATTCTTTCCTCCGCATAAGTCATTTTCAAACGCTCGGAGTCGAATTTTGAAAGTAACATCAACGAATCGGTTACCTCCGAAAGATGTAAGGTTTCTTTGGATATATTACGCAATACCTGCCTTACTTCTTCGCTCAACTGATTCTGATGATAAAGGTTCTCCAGCTGGAAGGACATTCGGGCAAGCGGTGTTCGCAATTCATGAGAGGCGCTGGAATTAAATTCTTTCTGCGATTCGAAAGCAGCCGAAAGCCGTAGCAGCATGGTGTTAAATGCTCGGGTTAGTACAGCAATCTCATCTGTTTTACCGGTATACTCGACAGGTTTGGTCAGTTTGCTGGCATTGATCTGGGTGATATTATCTTTTAATTTATCGAGTGGGATCAATAAACGTTGGATAAGGTTATAACTGAATATCCAGACCAGCACAGCGCTCAGTACAAATAATATGGTTAGGACGAGCGCCAGATGATCCATTTTTTCATTCCCGGAGTAATCCTGTGCTTTTACGATAATATAATAAGGTAAACCGTTGATGCGGTAATATTTGGCCAAGGTTTCGTATTGATCCTGATAGTAGAAAATCTGTTTTTCCTGATTTAGCCGATTGACAATCGAGGCATTCCAGGTAATGGTCTGATCCTTTACGGTGCTGAAGACCAGTTGTTTGTTTTTGTCAAGGATGATCACATCTTCATAGAAGAGGCCATCTTCGTCATCGTGGAAATAGTTTTTGTAAGACTGACGGTTGAAATAAGGATTACTGGCGATGTAATGGGAGATATTATCCAATTTATCAATCAGTCGCTGGCGAAATTGATCTTTCCGAAAATCGAAACTAGCATAGTAGATAATCAACATCGCCATACCGAAAAGCACGGAGAATGCAATACTAAAGCTAATCGCTATCTTCTTTTTTAAATTCATTTTTCTGCCGATAGGTAATAACCAAATCCAGGTCTTGTATGGATTAGTTTATTTTCAAAGTTTTTATCAATCTTCTTACGCAAAAAGTTGATATAGACTTCAATTGTATTCTGTGTTGTTTGAAATTGGTTTTGCCATACTTCCTCCGAAATATGTTGCTTGGATAAGGTGCGGCCCTTTGCCTGCGCTAAGATAAGCAGCAGTTGAAATTCTTTTTGAGTAAGATTAATTTCTTCATTTGCACGTAGTACACGAGCCTCATCAGGATAAATGATCAGATCATCGACTACCCATGTTTTTGTTTCATTGCTTTCGCTATGTTGTTGTCGACGCAGCAATGAATAGATCCGCATCAGTAACTCATCTAAAACAAAAGGTTTGACCAAATAGTCATCCGCGGCCCGGAGAAATGCCTCCTTTTTATCATCTATATCGTCGTATGCTGAGAGAATAATAATTGGTGTAAAGGCGTCATGGCTTCTTATCTTTTTACAGATCTCCAGTCCATTGATTTTGGGCACGTTGATATCCAATAGATAAAAACCATATTTTTTCTGGTGCGTTTTGGCCAAAAACTCAATACCGTCAAAGGCTTGATCACAGGTAAAACCCTGGCTTAACAGAAAAGATCGGATCTCCTTAGAGAGTACCTTGTCGTCTTCGAGCAGCAAAATGTCCACCATATGTATATCTGTTGTCTTTTCGTAAAAATAAACAAATTTTTGTCATCCAATCAAGGAGATGTTTTCTTCGTACTTAATTTGGTAACATAAGATTTACACGAAGAAATATGAAACAAAAAGAAATCTAAGTAGATTCAAATCGAAATTATAAATAAGTGTTATGGAAAGCAGAAGAGAATTCCTACGAAAGACCCTACTATTTTCGGGAGCAGCAGGTATTGCCAGCTTTATGCCCGCATCGATCCAGAAAGCCTTTGCGATAGACCCTGCCCCAGGAAGCAGTTTTTTAGATGCCGAGCATATTGTCATCCTGATGCAGGAGAACCGCTCCTTTGACCATACGCTAGGTAGTCTTTCGGGAGTTCGGGGGTTTAATGATCCCCGTTCGATACGTTTACCAAACGGTTTACCCGTCTGGTATCAAACGGATAAAGCGGGAAAAACTTATGCTCCTTTTCGATTAAATCTGAAAGAAAGTAAAGTGACCTGGATGGGTTCGCTTCCACATAGTCGAGCAAGCCAGGTGGATGCCTTTAACCGAGGACGTTACGATCATTGGCTGTTATCGAAGCAATCAGGGAATAAACAATATGCGGCGATGCCACTGACATTGGGATACTTTACACGGGAAGATCTACCTTTTCATTATGCCTTAGCGGATGCTTTTACAGTATGTGACCAGAATTTTTGCTCGGGCATGACAAGCACGACGCCTAACCGTTCCTTTTTCTGGACGGGTAAGATTACAGAGATGAAAGATGGTCTGCAAAAAGTGAATATTCGGAACGATGACTTTGGCTATGGTAAAATGACCTGGGCAACTTTTCCGGAATTGCTTGAAAAGAACGGCATTAACTGGCGTTTCTATCAAAATGAGACCAGCTGTGGCGGAGGTTTTTCTGGACAGGAAAGAGCATGGTTATCCAATTTTGGGTGTAATCTACTGGAGTTTTTTCAGGCTTATCAAGTTAAATTTAAGGAGAACTATATCAGAAGCCTGGAAACACAGGTTCGGGATTTGCCCATGCAGATTTCCAAGTTGGAAGAGAAGTCACCTTCTTCCGAGGAACAAGCAGAAAAGATACGCGCTGATATTCGCAAAAAAAGTGAAGCACTGGAGCGAGCTGAGACCGAACTAAAGGAATTCAATGCAAACAATTATAACAAGCTAAGTGATTTTACGAAATCATTAAATGAGCGGGCGTTTACGGTAAACAAGGGGGATAAAAATTACAGATCGCTTGATACCTTACGTTTTAAGACACAGGGAAAAAAAAGCACGCTGGAAGTCCCTAAAGGAGATATTCTTTATCAATTCCGTAAAGACGTTGATACCGGGAAACTGCCTGCCGTATCCTGGTTGGCCGGTCCGCAGAATTTTTCGGACCACCCGAGTGCGCCCTGGTATGGAGCTTGGTATGTATCTGAAGTCTTAGATATCTTAACGAAGAACCCCGAAGTTTGGAAAAAAACAATTTTTATCATTACCTATGATGAAAACGATGGTTACTACGACCATGTTAAACCTTTTCTGGTGCCAGATTTAAAAAAGAAAGATACAGGTGCCTGTTCTCCAGGGATCGATACGGAGGTGGAGATGGTTCGTTTAGAAAATGAGCTAAAACAGGGGATTCCTAAAAAACAGGCACGCGAAGGGGCTGTGGGCCTAGGTTTTCGTGTTCCCATGTATATTGCGTCGCCTTGGTCGCGCGGTGGTAAGGTCTGCTCTCAGGTATTTGATCATACCTCTACTTTGCAATTTTTGGAATCTTTCTTTAATAAAAAGCTGAACAAGAATCTGCATTTGGAAAACATCAGTGCATGGCGTAGAACAATCTGTGGTGATTTAACAAGCGCCTTTACACCTTTTACGCAGCAAAAGGAACAACTTCCTTTTCTTGATCGGAATCAATATATCGAAACGATATACAATGCGCAGTTCAAAGATGATCCACAAGGCTTTGTTGAGGTCAAAGATCCTGATCTAGCAACTAAAAACGGATGGATTCCGGGATTTGACCGAATACAGGAGCGGGGGATTCGTAAATCCCTGCAATTGCCTTATGCGCATGATGCGGTGGGCTATGTGAAAGATGGACAGTTTCATCTGGCGATGACTGTAGACAACAAGTTTTTCGGAAAAAAGACTTCCGGTACAGCTTTCAACGTGTATAGTCCGTTGGAATATCGTGATGAACAGGGGCAAAGTGAAACCTACCGCAATTGGAATTTTGCGGTGAAGGCCGGTGATCGTTTGACATATCAGTGGGACCTGGCACGATTTGCAGGAGACCGCTATGCTTTTGAATTACATGGTCCAAATGGTTTTTATCGAAAATTTTCTGGACAGAAAGGAGCTGTGGCGCTAGCGGCAACCGTTTCTCCGGAGCTCAAAGCGCTGACTCAGGCGGCAACAGGAAAATTGCAATTGAAACTCGGGAACAATAGCGACCAGCGGGTAACCGTAGTTGTCGAGAGCCTTAGCTATGGAAAATATGCCGTAACGAAAGAAATCGCTCCCGCCGAAGAAGTGCCATTGATCCTCGATGTTGAAAGGCAAGGGAATTGGTATGATATTGCTGTACGACTCAAGGAAGACAGCAGCTTCCTCATTCAGCTCGCAGGGCGATTGGAAACAGGTGTCGAGTGTACAACTGATCCATTATTAGCATAACCTATACTTGTTTCCGCAGGAATGGCGGCCAATTCTTTTTGACTGGTCTACCTGCTGTTGCTCTATCGGTCTAACAATCGTATCCGGTTGACCTTATTTACAGGCGGACAAATAAGGCCTCCGGATGGTGTTTTTCTATATAACGACGAAGATATAATTCCGTATCAGAACTTATGGTGCGGTCTTTATGAACGGGGAACGTGTTGTAAACCAGGGTGTGTAGATTGATCTTGCGCTTGGCGATAGCTTTCAGACTTAGTAAGGTATGATTGATACTCCCTAATTTTCCCGATGTGACAAAAATAAGAGGATATTGCATTTCTTGGATGTAATCAATAATCAGATAATCTTCTTTTAATGGAACCATCAATCCACCTGCGCCCTCAATAAGCACAGCATCGTAGCGATGGCTTAATGTCAAGCTTGCCTGTCTGATCTTGGTAAAATCAATTTCACGATTATCTAGGCGCGCTGCCAGATGCGGGGAGGCCGGGTAGGTGAAAATCTCCGGCATGGTGATTTTTTGATGATCTTCCACCGTTAATGGGATTTCCATGAGTTGGCGATGCAGGGCGATATCTTCGGAAATAGCTGTATTTCCAGTTTGTACCAGCTTTTGAGTAATGGTGCGTATACCACTTGTATTCCATTGTTTCGCGAGGAGGCCAGTAGCATAACTTTTTCCGATCCCGGTGTCTATGCCGGAAACAAAATAGATATTTTCATTCATTGCTATGTTTCTTTTGTTGGTTGTCCGATTGTTGGTGATTGGCGTGTTCAGCTGATGTTTTTTTTTGCAATAATATAGATGGGATGGTAGGTTAGCGATACGCCTTTTTCTGTCCCGTAACGAGCAGTATACTGGTCGCAGAAAGCCCGGAGCGTGCCTTTTGTCCACCGGTGATTTTTTATTCCCGTCACTCCCGTTTGCTTCAGGTGGAGCAGAACTTGTAAAGGGCTTTCAAAGTATAGTTGTAAATGTTCTTCTTGTGCAACGAGGATCGTATAATTCAATGTTAAAAGTTCGGCGATAAGTTCGGATTTAGATCGATAGCTTAGTCCAACATCTGCAGTAGCATTGATCTCGTGCATATTGTCATGACCAAAAGTACTGAAGGCAAGGATACCCGAGTTCGGTAGCGATACATAACAGTTCTCAAAGAAAGCGCGGGGATTGTTGAACCACTGAATCGTAGAGCAGGAAGCGATTAGATCGATATCTTTGGGAAAAGCATAGGTTTCTGCATCAGCACAGCTGAACGTGTGCGGCGAGGTCAAAATATCCATTACTTCGGGCATCATTGCTGGACAGATATCATTTAAAACCATTTTTTGAGGTTTGAGATGCTGTAGCATCAACCGCGAAAAAAGTCCTGTGCCGCAGCCAATTTCCAATACTTTTTGCGGTCTGAGCGGTATGTACTCCTGCATTAAGCTGATCATTTTTTTTGCTATTTCGTACTGAGCAGTCGCTGCCGACTGATAGTTCCGCGCAGCTTTAGAAAAACGGGCCATAATCCTTTGTTTGTCAATCATGATGATCATTTTAAAAGGTGCTTAAATAATTGTTCGGGATAATGCGTAGCGTCAATTATCGTATATGCGGTATCGGACCAGGCACGTTTTTGATTTTCTACGTGGAAGATTCGGTCTTCTTTACCGATATATGCCTGATGCCATTGAAATGCTGTTGGTGATTTTGTACTTGCGGTTTTTTCAATGGCGATGAGCTCAGAACGGAGGTCTTCGATGTCCCATTGGGGGGCTCTCTCAAGAAAGTAGTTAAAAAGGTCCTTAGAGCCACACATGCGGAATCTGAATTTTTCCAGTGTTTTATCGCTCAGTGTATCCAATGTTCCTTTGAATAACTGGGCTGGAATTCCTTTTTCGTCATCTATTGGAAATGGTGTTCCATTGATTGCGGTACACGTACTGATGGGGTAATTGCTGTTTTGGAGCTCGGGCAGTACCGTTGCTGCTGCCCATACCCCCATAGACCAGGCGAAAACCTCAATTTCCCGGTATCCTGCGAGCAGACTTTCGTCCAACAGTAAATCCGTATAGCTATAGGCAACAATAAGATCTTTGCCCACAGGAGAGTAGTGCAAAAAAGGCTGTTCATCCATGCCCCAGCCTGCAAAAAATAAAAGCAGTTTTTCGTTGGATTTTGGGTGAAGATACTGCCTTGGGAAATTATCGGCTGAAGTGACCCGTTTAGGGGAGATTCTTTTAAGTATCATAAGCTTGCTGCGAGTTGTTTGATCATGGCCGAGGTCATTGTTGCTGTCAATGAAAGCCGGATTCTTGAAGTTCCTTCTGGTACTGTCGGCGGACGTATGGGAAGTACGTAAAATCCCTTTCGCTGCAGGTCTTCTGCTTTCAGTATCGTTTCCTTATTATCACCGATAATGACTGGTAGAATATGGCTCTCTGACGGAGAATTAAAGCCTTTGGCAATTATTTGCTGTTGAAGCAATAGGCTATTTTTGTGCAGCTGTTGGCGCCGGTCAGTGAAGTCGCTTAAGCGTTCCAGAATAAACGCGGTCCATAAAAGGTTGATCGGTGGTAGCGCGGTTGTAAAAACTAGCGTACGAGCCTTATTGATCAAATAATTCCGGATGGGTTCTTTACAGAGCAGGTATCCACCAAGCGATGCTAGCGCTTTTCCGAAGGTGCCTGTCAGGAAATCAATGTCGGTAATACAGTGCTGTTCTTCTGCGCAGCCAAGCCCCCGTATTCCGCGTACCCCTACGGCGTGCGCTTCATCGACATAGAGTAAGGTGTTGGGGTAACGCTGTTTTAGACTGACCAGATAATGGAGGTCAGTGCAATCACCATCCATACTAAAAATACTTTCTGTGACGATGATGATGCGTGTGAAGCGATGGGCATATTTTGCCAATAATTGCGTTAAGTGGGTGTAATCGGAATGGCGGTACCTGTAGCAGGCCGCATTGGACAGTCGGATGCCATCAATTAGGCTTGCGTGGATGCCCTTATCGGCGAGAATTAGTGTCTGTGTATCACACACTGCAGGAAGTATGCCTACATTCATATGATAGCCACTGTTAAAGACCAATGCACTCTCCGTGCCAAACATACGGCACAGCGTTGTTTCCAATTGCGTATAGCCTGCATGGTTTCCTGTGAGTAGACGTGAAGAGGAAGCACTGAATACCGCATTATCCTTTGTCACCGAGTTTAGGAATTCTTGACGAAGTATCTGATCTGTTGCCAGGCCAAGATAATCGTTAGAAGAGAGGTTGTGATGCGCGTTAACATACTCCTGTTCTGCTTTACCCTGCTGTGTGGTAAGGGGGAGTTTTCGTATATTCCCTTGTTTTTCAAGGGTAAATAATTCGTCTTCAATGCGCTGGATTAAACTGTTTTCACTCATTGGATTGTGCTGATTACGGCTAGTAATGCCTGTGTTAACTTGTGTAGCTCGCCTTCGTTTATGATAAAAGGGGGCATGATATAAATCAGTTTTCCGAATGGCCTAACCCAAATTCCTTCTTCGATAAACCGCTGTTGTATGCGGGATAGATCGACGGAGTTTTTCATCTCGATAACTGCAATTGCACCTAAAATTCTGAGCTCCTCAACTTGGGGCAGCATTGTAGCAGCGCTAAGTTCCCGTCTCAATTGTTGCTCGATTAATGTTACTTTCGCTTTCCAGTCCGTTGCCAACAGTAATTTGATAGAAGCGTGGGCTACAGCGCAAGCCAAGGGGTTGGCCATAAAAGTTGGCCCATGCATAAATGTACCCGGTTTACCGTTGGAGATTGTAGTTGCAACCTGATCTGAAGTGATCACGGCTGATAGCGTCATATAACCTCCGGTCAGAGCCTTACCGATACACATGATATCGGGCACTATTCCGGCATGCTCCCAGGCAAAGAGCTTTCCCGTGCGTCCAAATCCGGTAGCAATTTCATCAAAGATTAATAGCAGTTGATTTTCTTTGCAAAGATGTGCTGCCTGACGCAAGTACTCCGGATGATAAAAACGCATACCACCGGCTCCCTGAACGATAGGTTCGAGGATGAGAGCGGCCAGTTCGTCCTTATGCGAGCAGATCAGGTCTGCTAAGGGTTGAATATCATTGGCATCCCATTCCTGATCAAATCCTATTTTTGGGGCAGGGGCAAAATAGCGTTTGGGTAAAGCATGGTCAAAGATGCGGTGCATGCCAGTAATGGGATCACAGACCGACATCGCGTTCCAGGTATCGCCATGGTATCCCGAACGAATCGTGACAAAGTTTGTTTTATTGGTCTTTTTTTGTGATACCCAGTATTGAGTAGCCATTTTAAGCGCAACTTCCACTGCAACAGAACCCGAATCGGCATAAAATATTTTGTTGAGTGAAGCAGGGGTGATATCAAGCAGTATTTTACCGAGGGCAATTGCTGGTTCGTGTGTAAGTCCGCCAAACATCATGTGTGACATGCTGCTGAGCTGTGCTGTGACCGAAGCGTTCAGGACGGGATGATTGTAGCCATGGATGGCGCACCACCAAGAGGACATACCATCGATAAGTTGCTGCCCATTTTCCAACTCGATTATACAGCCATCTGCCCGTTTAACCTTGTAGGCAGGTAAGGGATTAGTCATGGTTGTATACGGATGCCATAAATGCGCTCTGTCAAAATCATCGATAAGGTCGTGTTGGTTGATTTCTTTTCCTTCCATTATGGTTTGCTGCATAGGGTTTGTTATTTGTCTTGCTGTTTAGCGATGTTACGCTGGATTTTATGTTCTGGTCTTGACCATCTTGGTCTTTCATCAAGATCATGGTAATGCGCCATCTCCGTTGCGATGGTTTCGGGTTGATTTTTTTTCTCGAAAGGCTGCTGTGCCACTAACCCCAGTGTTTTAAACATATCCATATCTTCGTTGATAGCGGGATTGGGCGTGGTGAGGAGTTTGTCGCCCGAGAAAATCGAATTGGCTCCTGCGAAAAAGCATAAAGCTTGTCCCTCTGTACTCATGTTGGTACGCCCTGCAGAAAGGCGAACCTGTGTGGTGGGTAATAAAATTCGGGCTGTAGCGACCATGCGTACCATTTCCCATATCGAAACTGCTTCCATGACCTCCATTGGAGTACCGGGTACAGGAACGAGTGCATTGATCGGTACCGATTCGGGTTGTGGAATGAGCGAAGCAAGCGTGACCAACATCGCTGCACGGTCGGCGATACTTTCTCCCATCCCAATAATACCACCGCTACATACCGTTATGTTGGTTTTACGTACATTTTCGATCGTTTGCAGGCGATCATCATAGCTTCTGGTCGAGATAATTTCCTTATAGTAGTCGGCAGAGGAGTCGAGGTTGTGGTTGTAGGCGTATAGTCCGGCTTCTGAAAGACGATGTGCCTGGTTTTCGGTCAGCATACCTAGTGTGCAGCAGACTTCCATGTCAAGTCTATTCAATGTGCGGACCATCTCCAGTACATGATCAAACTCAGGGCCATCTTTAACATTACGCCAGGCGGCCCCCATACAGATTCGTGAGCTACCGCCCGCTTTGGCCGCCAGTGCCTGCTCCTTTACCTGCTCTAGGCTCATTAGGCCTTCCGCTTTTACATTCGTATGGTAACGTGCGGCCTGTGGACAATAGGCACAGTCTTCGGGACAGCCACCTGTTTTTATTGAGATCAATGTGGACACTTGTACTTTATTGGGGTCGTGATATTTCCGATGTATCGATGCCGCTTCATAAAGAAGATCCATTATTGGTTTGTTGTATAAAGCAACAACTTCTTCCTGCGTCCATTGTGGTTTTGTTTCCATATTATTGCTAATTTTTATGCGAAAGTCAGGTCTATTTTGCTTAATGACCATTGGGATTGAGTATTCAACGCGATTATTTTTTCTTGATGATTGCAAAGATTATAGTTTAAATGATAACTTTGGTAGTCCGAAATAAACATAATGAGTAGTCCGGTTAGTATAGGTTTTCATTCCATTATTAAGATAGATCGCCGTAAGGAAGATGCCATCTATCTGCAGATTGTTTATCAATTTATCAATGCCGTCAAACGTAATCTATTGGAAGATGGCGATCTGTTGCCGGGAAGTCGGAAGATTGCTGATGAACTAAATGTGCACCGAAAAACCATTGTAGCTGCTTTAGCGGAATTGCAGGAACAGGGCTGGGTAAAAATTTTACCTAATCGCGGAACTTTTGTGAAAAATCCCGAGCGTATCGGTACCTCCAGGTCTGCAGTTAAGGCATTTAGACAGCCGCCTGATTTTGCACCTTACTTTTTTAGAAAGGAACTCATCTTAGATATGCCTATTTCAGAGGTTCCCGAAAGGTACTATTTTACGGATGGAACACCGGATTATAATGTCATTGGAACGGAGGAACTGGTGCGTTTTTATGCATCCATGGTGAAACGGAAAAAGAAAAGTGATGATTTTCCGACGACGACTGAAGGGAATTTGTTTTTTAGGGACCAGTTAAGCTATTATCTGAATTTAACAAGAGGGTTTCATCTTTCCCGGAATTTCTTGTTGCCTATTGCCAGCCGCGAGCAGATTTTTTCAATTTTATCCAGATTATTGATCCGACCAGGTGATATTGTGCTGGTGGAAAATTTAAGTTATTTTTTACCTAACATGATCTTTAGTCAAGCTGGGGCCAAGCTAAAAACCATTCCAGTAGATGCGGAGGGGATGAATGTAGATAAAATCGGAGATCAATATAAACCCGGAGAAATCAGATGTGTTTACCTCAATACCAGATGTCAGTATCCAACGACGGTTAACCTTTCCGAGCGGAGGAAAATTCAATTATTAGCGTTGGCCGAGCAGTATAACTTTATCATTATTGAGGATGATGTGGATTTTGAGTCTTCTTTTTTTAAGGAGAAAGGCGAATCACTTTTTCGGAAAAATGGCGGTAACCGCGTGATTTATACAGGTGCTTTCGGTAGTTTCTTTGACCCTGGTTTCCAAATGAACTTTTTGATCGCACCACAGGATCTGTTGGATGAAGGTAAAAAGTATTTGAATATCTTCGGAAAACCGAATTTTATGATCGAGAAAACCTTGGGTGAAATTATCCATCAGGGTGATATCTTTCGGTATCAGCGTAAATTTCAGAAAACAATTGCTGAGCGAAAAGAATTGTTTGCCCAATTGCTGTTACGGCATTTTGAAGATCAGATCCGGTTTGAAATCCCGTCCTCGGGACTGGCTTTTTGGATACAGTTTAATCGGGTTGTTTCGCTGACAGCCTTGCAAGAAAAAGTGCGGTTGCTAGGACTCTTGTTGCCGAGTAATTGCCTTTATCAAAATAAAACCGTTACAGCATTGCGGTTGGGGTTTGCCCATCTTGACGAACAAAGTATGGTGACGGCAATTTCTTTGTTGCATGCTGCTTATGCCGATTTGGTCGGAAATATCGACTAGTTGCTTTGCAGTATATGGGCCAATTTGTTATTACCTTCCTGAGGGGACCCACAGCAATCCACAAAGTATGTGTGCTGCCATTGTTTGCTTTTGTTAGCCTGTTTGTTGGTTGGGGTACTCCAATTTGGATAAATTCGGAATCCGCGTTTACCCACTTGACAACCTGCTGTGAGGATTTCATGTTCAATGAGCGCCTGTTTTGGAAAAACAAATAAGCCGCAATGCTGGTCTTGCCCAACTAAAATAAGGTAATAATCGAAAGGATCATCTGCAGTAAAGGGGATGGTCGACCATCGCTGTCACGTTTCCAAAGAGCAATGAATAACCCCACTTTTCTTGGTGTTATCTTAGCCTTCCTAAATTTGAAGTTTTTGTTGCCCAGTTGAAAATTAAAACCATAATAGGCTCTACCTGGTTGATCTTCCGATAGGTGCGAGCAATGGGGCATAAATATACTTTCGAGTTGATCTAGCACTTTCCTAATCATCTGGTCAGCGATCTGTGGGGCTGCCTGACAGTTAAGATTCATGTTGAGGGATATAGATTAACTGAACAACACCCGATTTGAATGTGACGCTTTGAACAAGTTTTAGAGATAGTCGTTCAGGTAAGTTTTCAAATAAAGGCTTGCCACTTCCCAGGGCAATGGGGTGAACGGAAATGCGATAGACGTCAACAAGGTTGGCTTGGATGAATGTTGTGATTAGACGTGCCCCCCATATAGCCAAATATCTTTTCCGGGCTGTGCTTTTATTTCCTGAACATGTTCAGTGATATTAGTTTGGATGAAAGTAGCGTTTTCATCTTGTCTTGCTTGACTGGAAAAAACATATTTTTTCTTCGCATGGACATTTTTCCAAAGATTTATTTCCGTTTCATCGGCCGTAGCACCCGGTTGGAAATTACCCCAGGCATCATAGCTCACCCGGCCATAAAAGATGGTATCGACCGAAGCCAAAAAGCCATCGAAATCCATGTCATCATCCATAATGCACCAGTCAACCTCTCCCTGTGAGCCTTCAATAAAGCCATCTAAGGTCATGGCCAGATCCAATATTATTTTTCTCATGTGTGTTATTTGCTTTAAACCTATTACTTGCGTTCCCGTAATAATAGAAGCTGGGTTAGCTCAACGGCGGATTGTCAGGATGACATAAAGATAGAGAAATAATAAGGTTTGGCCAAATTGCCGAACAACGGAGCAAAGAAAAAGCCCAGCAAAGAATGTCTGGGCTTTGAGATTATATAAGGGGAATAATACTTGCTAAAAAAGTGAAGACCTAGTCTTCATCGGTGATAATATCATCACCATCTAATTCGAAACCTTCACCAAGGAAGGTATTCTCTAGTTCGAATAAATCTGAATCTTTAATCATTTTACTATTTTTTGATATTCAAAGTTATCACCCTTATTTAAGCTAATCGTCAATATAAAATGAAGTTTGTGTTAAGTGATATCGTTATATTTTTTTGAGTACAACATCTAATTTTTCTGCCTGGATGATCCGACTGAAAAACTCTTTTAAATCAAAATACTCTTCCGGCATAAACAAGGGTTTGTTTAATTGTGTTGCAGATTCGATGATCAGAACATCCGGTGTTGTATTATTGATTTTGAAAATATATCGGGCCGCACGTTCAGGAAGAGCCATACTGATGTTTTTTAACTTTCCTTCCGTTGGATATGCATAGCCTTTTGGCAGTTTGATTTCAATGTAGCACTCTTCTTGGACTAAAGAACCAAAGTCGATCGGATAATTCCGCTCCGTAAGGTTGAAGGGATTCTTGGACATTTTTGTGTCAATATAAGGATTGAATAGAAGTTGCTCATTTTGCAGGGTTGCAAAATTCTTAATCTCAATTTCAAACTCCTCCGTTAGCGGTTTATCAAGGGATTCCCGATTCGATACTTTAAAACTATTGATTTTGATGCGATTGTTTTCTTCATCTATTTTTTCGTAGAATTCTTCTTCAGAATTACTTCCTTGAAGGCGTTCACGCATTTTGGAAGCACCGTAACCGTTACGTGAGGTAATCCATTTTCCTTTTAATGCACCATCTTCCGACAGTTCACCGTAGAAGAAGTTACTGTAAGTAGATGCAAGATTTGCCTCGAGCTTTACCCAGTCAGATTCGCCTTCCAGGGGAATTGATCTTCCCTGAAAGTTGACACATTTCATTGGGATATTTCCAAACATCTCATAGGGAGAGGTCGCATCCAGCAGGTAGTAGTTTTCACCTATTTTTACCTGGGCAATGACATGGTTGAACTCTGATATCGCTGGTGCATAGAGCCCTGCATAGCCATTCTCACGTGTCGATAAAATAACAGGGATGGCATCTAGTTTCGCATAACGTAAGGCATTGACCAGTCCAAGGTTAATATCGGCGCTATTGCCTGTTCTTTTTTCGATGGCTTCTTTGATATTTTTTGCGTAGATCGAATGGCGGTTATTCCATTTTATTTGTTTCTGGAAGTAGGTATACAGTCGTACCGCTTTCTCCAGGTCATCTTTTGAATCCTGCAATACCGGTTCAATGAACTCTTTCAATGCCGTTTTTCGCTTTACCTGTCCACCAAAACTTTCGTCCTGTACGAGTTTATCTCTGACATTTTCCCACGTGAGCGAAAAGTCTTTTGTCGGTCCCATTGGAATGCTATACCGACCAAGCTCAAAGAAAATGATTGACCTAAAATTTTTGGAAGAGGTCATGTAATCTTCGGTATGGAAAGCCGGAATATTTTCCATGGTATAGGTGGTTTTATTGCCTAAGACTTCTCCAACTTGAGAATCCAGGCCTGTGTTGTAATTTTCTACCTTCCGGTCACTGACGGCTAATCCCCCCTTTAAATTGGCTTTGTAATGAAAAACTTCGGGAATACGCGTGACGTATTGGCTATAAATTTTTGGGAGATCTTCCTGAAATTCCCAGGCATTTAAGTTAAAAATAAATGGCGATTCTGTGCGGTAGCGGTATTCAATAATTGTACCTTCTTGGACCTGCGGAATGGCCGCTTTCGTTACCGCATAGTTTTCTGAGGCGTTTTCGTTAAAAATATTCGCTTTCGTCATCTCTGTTTCTACAACCTTATCTCCGACGAGGTGATAGGACGCTCCCTTGATGTCCATAAGGACTTCCCGGTCGTTGCCGCTTTTATATAAAGGGATACTGAAATTAGCGTAATTATAAGCTTCCTTATTTAATATTTTAATGCGGACGTGTCTGAAAAATTGAACAACCGGACCTTTGTTTTTATCATAATTTACTTCGGCTGATCCATATTCGCGTAAGACAAAGGCATTTGCTGCTGTATCTATTTTGTCAACAGTAATGGCAAAATCTTCCTTTTTTATTTTACCGAACGAAAAATCTTGCGCTTGTAGGTATACACCACTAAGCAGGAGGAGGCCAGTGAAAAAACTTTTCATAAAAAATGACTGTATGGTTAAGAATTATAACACTAAAGTATGAAATAATTTTAAATCCAAACCCTTATAAATTAAATTGGTTGAAAAGATAAATGGATCGATCAATTGCGATTGCTTATTTGTCCCGATAGCGAGATAAACTTGTGTTGTAATTAGATAGGATGTGCTCAGATCGCATCCTTACAAGGTGAATTCGAAGCTTAACGTGACATAGCGGTAGTCTTCCCCTTTCCATTTTGGTCCCGAAAGTAGAATCTCTTTGGCTTTGGCATCGAGGTAATCATTTGCACTTTGGAGAACGCTGATATTTGTTGGGAGTCCATCTTTATCGATATAGAAGCTTAAACGGACAGTGCCCTCATAACGGCTTTTAGCTGTTTTTTTCTTGATATAATTGTTGAACGATCTCCAGCCCCAGATAGGTTCGGCACTTTTTGACTTGCGTGAAGACATCGTTGTAACGACGACTTCATCAAGTGAGGCGCCGGAAGGTTGCATTTTGATCGTCGTATTTTTGCTGCGACGCATATTCAATGCGACAGAATTGTAGCCCAGAGCCATGATGTCGACGAGTGAATCCATTGTGCTGGGTTGGATGGTCGCTTGTCCCTGTGCGTCGGTATTCGTCGCAAACTTGCTATTGGGTTGAATGATTGTCACTCCCGAAATAGGTAAGCCTGTCTCTTTGTCCCGAATTGTAAGTTGTAGCGGGGTACCTTGTTGTTGTGGCATCGCAATACCCGGAGCTCTGCCTGCAAGGGTATTGTTTAAACTTGATGTTCCACGAATCATAATGGTTTGGGAAGCATCTTTTTTCTTTGCCATTGGTGCATAACCGATAACAATTGTACTGTCTGCAGGCCTTAATCCAAATACAGGGCGATCATTATTGAGACCTTCCTTCATTTCTTCCAATGATTTTACACGCAGGGATGGTTCCCGGGATAAAACGGTCACCTCTTCGAGTGGATGCTGTTCATGAAGCCGCGTTCGGTTATTATCGGCTAATTGTGGCAAATGATCTTGAGATCCTATTTTTGATGCAATATCATCTGAAGGAATGATAGAATCTGCTGCTGTAACCTTTGTTTTGGGTTTTTCCTGCGTAATACTTACTTCGGCGGTACGCCTCGCTTCGGATGAATTTTTGTCCTGTCGACGGTAAAGGAGGAGACCAATCCCCAATACGATCACTGCCGCTGCGGCGATGGCAAGTTTCTTCCAATCAAAGACCTTTATTTTAGCGGTATTATTTTTCTGAACACGTTGTGCAATTTGGTTGTTGATTGTTGTAAGTACGGTTTTATTCTGATCCATTTCCATACCCATAAGAATATCGGCCAGCATGGGGTCACGCTGTGCCTCACGTTCAAGCGCGTACATCTCCGTAGGAGATAATTCGCCGTTGACGTATTTCTTTAAGTATGCTATGTCGTAATTACTGTTGCTCATTCCAAGCCTCCATGCAATTTTTTAAATTCCGTTTCCCATTCTGTATATAGCTCTTTACTTCGTTCAAGCTATAACCGGTAGATTCGCTAATCTCTTTGTAACATTTTTCCTCTAAGAAGAAGAGTCTGACCGACTGCTGCTGTTTGTCTGGCAACTTTTCCAGACAGCCTTCCATGGCTGTTAGCTGTTCTTCTTTTTCATCATATTGTTCATACTGATGCACGTCTCCTGGAAATTTCACAAATTCATCCAAAGAAATTTGAGATTTGTTCTTTTGAGACCTTAAATACATCAAACAATGGTTCTTGCTTAGTACATAAAGCCATCTTGGGAAGTCCTTGATTTCTTGCTTGTTGACTTTATATATTAATTCTTCAAAGATATTCATGACAGCATCTTTGCTCAATTCGGAATCTTGGAGATACCGTAAACAAACATAGTATACCATCTCGGTATGTCGCTGGTATAGATCCCCCAATACCTGGAGCTCCATGGATTCCTGGTAGTGCAGCAAGAGCTCGTGGTCTTGTGCTGTATCTATTTTTGACGACTTGAATGCGAACATTTTATTGGCTAAAAATATTTTTTTTTTCTGGTTTATGGAAATTTAATATTTGTGGCATCCCTTGGCAAAAATGTAAAGATATGAGAGCAATACTTTTTGTAATAGGCTTGTTGCTATCCTTAGGTGGACATGCCAATCAGGGATATGAGGTCAGCGGTAAGGTTGTCGATGCGAATACAGGGACTGCCCTTGCGGGCGTACAGGTTAGCAATGTTGCTACAAAAGCGCTGGTGCGGACCGACGATAAGGGAAACTATCGTATTCAAGTCCTTGACGGTAAAAATACCTTGATTTTTAGTTATATCGGATATCTTGAGCAACGGATAGCGGTCAACCATCGGACAACGATTGATGTGGCCTTGGCGCAACAAAACACCACACTGGATGAAGTTGTGGTGACCGGATCTGAGCGCAGGGCGAAGCGTCAGACGGCGTCGGTGATGAATGTTAATGCAGCTTTGTCAGGGCAAGTATCGGGTCTGTATATTCGAGGGACGGGTTATGTGCCTAATCAGAACCAAGAATCTTATCAAAAAATAAAGGAAAACAAGTTTATCAATCCACGAAAAGAACCTTTATCAACGTTGGCGGCCGATGTTGATGCTGCTTCCTATAGTAACGTACGTCGTTTTATCAATTCAGGAACACTACCTGAAAAAGATGCGGTACGGGTTGAAGAGATGATCAATTACTTTCAGTATCAAGTGGCCGGACCTAAGAATGGCGAACCTGTAAATATCGTCACCGAATTGACCAAGGCACCCTGGAATACTACACATCAGCTCATGCGCGTAACATTAAAGGCGAAAGATATACCGACGGCGAATCTTAAAGCTTCCAATCTGGTGTTTTTGATCGATGTGTCGGGATCAATGATGGGACCGGGGCGTCTGCCTTTGGTGAAAGCTTCGCTGAAGATGTTGGTTGATCAACTACGTGCTGTAGACCATGTTGCCATTGTGACCTATGCTGGATCGGCAGGGGTAAAACTGGAGAGTACGCCCGGTGATGAAAAGATGAAAATTAAATCGGCTATTGAGGAGCTGGAAGCCGGTGGAAGTACTGCTGGAGCTGCAGGAATTAAGAAGGCTTACGAAATTGCGAAGCAACAATTTATCAAAGGTGGAAACAACCGGATTATTTTGGCTAGTGACGGCGATTTCAATGTTGGGGAAAGCAGTGACGAATCGATGGAAGAGCTGATTGCCAAAGAAAGTAAATCGGGGGTTTTCCTCACAGTATTGGGGTATGGCATGGGGAATCTGAAGGACAGTAAGATGGAAATCCTTGCAGACAAAGGGCATGGGAATTATGCGTATATCGACAACATTTCTGAAGCACGAAAAGCGATGGTGACCGAATTCGGGGGAACCTTGTTTACCGTTGCGAAAGATGTCAAGATCCAGGTCGAATTTAATCCCAGTTATGTGCAGGCATACCGTTTAGTGGGGTACGAAAACCGCTTGTTGGAAGCTGAAGATTTCAATGACGATCAAAAGATGGGTGGTGATATGGGGGTAGGTCATGTGGTGACAGCCCTATATGAAATTGTACCGGTCGGTGTGGAGTCTGGGATGGTCGGAACGGTAGACCCCTTAAAATATCAACAACAAGCGGATCCGGTAGCTGAGCGGAGAAATGCTGAACTGGCAACCGTGAAATTTCGGTATAAGGAGCCCGAAGGGGAGAAAAGCAAGTTGCAACAAAAGGTGATAGGAACTACTGTTACGGAATTGAATCGCGTGAGTGAAGATTTACAGTTCGCCACTGCGGTAGCGGAACTTGGTCTATTACTTCGTGATTCTGATTTTAAGCAAAAGGCCAGTTTTGATCAGCTCATCGCGCGCGCAAAAGCTTCCAAAGGCAAAGATGAGGAAGGTTATCGTGCTGAATTTATCCGTATGGCAGAGAATGCACGGGATTTATCGAGATCGAAAGAATAACTAAAAATGGCTAAAGATGAATTTTTCAGTAGCAGCAATCGAAATGCGGCTACTGGAAATAAGTTTAGTTTGTGGGGCAATAAGTAAAAAAGTAAATAAAATCTATATTTTTAGTTCATCAATAAAAGGAACGTATTTTGCTTCTGCTGATTTGCGCTATGTGATATTTGGTGAGTAAGTGCAATCTGAGCGATGTGTTGTTATAGTATATGGAAATAAAAAATGTTAGATAAATGAAGAATTTTTTCTTGTGCTTTCTTTTGGCTATTGGTATTACAGTGCCATCAGTAGCCCAAAATGCGAGCTTGAATAAACAACAGACCATGGCTTATATTAATAAGCTATATAAGGTAGCTTACCGTTATAAGGATACGAAAATTGACACGGTAACGGTAGATGGGAAGGTGTTAACAGTCTTTCTTTCCAGTGGCCAGCATTTTAGAAGTGATATTGCCAAATCAGATGTACTTGTCATTGCAAGAGTAAAATCCGGTTATCAAATTCGATTTAAGTCTTCGCCAAGCACGGATGAAATTTTATGGGCGATCCAAACGGAAGAAGATGCTAAGCGTCTGAAAAATGCATTGGAGCATTTGGTTAAAATCGTAAAGACCGAAAAAAAGACAGATCCTTTTGGAAGTTAAATCGTAATCGGGGATCCGTTGGGTAATAGAATGTTCGGCAAGGTATGAGCTTGCCGAACTGAATAGAGAAAGTAGTAGGACTTGCACATGGATATGTGTTGAGGATTGCTGAGGGGGTAACCAAATGCCTACTAGATATAAAGACGATTGGCTTCATGGCCGAAATTGATGTGGCTGTTGAAACCATCGATTGTAAATCATATCGCTTATACGAAGTAAGCATATTAACATGAATTCGGTGTTAAAATGTTGTTATCTTATTGTGATTAAGTGTGTTGTGTGTTTGTTTTTGAATTATTTTATTTCTCCTGTTGATGAATTTAATTCCCGGAAGGAACTTAATCCTCTTTCTAGGTTTATATTTCCGAGATAGCTGCTATTCATGCTCCGATTAGTTCCGTCAGCTGCAACAAAACCTAGATATAGATGATATGTATCACTTTGGGTTAGTTTCGGTATTTGAATAGATTCTCGCAAATCCATAATGTAATTTTGAAGTAAAACACCTTGTGAAGCGTTTATTGGATTTTCAGGAATGAGGAGTACCAAGGTTCGGAAATCTGTCAGATCCTCGTACAAGAGTTTTTCGGTGTTTTTTAGTTCCCAAGTGATATGGATAGTTTCGTTCAACAATTGAAATGTTGCCCCTGTAATCTCTTCGTCCAAACCTCGGCTTATGGCAATCTTTTCATAATCGATATGAAAACCTTCATCGTCTTGTTGCATGACATGGTGAAGGTTATAGGACATCGCCGCATTAAATGCTGTCATATTTTTGGCGTAGAGGGAAAAACCGAGCCGTATGACTCTCGTGTAAGGACTTAAGAATTGTTGCATAAGTCCAAATTTGTTTCGGTTGTTCACTTCCTTTTCAGAAAGTGCTCTTTTTTTATTCACCCTCGGAAGAGACCTGACATAATTGATCTCTTTCCATTTACAAAAAACAACTGCCCCCACTTTGCCCGAGGGAGGACCATTTACACCCTGTGTTACATTTGCCATAGTATTAAATTAAATGTGTAGGGGTACTAACACACAACGAATAGATAAGTTTAGTTTAATCTATTAAATAATTGTAAATAAGGTGTTACGTAATAGGGAGTTAATAGGTAGTTAAGACGGCTTCATCCGAATGAGGTCCCTATAAGGTCCCTATAAAGTCCCTACCAAATCCCTTTAAGTGCATTATTTTTTTTGGGTGAAATCGCTTATTGATGAGGTGTTGGTAAATTGGTGTTTGCGAAAAAAAAACTTATTTTTACCAATTAAATCACATCGAATTTGACACATCAGGAAAAGTCGAGCCAGATTAGGAGGGAAATAAATCTTTCCTACCAGCAGCTTAAAGGAATGTATCCCATCTTAAAAAGTCAGAACAGTATCGGAATGGCTCTATTCGCACTGGCGATCCTGGCAATTGTCGTTGTATCGATAGCTTGGTTTCGCGCTGTTGTTCCAACTTGGCTTATGATTGTCAGTAATGCGTTTTTTATGGGCGTGTTGCATGAAATAGAGCATGATCTGATTCATTGGCTTTATTTTAAAAGACAAAAGGCAATTCATCATTTTATGCTTTTTAGTGTATGGATATTACGTCCATTGACGGTAAATCCTTGGATACGCAGGACCTTGCATCATCATCATCATAAGTTTTCGGGTACATTACATGATGTTGAGGAACGCAGTGTTACGAATGGCGAGCAGTGGTCGATCAAACGTCTGTTAACAACTCCCGATGTTGTGTTGGGTGGGCTCTTTCGACTGCATCGCATGTTTAACGATATGGACAGCGAGGTGAAAAATGGAAATCTAAAGTTGGAGACTTCTTCAAAACTAAAACGGATTATGTTTTTGAGCATTGTTCCAGTGACGATTTTTGCACATGTGATTTTATATTTCTTTTTTGCAGACCTGTTATTTGGTTGGTTAAGTGAGGTTTTTGAGTTAGATTTGAGTTTTCCACACTATGTTAATAACATGTTGATAAGTCTGCATGGGATCATTTATGTTATTCTATTGCCAAACTTATTACGTCAGTTTTGTTTGCATTTTATTACATCAAACATGCATTATTTTGGTGATGTTGAAGCTGGAAATGTTATTGAGCAGACGCAAGTATTGACAGTTTGGTGGACTTTTCCGATGCAATTGTTTTGTTTCTTTTTCGGTTGGACACATAGCATCCATCATTTTGTCGTCAATGAGACATTTTACGTACGTCATATTGGGCGCAAGAAGGCACAAGAAATTTTGCGCAAGTATGGGGTTCGTTTTAATGATTTGGGAACGTTTAGAAGGGCAAACCGTTTTCGTGAACTTTCCAACAAAGAAGTTTAGTCCTTTTTATTTACCTTTTTTTTACGATAGATTTTATAGTTACCATGCTGCTGATAGACGAGGGCTCCCTCTTCACAATAGTTGGTTAGATAAACAGAGAATTTGTTGCTTTGGCTCTTGTCAATACCCAATTGGACCAACACTTCCGAAACACGTCGTGCTGAGTGGAAAAAATCCGAATGATAGACGAGGTCATCCAGTTTTTTGCTTAGCGTGATTCTTTCCTGCGCATCAGGAGGTAGGGAATAGGGCGAATTAAAAACAATATCATGCTGAAAAAATACCGTCGGTTGGATTTCCAGGCTGCGGCATAAAGTTAAAAAGTTTGTGAGCGTTAAGTCTTTTCCCTTTTCTATACCATTGAGTGTTCCTGTTGAAATGCCTGTTAGATGGGATAGATCCCGTAGTGAATAATAAAGATCATTTCGTTTCGCGCGAAAGCGTAAACCAATTGTTTCCAGTAATGCTTTGTCTTCATCCGTCATACAACGAATTGAATGACAATTTGCGCAAAATATAGTTCATTATTTTGTTTAAAAATTTGTATTTATTATTTTTTCTTTTATATTTGTTATAACAGATGATTTAATCGGTACTGAGATTTGTTTAGTAAATAGACCCTACGTCACCGTCCTGTGTAAACCAATATAAAAAGTTATTATCTAGTAGCACACAGGCGAATGAAAAACGAAATTATTTAAGCAGATATTGTCGATTTACCTGGCTTCGGTTTCCAAGAATCCGTCAAGTTCCACCGGAGCCGTGGTAAATTGTCGAGTACGTCGGCACAATGACCGAAATTTTGGTCAGATTCTACCAGATTGTGTATGACGACAAAAGTCGACTTGCCCGGCTTCGGTTTCCAAGAATCCGTCAAGTTCCGCCGGAGCTGTGGTGAGTTGCATGGTTGCGGCTATTCGCCTGTTATTGTCCACTCATAAAATAATAAATCAGATAAAACACAATCAACACACATACTGCAATAATAAGTGTACGTTTGAGATTTCGACCGGCAGGTTCATCATCTTTTTCCTCAACGGCAACATCAGGTAGTTTCTCTTCCTGTTTTTGATCGCTATGTTCGGGGGTTTCATATTTATTTTCCATCACTCAACTTGTTTGTTATTGTAAATAGAACAGTTGCAAATTGTAAATCGTTGAGTTGGGTATATTTTTATTCCTATAAAAAAGCATGTTATGGAGCGCTGAGCACGCGACGTGAATAAATAAAACGGTAAAGCATTGTGTTTTTTCGAGTATTTGCATACATTGCGGCTATAATTAACGCGACAAACCTAAACAACCTGTAAACCTGCGTTTACAAATAATTTTGCGTTAAACGAAGTCTGTAATAAATAATTGAGCACTAAATGAAAAGAAGAACTCTTATCGGAACATTGGTAGCTGGATGTATGATGTTGGCTGTTAGTCCAACATTTGCACAACAGAAAGCTGCAAAAAAGGAAATTGGTCTACAGTTATATTCTGTACGTGAAGAAATCGGTAAAAACGCCAATTTCGACCAGATTCTGCAAAAGATCTCAGCATTGGGTTATACAGGAGTGGAAGCTGCTGGATACAAAGATGGTAAATTATATAACTTGAGCCCACAAGAGTTTAAGGCAAAAGTTGAAAAAGCTGGAATGAAGGTGATTTCATCACATGCAACGAAAACGCTATCAGAGAAAGAGTTAAGCTCTGGAGATTTTACAGAATCCCTAAAATGGTGGGACGAATGTATTGCTACGCACAAAGCAGCGGGAATGAAATACATCGTCACGCCTTGGATGGATGTACCTAAAACACTTAAGGATCTGGAAACGCAATGTCGCTACCTGGATGCTGTGGGTGCGAAATGCCGTCAGCAAGGAATCATTTACGGATACCACAACCACTCGCATGAGTTTAGAAAAGTGGAAGATAAAGTGATGTACGATTATATGTTAGAGCATACAAATCCTGAACATGTATTCTTCGAGATGGACGTCTATTGGGCGGTCATGGGGCAAGTTAGTCCGGTTGATTACTTCAATAAATATGCGGGCAGATTCAAGGCTTTGCACATTAAGGACCACCGCGAAATTGGCCAAAGTGGTATGGTCGGTTTCGATGCAATTTTTAACAATTCAAAAGTTGCTGGCCTGCAATATATTTTTGTTGAGCTGGAAGAAACACGTAACGATATTTATACCGGTTTACAACAAAGTATCGATTATCTGAAAAAAGCATCTTTTGTAAAGGCTAGCTACTTAAAATAGCCAAAAATAGGGAGAAAACTGACCCAGTTGAGACAATTCTCCGTTTGATAGATTTATTATTTTTCGTTAACTTGAATGTAATAAAAAGGGATTTTTTATTGAATTAAATTAGACCATATGAAACGGATTATTGTTGCCACAGACTATGCTGAAGAGGCCGAACATGCCTTAAAGTTTATTATGGAAGTTTTTGCAGGAAAAGAATACGAGCTCGTTTTATTTTCTCTTCAAAATCCTTCCATTCATGCAATGAACGCTCGACTTTCTCCCGATTCTATGTTCAAGATTTTTGAACATCAAAGTAAGGTTTTACGACGTAAAGCCGAGGCGATTACGGCCGAAAGTGGTGTTTTGACTATTCCTTATCTTGCGGCAGGTTTGTTTTATGACCAGATGACAAAATGCATCCAGGAGACGAATGCGGATTTGTTGGTGATGGGAATGGCCAAACGTTCCTTTGATCAGGACATGCTGGGGAATACCACCACGGCAGCAATCAGTAAGTTAAAAATACCTATCCTTTCCGTTCCGCTGGGCGCAAAATTTACGGGTCTGGAGCATATTCTTTTTGCCTGTGATATTGTTCGTGGTGTACAAAAGGAAATTCTTGAAAAAGTCAAGGATTTTGCCGCTGAATTTGGTGCGGTACTGGAGGTTCTCAATATTCGAAAAACTGTTGAGCAGCTGAATGAGGAAAAAGGAAAAGAAACACGTGAAACCATCAACGATGTGATGGGAATCGTAAGTTATTACTACAAAAATGTAACCTCCAATGAGGTTGTAAAAGCGATCCGGGACGAAGTAAAAGAGAGCAGTACGGATCTGCTGGTCATGATCCCCTATAAGTACGGTTTTTGGAGCTCATTGACCCACCGGAGTAAAACACGGATGATGGCATCGGGTCTGGATGTTCCTTTACTGACCATCTCGATCTAATTTTTTTTATTATAAAAGCCCAGGTGAACTGAGATCAGCTGGGCTTTATCTTGATTGTACTTATTGAAATAGGGGGAGTATCCTATCCCAAATTTGCTGGTAGGCTTTATTGTCCCGGACGATCCCCTTATCTTCATCATAATAATTAGGTGCGTCAAAGCTCCCTCCTTTGCGCCTTTGTATTGAAAATATATTTAGAACTATTTTTGATTTTTCAGCTTGTAAAGGGCTGATCAGGAAGTTGAATATTAATTTTTCCCCTTCTTTGTTGCTTAGAAAATTACTGTTTTCAAAATACGTACTGGTTTGAATAAATCCCGAAGGCCGATCGAGCTGTACAATAAAATAACCACCATCCTGAAGCACTTGTATTATCTTGTTATATGCCGAATTACTTGCGATCGGGATAGTTTTAGTACGGTCTGGATTTTGTGCCAACAGGGGGCTGGAAAAGACCAATAGATAAGCAATCAACATCAAGGAGAATTGGATTAAATGTTTCATATTACCGAATTATAGATCTTATCAAGTTAATACTTTAATTTAACAATTTTATTTTTAGTGACAGCTACTTAGGCCGTCACGTTGTTATTTAATTCGTATGCCTAGTATTTTTAGACTACGTTCTTCCTGATCTAAGGTTGCTATATTGGGTAAGTTAGCCCATTCCTTGAAACCCATTTTTTCAAATAATGCAATGCTTGGAAGATTGTGTGCAAAGATAAATCCCAATAAGGTATGTACGCCTAAATCTGGAGCTTTATCAATGCAGTACTGGAGAATCTGTTTACCCAGGCCTCGACCACGTTGCTGTTCATCCAAATAGATACTGATTTCTACTGTTGCGTCATAAGCTGGACGACCATAGAAAGATTGAAAACTTACCCATCCAAGTATCTGGTTATTTTCATCTTCTATCAGCCACAGGGGTCTTTTCGAAGCGTTATGTTCGTCAAACCATTTTTGTCTACTGGCAACAGATACTGGGGCAGTGTCTGCAGTAACCATGCGGGAGGCTATTGTAGAGTTGTATATTTCTACTATGCGTGGTAAATCATGTTGTGCTGCGTCGCGAAATTTTAATTGATTCATGGTTTGTACTGTTTAATTGTTGTTTGGACGACTCTGATATGCTGCCCGAAGATAGCCTGTGTTGCGAATAACAAGCAGATAAAAAGAATGAATTTCATGAAGATCGGCTTTATATTAAATCTGTTTTTGTCAAACTTAGATAAATTGCTTTTTATATGCAATACAATTACCCTTCATAAAGGTAACAATTCATACATGTGAGACATTTCTTGTTGTTTTTCTGGCTGATTTATATCGATCACAGGGGTAAATTGCACGATTTCTGTATTTTATGAGTGAAATTTACACTAATTTGAACAAATATTTCACTACATAGTGTTATTTTTTTTCTCATCTTAGATCATTCAACGAAGAGACATCAGCGTTATTGATGATAGATCTTAGCGAAATAGCTTGTCTTTTCGTTTAGTTATACAGGAACTTTTCTAAACAGGAATTTTTCACCGAGTTCCGGTCGCCATAAAATCACTAAAAAATTAGCTAAGAAGGATCTAGGGAAGAGATTGGCTAGCAGCCATGCTGTTAGCTACTTTTTTGAATACAACGAATCAATTATGAACGCATTGCAAGCTGTACCTAAAATCCGAATCCGTTCAATGGATGTTATGCGTGGTTTCACGCTGTTCTTGATGTTATTTGTCAATGACTTGTTTATTCCAGGTGTACCTAAATGGCTGGTTCATTCGGAAGCAGATGAGGACGGAATGGGATTGGCGGATTGGGTATTTCCGGGATTTCTTTTTATGGTTGGAATGGCAGTGCCTTATGCTGTTGCGGCCAGGGAAAAGATAGGTTCATCGACAGCGGTCATTTTTGTTCATATGCTGATCAGAACATTAAGTTTATTGCTTATTGGTGTATTGATATTGAATGGTTCGCGAGTTGATCCACAGTTGACGGGGATGTCACATTTGTTGTGGTTGGCACTGCTGTATGTATTCGTTTTTCTGATTTGGAATCATTATCCGAAAGACATGCAATATCAGTCCATTTATAAGGGGCTGCGTGCAGTTGGTATTATGGGGATTATTTATCTCCTGTATATTTTCAAAGCGTCGAATGGAAAAGGCTTGGAAGTAGGGTGGTGGGGGATTTTAGGGCTGATTGGATGGGGATATTTTGCCGCGGCGTCTATTTTCTTATTGAGCAGGGGAAAGATAATTGTGGTTGTATGTGGTTGGTTGCTGTTTTTGGTACTCAATATGCTGAGCCAAGTGGGATTTAAAGTTGAATTCCCTGGTGCCGGAAGATACTTACATGTTCTTCTAGCTGGCAATATACCCTGTATTGTGCTGTCTGGAACAACCATAGGGATGCTTATGAAACGTTATGCGGCAAATCCGCGGGTATTGTTGCGTTTTTTGCTGGTTATTGGTTTGATTTGGCTAGTTGTAGGTTTTGTATTGCGTTTTTGGTTTATTTTATCCAAGATCCATGGTACGCCGAGCTGGGCATTGGTTTGTTGCGGGATTAGCGTATTGCTTTTGATACCACTTTATTATTTCATTGATGTGAAAGGCTACCATCGCGGGATAGGATTGTTTGAGGAGGCCGGAAAGAACTCATTAACGACCTATCTTGCTCCTGATCTGATCTACTTTGTCTGTTGGGGTTTTCATCTACCACTATTCTTCTATAAACAATCGGATTATATGAGCTTAGCTATTGCCGGTTCATTGCTTTGGGCTTTAGCCATGTTGTGGTATGCAATATTGATGAAGAAGCTACATATTTATCTGAAACTTTAGCTAGCGAGTAAGCATCAAATGTGAATGCTTTACGGATTATATATTAGAACGATCACTATCATCTAGAAACAAAATAAGAAGCTATTATGGAATGTAAATTGAAATCAATATTTAGTCAGACCTTCACTGTTCTGTTATTGACTTTATTGTTGTATCCTAGTGTAAGTTGTGCACGAGCGAAAAACAAAAAAGTTGTTATCGCCTATGTCACTTCCTGGTCTAAAGTGATGCCTGATCCGACTTATCTGACGCATATCAATTATGCCTTTGCACATGTCAGCGACAGCTTTGACGGCCTACGTATAGATAATGAATCTAGATTGAAGGCTATTACGGATCTTAAGAAAACACATCCACATCTAAAGGTATTGCTGTCCGTTGGCGGCTGGGGAAGCGGTCGGTTTAGCGAAATGGCTGCTAATGAATCTAATCGGCAAAAGTTTGCCAAAGACTGCTGGCGTGTGATGAGGGAATTTAATCTTGATGGTATTGACATTGACTGGGAATATCCAACGAATTCTTCTGCAGGGATCTCGTCTTCTTTAGCGGATACGGAGAATTTCACCTTGCTCATGCACGATATCCGCAAGGCTATTGGTAAGAAGAAACTGTTGACTTTGGCTTCTGTTGCGAACGGTAAGTATATTGCTTTTGACAAGATTAAGAATGATGTGGATTTTGTGAATATCATGACTTATGATTCGGGTCATCCGCCTTATCATCACGCGAGTTTACACCGTTCACCTTTATCTGGACATACAACTTGTGTGGAGGCCGTTAAGGCCCACATCGAGGGCGGTATGCCTGTTGAAAAATTGGTGCTGGGAATTCCATTCTATGGTCGGGGCAATAAAACTGAAGTCAAGAGTTTTATCGATTATAAAGATCTGCTTTCACTTCAGGGCTTTGAGCAGAAATGGGACGATGAGGCTAAAGCGCATTATCTTGTCAACGATAAAGGGGATTTTGTACTGACTTATGAAACGCCAGAATCGATTGCACTTAAATGCGATTATGTACACACGACAGGACTACTCGGTGCGATGTACTGGGAATACGCGGGAGATACAGCAGGAGGTGTCTTACGGGATGCCGTCTACAAAGGTATTCTAGAATAAACAAAAAAGCCTAACGTGAGTTAGGCTTTTTTGTTTGTGGAGCTGGAGAGATTCGAACTCTCGTCCAGTCATGGTACTGTATACGCTTTCTACATGTTTAGCTTCTCTTTAATTGTCGAGCGAGGGAAGGTGAGTCGCTTACCTATACCGTACGCCGTAGTTGCTGTTTCTCACAAGTGCTTAGCAACATCACACTTGCCAGTTCTATTGTTCGATGCCCCGAATGTTAAACCAAAGAACAGGATCTAACGGGACAAATAGCTATGTTAAGTCTAACTTAAGCAGCTAAGGCGTAGTTTTCTTCGCCAGTTATAATTCTGAAAGTTCAGATTAAAGTGCTCTACTAACAACGCACTACATGCTTACATAACCGTCTCCATCCTGTCAATTCCGGTCAACCCCAATTATGTCTTACAAAGGTACTATTTTTTTGCTTAATCAGCAAGATACGTGCGATTCTTGTTTAATGCTTTGGTTCTGAATGGAAAACAAATGATGCTTTAATAAAATTGCTAAAGAATCGAACCTTATTTGACTGGCTGAGTGTTCTGTTATTTTTACAGGGATTTTGATAGGCAGAAAGTTCTTGATGGATTTATGTTTCCAATAAAAAAGCTGGATATAAAATCCAGCTTTTTTATTATTTGATCAATCCAATTATTTGATCAATCCAATTATTTGATCAATCCAATTATTTGATCAATCCAGCCCTTTTCAACAAAGGTTCTACCGAAGGTTCTTGTCCCCGGAAACGTTTGTAAAGAACCATTGGATGTTCGGTTCCACCTTTTGAAAGAATATTATCCTTGAATTTGGTTGCGATTTCCTTATTGAAAATACCGTTTTGTTTAAAGTAGTCAAATGCATCTGCATCCAGTACTTCGGCCCATTTATAGCTGTAATAGCCCGAAGAATAACCGCCATTGAAAATATGGGAGAAGGCTGTGCTCATGGCATTGTCCTTGACATCGGGATAGAGTTTTGTCGAAGCAAACTGTTGATCTTCGAATGATTTGAGGTCCGAGATCGCGGTTGGATCCTGTCCATGCCAGCCCATATCCAATAGACCAAAGCTCAATTGGCGCATTGTTGCCATACCCTCAAGAAATGAAGCGCTTTCGCGGATCTTTTCGACAAGTTCAATCGGAATCACTTCGCCAGTTTCATAGTGTTTGGCAAATAGCTCAAGAGCTTCTTTTTCGTAGCACCAGTTTTCCATCACCTGACTCGGTAACTCGACAAAATCCCAATATACAGAGGTTCCAGATAGTGTAGGATAAGTGCTATCAGCTAGCATACCATGTAGGGCATGTCCAAATTCGTGAAATAATGTGGTCACTTCCTGAAAGGTCAACAGCGAAGGTTTTGAAGCTGTAGGACGCGTAAAATTGCAAACAATGGAGACATGCGGACGTTCTTGTTTACCCTGTTGAATGTACTGTGGTTTGAAAGATGTCATCCAGGCCCCATTTCTCTTTCCTTTACGCGGGAAGAAATCGGCATAGAAGATAGCGACTAATTCACCGTTGTCTTTACTGACCTCAAATGTTTGTACTTCTTCGTGGTAGGTATCTATTGTATCGACTTCCTTGAAGTTGATGCCAAACAAGCGATGGGCTACTTCAAATGCACCTTGTAAGACATTTTCGAGTTTGAAATAAGGTTTGAGCTTTTCATCGTCCAAATTAAAGCGTTCCTGTTTCAGCTTTTCGGCATAATAGGCGCCATCCCATTTTTCCAATTGGTCTATGCCATGCATGTTTTTTGCAAATTGGGATAATTCTGCAAATTCTTTCACTGCCGCTGGTTTCGCTTTTCCAAGGAGGTCGTTTAGGAATTCGGTGACTTTACTTGGGTTTTGCGCCATACGTTCGGCAAGGACAAAGTCTGCATGGGTGGCGTAGCCTAATAAGTTAGCACGTTCGAAGCGCAGTTTTACAATTTTAAGGACATTGTCTACGTTGTTGTGCTCGTTATCCTGAAAAGCTTTACGGCCTGCGGCGAGGGTAATTTCTTTGCGAAGTTCCCGATTGTCGGCATAAGTGACAAAAGGAAGATAGCTCGGGAAATCCAGGGTAAAAAGCCAGCCTTCTTTTTCCTTGGCTTTAGCCAAAGCATGGGCAGCTTCTACAGCACCCTCTGGAAGTCCAGCAAGATCTTTTTCGTCTGTTACCAACAGCTGATAGGCATTGGTTTCGGCCAGGACATTCTCCCCGAATTTCAATTTTAAAAGCGATAGCTCGGCATCTATTTCGCGGAGCTTTTCTTTCTGTTCATCATTTAAAAGTGCGCCGTTGCGTACAAAATCCTTATAGGATTTTTCCAATAAGGTGGTTTGCTCTGCCGTCAATGTCAGTTGATCCTTCTGGTCGTATACAGCCTTAACCCTTTTGAAAAGATCGAAATTTAAGGTGATATCATTGCCTAAAGCAGATAGTTTTGGGGCGACATCCTGTGCGATCTTTTCGAGATCAGCATTGGTTTCAGCGGAATGCAGATTGAAAAAGATATTGGACAAACGATCTAGTGTCTGTCCAGAGTAGGACATAGCAGCGATGGTATTGTCGAAAGTTGCCGTTTCGGGATTGTTGACGATAGCATCGACTTCATCTTTTGTCTTCTGAATAGCCTCATCAAATGCGGGAATATAATCTTCGTTTTTTATCTGTGAAAACGGAGCCGTGTCGTGCTGCGTTTTAAATTTTTCTGTTAAAATACTCATAGGAGTAAATGTAATAAATATTTATTTCAAGCGATAACATCTGCTTAAATTATGGGGCTGAGATGATATTTGACCGAATAGGCGTTTAGGCTGCGCCGAAAATTTAGGAGGAAAATTAGAACTGCATAAAAAAAGAGCTCCTCTGAGCTCTTTTTTATATTTGGATAGGAGATTAGGCCAGTTTTCCTAATGCTTCTTTGATTCTTTTCAAAGCTTCAATCAAACTTTCGTCTGAAGCAGCATAAGACAAGCGGATGTAATTGTCGTTACCGAATGAATCTCCACCTACTGTAGCTACGTGACCAACATTCAATAAGTACAATGCCAAATCAGATGAGTTTTTAATGACATTACCATCTTGGTCTTTTTTACCAAAGAACGAAGAGATTTCTGGGAAGAAATAGAATGCGCCCTCTGGAAGATTTGTTCTTACGCCAGGGATTTCAGTCAATAGATCGTATACCAATTGGCGACGACGAGCGAAAGCTTCTTTCATTTTGTTGACAGATTCTAATCCTTGTTCATAAGCGACGATTCCTGCACGTTGAGAAATTGAACATGTACCTGAGGTTGTCTGTCCTTGTAATTTATCATTCGCGGCAGCAATGGTTTTGTTGGCAGCGATATAACCTAAACGCCATCCCGTCATTGCAAATGCTTTTGAAAAGCCATTGATGATAATTACTCTATCTTTGATGCTTTCAAATTGTGCGATGGATTCGTGTTTGTCTACAAAGTTGATATGCTCGTAGATTTCATCGGATAAGATAAATACCTGTGGATGTTTTTCGAAAACTTCAGCTAATGCAGCCAATTCATCTTTGCTGTAAACTGTTCCTGTGGGGTTGTTTGGCGAAGAGAACATAAACAATTTGGTTTTTGGTGTAATTGCCGCTTCCAATTGTGCTGGTGTAATCTTAAAGTTATTGTCGATCTCTGTATTGATAAATACCGATTTTCCTTCCGCTAAAACGACCATTTCGGAGTATGATACCCAATAGGGTGTTGGGATAATTACCTCATCACCCGGGTTGATCAAAGTCAAAATTACATTAGACAGGGATTGTTTCGCACCTGTAGAAACAACAATTTGAGAGATATCATAATCTAAATTGTTTTCTGTCTTCAACTTGTTTACAATTGCCTGGCGCAATTCAGGGTATCCCGGTACCGGCGAATAACGCGTCCAGTTTTCATCTAGGGCTTTCTTCGCTGCATCTTTTACATGCTCAGGGGTGTTGAAATCAGGTTCACCTACGCTAAGGCTAATTACATTAACGCCTTTTGCTGCTAATTCGCGGCCCAACTTGGTCATTTTAAGTGTAGCCGATTCGGACAAATTATTTATCCTGTCTGATAAGTATGATGATGTGCTCATGGTAAGACAAAGATATTATATACGTTGCAAATAATCTTCTTTATTTTTGAGAATTTACAAAGAAAAGTAGCTCTTTTATTGAGCTTTTTTAATAAAAGGGCTGTTGAAGCGATTTAGCACAGTTATTTAATTGATCCCTGACGTTGGATGTTCAAAACTAATCGTTCTGATTTGTCGTTATATCTTTACCTTTGCGCTCACAAAAATGCTGGCTAGTCCTCATTTCATCATTAGCTCATAGAAGGTTTCATATAGAAGATAAGCATCATGTCAAGACAAAGAAGATTGGTTTTACTATCGCTTTTTACGGGAATAGGTTTGATGATTGTGAAGTTTTTTGCCTACTTTTTAACGGACTCCAGTGCAATCTTTACAGATGCGGCAGAGAGTATCGTTAATGTGATTGCTTCGGGTTTTGCATTTTATAGTATTTATCTTTCGGCGCAACCTAAGGATGAGAATCATCCCTACGGGCATGGTAAAGTGGAGTTCTTTTCGGTGTTTTTGGAAGGTGGACTTATTTTTATCGCCGGCGCCATTATCTTAGCCAAGGCTTGTTACAATCTTTTCTTTCCGGCAGCGTTAACGCACCTTGAACAAGGGATTTATTTGATCGGTATTACATCTGTGATAAATTTTGCAGTAGGATTCTATATCATGAAGCGTGGACGTGCATTGGGCTCTATTACCTTGGTGGCGGACGGAAAACATCTGCAGGTAGATGCCTATAGTACGGTCGGATTGATACTGGGTTTACTATTGATGAGACTGACAGGTTTCCAATGGATCGATGTGGTCATTTCAATTGTATTGGGGCTTTTTATCCTCTTCAATGGTTATAAGCTACTTCGCCAATCGATCGGTGGATTGATGGATGAATCGGATACAGCGCTCGTACAAGATGTCGTCGAAATCTTGGAGCGCAATCGGAAAGATGAATGGATTGATGTTCATAATCTTCGTGTACAGCGCTATGGGAACGAACTCCATGTAGATTGCCATCTCACACTACCCCGTTACCTTGACCTTATCCAGGTGCACGATGAAATTTCTGCTGTGGATAAGATTGTTAATAAGGAGATGTCGGTACGGACCGAATTTTTCGTTCATGCGGATCCTTGTCTTCCACAGTGCTGCCAATATTGTCAGGTCGACAATTGCCCAATTCGTTCGGAGCAATTTCGAGGACGAATTTCGTGGGACACAGACAATGTTACACGAAATCAGAAACATTTTTTATATGCTATTGCTGAATAGCGGATGCAGTTTCTACCGTTCTTAATAGGAATAGTGTCTAGTCTGATGTCTTCGCGTATAGTAAACTAAAAAAAAGCTAGTTTATATAAATATATATAAAAAAAGGTATCTTTGCCTTTTAGCAAAAGAGTTTAAAAATCCTATATGAAGCACATTCGTAATTTCTGTATTATTGCGCATATTGACCATGGCAAAAGTACTTTGGCAGACCGCCTTTTAGAGTATACCAATACCATCAGTCAGCGTGAGGCACAGGCACAATTACTTGATAATATGGATTTGGAACGTGAACGTGGTATTACGATCAAGAGTCACGCCATCCAAATGAATTATAAAAGAGATGGTCAGGAATATATTTTGAACCTGATTGATACCCCGGGACACGTGGATTTTTCTTATGAGGTGTCGCGTTCAATTGCTGCCTGCGAGGGCGCTTTATTGATCGTTGATGCATCTCAAGGTATTCAGGCGCAAACGATTTCAAATTTATATCTAGCGTTGGAGCATGATTTGGAAATCATCCCAATTCTCAACAAAATGGACCTTCCTGGTGCTATGCCGGAAGAAGTCAAAGATCAGATTGTGGATTTGATCGGTGGTGACCGCGATGCGATTATTCCTGCATCTGGTAAAACTGGTCTTGGTGTTCCGGATATTTTGGAAGCTATTGTGGACCGTATTCCACATCCAGTGGGTGATCCTGATGGACCTTTGCAAGCCTTGATTTTTGACTCTGTTTTCAACTCATTCCGTGGTATCATGGCTTATTTTAAAGTTGAAAATGGTGAAATCCGTAAAGGCGACCGCGTGAAATTTGTTGCCACTGGGAAAGAATATTTTGCCGATGAAATTGGGACGCTGAAGTTGAATCAAGTACCTAAAGAAGTCATTAAGACCGGTGATGTAGGTTATATTATCTCTGGTATCAAGGAGGCACGGGAGGTGAAAGTAGGGGATACCATTACGCATAAAGATCGTCCTTGTTCTGAGGCTATCCAAGGGTTTGAAGAGGTGAAACCGATGGTCTTTGCGGGTATTTATCCTGTAGATACGGAGGATTACGAGGAGTTGCGTGAATCGATGCACCGTTTGCAGCTAAACGATGCTTCTTTGGTGTTTGAACCAGAGTCGTCGGCAGCCTTGGGTTTCGGTTTCCGTTGTGGGTTCTTGGGTATGCTTCACATGGAGATTATTCAGGAGCGCCTCGAGCGCGAGTTTGATATGACGGTTATCACGACAGTTCCCAACGTATCTTATAAGGCCTATATGACCAAAGATAAAGAGGAAGTGATCGTACATAATCCTTCAGATCTACCGGATCCAAGTAAATTGGATTCAATCGAAGAGCCCTATATCAAAGCTAATATTATTACGAAATCGGATTTCGTAGGACCAATTATGTCTCTTTGTATCCAGAAACGTGGTACGATCATGAATCAGCATTATTTGACGTCAGATCGTGTTGAATTGGTTTTTGAAATGCCAATGGGAGAAATTGTATTTGACTTTTATGATAAGTTGAAAACAATCTCTAAAGGTTATGCTTCATTTGATTACCACCAGATTGGTTATCGCAAGTCAGACTTGGTCAAATTGGATATCCGATTGAACGATGAACCTGTAGATGCCCTGTCGTCGTTAATTCACAGAAGTAACGCCTATGATTTTGGTAAAAAGATCTGTGAAAAACTAAAAGAACTGTTACCACGTCAACAATTTGAAATTCGTATTCAAGCGTCAATCGGCGCAAAGATCATCGCACGTGAGACGATCTCCGCTTTACGTAAAGATGTTACAGCAAAATGTTATGGTGGTGACATCTCCCGGAAGCGTAAGCTTTTGGAGAAACAGAAGAAAGGTAAGAAACGCATGCGTCAGGTTGGGAACGTAGAGATTCCGCAATCTGCATTTATGGCGGTATTGAAATTAGATTAATCAAAATAACACTATAATAAAGGAGCTCTTGGGCTCCTTTTAAATACAATAAAATCTCCTAAACATGAATCTATTAGATGGTAAACTAGTTTCCGAAAAAATTAAAGAGCAAATTGCGTTAGATGCGGCTGAATTTACGACACAGACTGGCCGTAAGCCTCATTTGGTTGCTATCCTTGTGGGGAATGATGGTGGTAGCGAAACCTATGTAGCTAGCAAAATGCGCAACTGTCAACTGGTCGGCTTTGAATCAACAAACATTCGTTATGATGAAAACATAACAGAGGATGAATTGATCGCTAAGGTCAAAGAAATCAATCAGGATGAGTCTATTGACGGTTTGATTGTTCAGCTGCCTTTACCAAAACATATTGATCCGGATAAAGTTACCGAAGCAATTGATTACCGCAAAGATGTGGATGGTTTCCACCCAATCAACCTCGGGCGCATGCAACGTAATCTTCCTTGTTTTATTCCAGCAACACCATATGGTATTATGCTGATGTTGGAATATTATAAGATCGATACTGCAGGCAAGCACGCCGTTGTGGTTGGAAGAAGCAATATCGTAGGATCGCCAATGAGTATCTTACTAGCACGTAATTCCAATCCAGGTAATTGTACAGTGACATTAACACATAGTCGTACAAAAGATCTTAAAACGGAGGTTCTGAGAGGCGACATCGTTGTTGCAGCAATTGGTAAGAAAAATTTTGTTACGGCCGACATGGTTAAAGACGGTGCAGTAGTGATCGATGTGGGTATCAATAGAGAAACTTCTACAGCAACGAAATCTGGTTTTAAGTTATATGGGGATGTTGATTTTGAAAATGTTGCTCCTAAGGCCTCGTGGATTACACCTGTTCCAGGAGGCGTAGGTTTGATGACGATTGTTGGTTTATTGAAAAATACGCTCGAAGCTGCGAAAGGAACGATCTATCCAAAGCAATAATTTTGTCTATTTGGCATAGAAGTTGTAAATTGATGTAAGCGCGCTCTGATGAGCCGTTGAAAACTACACTCATAAATCAATTTATAATGAAAAAAATTGCACTTTTAGCAGTCGTAGCAGGAGCATTGGTGATGTCTTCTTGCAACAATTCGGAGAAAAAAGACACTACAGCGACAGATTCGGCACAAACAGTCGGTGAGCATGTAGATGCGGCGATCGCAGATTTAAAAAATGCGGAAGAAAATGCGCGTTTGAAAGCAGAACAAGCAAAAAAGGATCTGGATGAAGCTATCGCAAAAGGTGATAAAGCAGCTGAAGAAAAAGCTCGCGCTGCTTCTGAAGAAGCTAATACTGCCTGGGAAAAAACCAAGGCTGCGCTACGTAATGCCGGTGAGGATGTAAAAGAGGGATTGAAAGATGCAAAAGATGCGACAGTGGATGCAACGAACACGGCTGTTGATAAAACAAAGGATGCTGCAAAAGATGTCGCTGACGGTACGAAGAAAGTTGCAAATGATGTTGCGACTGGAACGAAAGAGGCCGCTAAAGATGTAAAAGATGCTTCCAAAAAAGTAGGTGACGATATTAGCCGGAAAGCAAAAAATGTAGGTGAAGCGTTAAAGAATTAGTCGACGTATTTCATTTTAAAGATAGGGAAGGTGGGCACTTTTTTGAGTGCCCACCTTTTTTATATCATATCGTTATCATATTGACTTCAATACGCTTATTGGTAATAATCCCATAACAATTTGGAGAGCTTACGGGTCAGTGCCTCTGCTTCATTTGTTTTACCCCAGCTTTTGTCCGTGTTGTTCTTGGTGAAAATACTGAAAACGTAATCTCCTTTCGGCGCATTGACCAAAATGACCTCATTGCGTACGTCATCTAAAGAGCCTGTTTTTGAAGCTGTTTTGATAGTGGAAGGGATTTGCGATAGCCCTCTCTCGTCATAGAACATGTTGCCCATAAAACGATACATCTGATCGGAAGATTTTGAGGACACAACTTTGCCTTGTCGGATTAGTGTGACCAAGTCGGCCATTTCTTTTGGTGTAGTCTGGCCCCAACCATATTTTTCCCAATCCGGTTTCCGCCCCTCTGTCTGCGAGTTGACACGTGTATGGGGCAGTTGAAGGCTACTCATTAATTGATTGATTGCGATACCTCCTCCTGCTAGCTTTTGATTCCAAATGCTGGTTACATTATCACTATACGATAGCATAAGTGCGACCAAGGTTTTCAGGTCAACTTGTGTACTATCCTTAAAGAACTGCATAAGTCCTGAGCCACCATAGCGTTGACTCGAACGGTAGAGTAGTTGCTGATCAAGTTGTAGTTCACCTTTTTCAATTTTATCAAAGATACCGACTAAAATGGGGATTTTGACAATGCTTGCTGTAGGGAAAATGCTGTCGCCCTGAATGTTGACTTCTTTATTTTTTTTAAGATGGTGTACATAAATGCCAACATCGCCTTGAAAACCCTGAATGAGCTGTTTTATCTGTGATTCGAGTTTTTTATCGGTAGCGGCTTTTTGTCCAAAGGACAGTAATGATAAGAATAGTAACGTAAATGATAGGAATATTTTGTGCATTGTGAAGTTATAATGTATGTTAAATGTGGTGGATAATAGTTATTTTTATTTTTTATAGGGCTTAAGTTATGAAATATCCATGATTCGTACGCATAAACATCGCTGAAAAATAAACTGGATATTCTAGTATGGACATTGAAAGACTGGTTTTTGACTATGAAGTTATTTATGATTTTGATCGGTTGTAAGCCGAAAAATAGACGGACAGAACAGCATGACATTTTCTTTGGCATTGGGAATGAGCTCAAGGATTTTGTTGATCCCATTAAAGATTTTTGGCCTGAGGCTGATGGTAAAATCCATATTGATGCCTACCGTATTGTCCATAAGATCGGGGAATATGAAATTAAGGTTACTGAAAGGGGGAATGGACAGGCTGTTGATTCGGAAGTGAAATTGTTTTTTGTTAATTTAGGGGGATACAAACCGAATGAATTTGATGAGTTCCATTACAAAGAGCTTATTGTTGCATCGAGTTTGGCCAAGGCTACTGAAAAGGCAAAACGGACTGTTTTTTGGAAGCACCACAGTTCGGCACACATCGATGATAAGTATGGTTTGGATGTTGATGATATTTATGAGATCGAAGATTTGCTATTACCTCGTGATAAAGAGCAGTATAGTATTCAAATTACCCCAAAGACCGGTTTGGAAGAAGATACCATTGCGAATGGCTATTTTAAACTGAGCGCGTTATAGAGGGAATGCGCTATTCGATTTCTTAAACATAAAAAAGGCTTCTCTATAAAGAAGCCTTTTTTATGTTTAACCAGCTTATTGTTGGTTCTGATGTTGTTTTCTAATGACACTATGTTTTTTGCCGTATACAAAATAAATCAATAAGCCTATACCAAGCCAGACGGCCAAACGCTCCCAGCTTTCTATTGGCAATGAAGCCATCATTAAAATACAGACCAAGATTCCCATGATCGGAACGAAAGGAACCAGTGGTGTTTTAAATGGGCGCTCCAAATTGGGGTCTGTTTTACGTAGTACTAAAATACCCACACATACGAGGGTGAAGGCAAATAAGGTACCGATACTTACCATATGGCCAAGGTCTGAAACTGGAACGAAACCTGCGAATATACTGACGAATACCATGAAAATAGCGTTTGTTTTCCAAGGAGTCTGTCTTTTGGATAAGTCTGAGAATATCTTTGGAAGCAAACCATCCTTACTCATCGAATAAAATACGCGGCTCTGACCAAGTAACATCACGAGAATAACTGAAGTGTATCCTGCAATAATCGTAATAATCAACGCTGTATTTAAGAAATGGTAGCCTGTTCTGGCAAAAGCTGTCGCAACTGGCTTAGCGTCACCTTTGAACATCGTATAGTTTTCGATACCTGTCATTACGTAAGAGAATAAAACATACAAAAGTGTACAGATTATTAACGAGCCGATGATACCGATTGGCATACCTTTTTTTGGATCTTTCGCTTCCTGGGCAGCTGTACTCACTGCGTCAAAGCCGATGAATGCAAAAAAGACAACCCCAGCAGCGCGCAATACACCACTGATACCAAAGTGACCGAAGTCATCACTCTTTAAAAATGACCAGAAGCTTTGTTGTCCACTTTTTACAAGCTCTTCACCTGCATTTACAGGGATAAATGGATCGTGGTTTGCAGGATTGATAAAGCTCCATCCCAAGGCGATAAAAATCAATACAACACCGACTTTTAGGATAACCAATATATTGTTTACACGGGATGACTCCTGTGTGCCACGCATCAGCAATAGCGATAGTAAACAAACAATAATGATAGCCGGTAAGTTGACCACTCCACCTTCCCAAGGGCCTTTGAGTAGGGTGTCGGGGAGCTGGATATGGAATATCATCAGGAGCTGGTTGAAATATTGGGACCAACTGACGGCTACTGTAGCTCCTGCTAGTGCATATTCTAGGACGAGATCCCAGCCGATAATCCAGGCGACAAATTCACCCATTGTGGCGTAGGAATATGTGTAAGCACTTCCCGCAACAGGGATCATAGAGGCAAATTCGGCATAACAAAGACCTGCGAATCCGCAGCCTACTGCTGCGATAATGAAAGATAGGATAACAGCTGGCCCTGCATTTTCAGCAGCGGCAATCCCTGTTAGGGAGAAAAGTCCTGCCCCAATGATGGCCCCGACACCGAGGGCGATAAGGCCCGAGCTGGACAGTGTCCTCTTTAGCGTGTGTTCTCCATTTTCATTTGCTTCAGCAATGAGTTGAGGAATCGATTTTTTAAATAGCATAGGATTAATTCTTTACGATTATTTAGCTTTTCAATTGTTTAATTAATGTCAAATATAAATGATCTCAATGAAAAAAGGGAAGATTGCTCCTCCCTTTTGTAATAAAATCTGAATCAAATGCTTGTTTGGGTACTAATACGCTGCTGTAAAGCGTTTATTGAGGAATTGTTTGTTCTCAATTTCGTCTGCTATTGCTACAGCAAGATCCTCTACTGATAATCTAGAACGACCTTCCTGATCAAATACAGGAGCATCAAGGCCTGTGCGGTATTTTCCGGTACGTGTTCCACCAGCATGGGAATTCATTTCTATAGCGGGACTAAACATGGTCCAGGTAAGTTGATCTTCTTTCTGGATGGTATTCAGATAATCTGCTGCAGCTAATGCCCCAGGTTTAATTTCTTTGGGAAAATCCGGTGAATCGACCAGTCTATTTCCATCAATCAATAAACTTCCTGCACCACCAATAACAATTAAACGATTGATACCGGCATCTTTAACAGCCTGTTGGATTGCCAATGCACCTTTTGTAAAATCCTCATAAAGATTAGGGTTGGTCCATCCGGCATTGAAAGCCGAAACAACAACATCAACACCTTTTAGAGCAGAAACCAATTGATTATTATCATTGATATCTACTTGGAGTTTGGTTACTTTTTCAGTCGATGGAATATTTTCGGTGTGGCGGGCGATTGCAACGACGTCATAGTTGCGGTCTACCAATTCTTTTACGAGATGAGATCCTACGTATCCTGTGGATCCAATTACTGCTACTTTCATGTTTCCTTTAATTAAATGTTTTGCTAAAATCAGCTAGGGTTATCTTTTCCAAACGCTGTACAATATCAGTGTCGACTTCCTGATACAGATCCTGGAGTTTGGAGTTGATATTTTTGCCAACAACACAGGCCGGATTGGGATTGTTAAATTTCCCGCCGAAATCGCTTTGCTTGGAGCTAATATAAATATCAGCCAAGGTAATCGTTGGATTCTCGGGATTTATGCGAATACCGCCGCCCTTACCTTCTTTACTTGTCAATAAAGATGCTGTTTTGAGAGATGCAATTTCTTTGCGAACCACACTCGCATTGACCTGGATGCTTGACGCAATATATTCAGAAGAAAGCCATTGATTCGACTCTTCTAACTGTGCCAAAACCATAATGTGTAATGCTGTTGCGAACCTCAAGTTGTGTAACATCCTCTGCTGATTTTTCTAAATTATAACACAAAGTAACAGAAAAGGTTTTAAACTGAAATAAAAATTATTACAGTTTAAAACCTTCTGACAATCACGTGATAAAAGTGTTTGTTTTTTATTTTTTCTCGTTAAATTTTTTATAACTATCCATGATATAGACCTTCAAAGTTTCTTGGCTGCTGTTTTGGATAAATTTATAAGATGGTCTAAATCTTTCCTTAAACAGGGCTAGATCCGAACCATTGAGCGGAGTCAATTCTTTGATCAGGTTTTCTGTGAACTTTCTGTCAACTGCTCTTTTTTCGAGTTCATCGACCAGAAGTTTATAGTTTGAACGCGCTTGTTTTCCCTCTTTACTAAATATGCGGCTTGGAGAAATCCGTACTCCACCGCGATTTTGACTGGCGTCAGAATACTTTCCTAAAGTCTTCTCGCGCTGGATTTCAGCAGCAAGTCTGCTGTCTGTCATCCGTTCGACGACAACTTCACTCAGTTCGATAACATTATTCATTCTGTTCAAATAGATTCTGCGTAAGCTGCTATCATAAATGAAAACAGTATCTTGTTCATATCCCACAGCCTTGATCAACAAGAGGTCGTTTATATTGGCGTCAATAGCAAAGGAGCCATCTCTATTGGTCTGTACTTCAACCTTGGTTCTTAAATTTTGGATCTGTGCAGCCTCGATTTTCTCACCGCTGACAAGTTCCATAATAATCCCCTTGGTTTTTTCCTGTGCAACAAGATGTCCACTCATTAGCGTAATAAGTAAGCAGCTTAGAATCGTTTGTAAGATTTTCATGCGAATAAATATAGTTATGTATTTTCAATCTATGAATGAACAGGATATTTGCTGTTTTGTTTACGCCGTACGTTCATGATTGTTCTCTAGCCAAAAATAACGAATAGATTTTGAAAATCTGCTAATTTGCTTTCCACGAATTATTGTCTGGGTTTTTGTCCGGCATGACCATGTCAGGATCTAACTGTACAGATTGCAATGACTCTGTGGTGGGTATTTTAAATTGCCATACGTCATTTCTTTCCCAGATTTCCACCGGTAGTTTTTTTCGGATCTTCTTGCCCGATACGGTTGTCGCTTCAATAATAACTGGCATCGGTAATTTTTCGAGATTTTCCACGGTGACAAGTGCGCCAAATTTTGGCTCGTTGTTGACATAGGATACCGATTTTATACCTTGGTCCATTTGCCAGTTGTTGACAAACCACCCGCGCCAGAACCAGTTTAGGTTTTCTCCAGCACCGTTTTCAATGGCTTTGAAGAAATCCTCTGGAGTAGGGTGTTTGTAAGCCCATTCTTGGATATATTTTTTAAAAGCGTAATCGAAGCGCTCAGGACCGATGATTTCGTTTCGCAATAATTTCAGTCCATAAGCTGGCTTATAGTAGACCAAAGCACCAATATTACGTTCTTTCATGTTTTGCGGAGTACTCATGATCGGTTCAAGATTACGGGCAGTAAAGATGTAGGATCTGCTCGCCTGATTACGGTAATATTCACCATTATTGAATTCCTTTGTAGCGAGTTCGTTAATAAATGTATTGAACCCTTCATCCATCCAGCCATGTTCACGTTCGTTGGATGCGACAATCATTGGGAACCAATTGTGACCAAACTCGTGGTTAGTAACCCCCCAAAGTGAACCTGCTTTGGCCCGATTGCCACAGAACGACAAGGCTGGGTATTCCATTCCACCAACATTGGAAGCTACATTGACCGCTACAGGGTAAGGATATTCAAACCAGCTTTTTGAATAGATTTCAATTGCGGCTTTTGTATATTCTGTCGAGCGTTCCCAGGCATTGTTACTGTTACTTTCAATTGGATAGGCTGACAAAGCAAGGGATTTTTTTCCGCTGGGCAGATTGATCTTCGCACCATCTACTATAAATGCCGTAGAGGAGGCCCAGGCAATGTCTTGCGCATTATTAAGTTGATATTTCCAGGTTAAGGTTTTCTTGTCAGGTCTGGAGTTTTTTGCGGTAACTTCTTCGGCGGAGCGGATGATTACGGTTTCATCGCTACGTTGTGCCTGTTGGTATCGTTTGAGTTGCTCAGCTGTAAATACTTCCTGTGGGTTTAACAATTCGCCACCCAAGACAACCATGTGGTTTGCTGGAGTAGTGATCTCAACCTGGTAATTTCCGAATTCACGATAGAACTCTCCTGGTCCTGTATAAGGAAGCGTATTCCAACCTCTAATGTCGTCATAGACACACAGTCTTGGGAACCATTGTGCAATGGCATAGATTTTTCCGTTTTTTGTATCAAGTATACCGGTACGATCAGCTCCATATTTAGGAACGGTGTATTGGTATTTAATCTTAAAAGTTATTTTTCCGCCCTTGCTCTTTAATGCCGTCGGAAGTCGAAGCTGCATGCGGGTATCGTCAATAATATGTTCGATCGTATTTCCGTTTACGTCCGTAACCGATTGTATCTGATATCCACCATCAAAAGTGGAGTTGCCATCACCGTAACGGCTGTCGGTCAAGGGGGAGATCAATTGACCACGGCCATGTTGTGAAAACATATTTTGATCTAACTGCAACCACAGATAGTTCATATTGTCCGGACTATTGTTACTATAAGTAATCTCAACAGCTCCTGTAATTTGATCATTTTGATCATTCAGGGAAGCCTGAATTTTATAATCGGCTGCATTTTGCCAGTAGGCAGGGCCCGGTTTTCCGGCTGCGGAACGATATTCGTTACCATTATTTTTAAAAAACAAGGGTGCAAAGGCCTCAGTATAGCTATAATTGGATGTTTTCTCCTGTGCAAAGGCCGGATAAGCATAGCTCAACGCAACAAGGCTTAAAGAAGCCAGTGCAATTCTTTTCATCATACGTTTACTTAAATTATGTTTATTTGCTCCAATATACAATGAAAAGTACATTGAGCCAAAAAAAACGAAAACGACGTCTTAAAAGTTAAGGGAAAAAGGGGGACTTTAAAGGTGTATTTGGTACAATTGGAGGCTTTTTAAGACCTCCATTCCAGGGAGCTTTCTGGAACTATTTTAAATTTGTTACGTACTCTGTTTCATTAAAACCAAGTAATATGCCTTTATTGTATTCAATAACGGGACGTTTAATCATACTCGTGTTTTCCTGAAGCACCTTATTGGCGCTATTACTGTCTACGACTTGTTCTTGAGTTTCCGGAGATAGTTTTTTCCATGTAGTTCCCTTTTTATTCACTAAGGCCTGCCAGTCTACCTGTGTTTCCCATTCTTTTAATTTATCCTCACTGACACCTTCTTTTTTGAAGTCATGAAATTGAAAGGGGATATTGTTGTCTTCCAACCATGTAAGTGCTTTTTTTACTGTGTTACAATTTTTGATACCGTATACCTGTAGCATAATAGTGACAATTTGGTGAATCCAAATTTAATCAATCTCGACACAATATTTAAAATAATTCGTATTTCTGAATACATTCAAGATGCCTTATCTGTGATCCAATGATAATTGCGGATAACCTGTTGTTCATGGTATTGGGAAAAATAGGGACAAGTGGACTATTCTATTCAAAGGAATAATCAGAGGTTTATGATTTGTTAAGATTCTATATTCCCTATGGATTGATAGTGTATTTAGTACACTATAAAAATTAGGAAGTAATAATAATTTTTAATAATTTAGTAGCTTCAAGTATAATGAAAGATTAAAATAAATCAATAACAGAAATATGAGCCTAAAAGATTTTAAAGGTGTATTGACAGGAGATCAAGTACAAGAGTTGTTTGAGGTAGCGAAGAAACATAAGTTTGCTTTGCCTGCGGTAAACATTATCGGAACAAACTCTATCAATGCAGTTATGGAAACTGCGAAAGCAGTAAATTCTCCTGTAATTATTCAATTGTCAAATGGTGGAGCGCAATTCTACGCTGGTAAAACCTTGAACAACGATAATTTACAAGCTTGTGTATTGGGAGCGGTATCTGCAGCACAACATGTTCATTTATTAGCTGAGCATTATGGTGTAGCGGTTATTCTGCATACAGATCACGCAGCTAAGAAACTTTTACCTTGGATCGACGGTTTGTTGGACGCTGGCGAGAAATTCTTTGAGCAACACGGAAAACCATTGTTCTCTTCTCACATGTTGGATTTATCGGAAGAGCCAATTGAAGAAAATATTGAAATTTCAGCTAAATACTTAGCACGTATGAAACCACTTGGTATGACCGTGGAGATCGAGTTGGGTGTTACAGGTGGTGAAGAAGATGGTGTTGACAACTCGGATGTAGATAGTTCAAAACTGTATACTCAGCCGGAAGAGGTTGCCTATGCTTTTGAAGAACTGTCTAAAGTATCTGACAAATTTACAGTGGCAGCTGCATTTGGTAACGTTCATGGTGTTTACAAACCAGGTAATGTGAAGTTGCAACCAGTTATATTACACAATTCACAAGAATATATTCGTGAGAAATATAATCTTACTGCTGAAAAACCAGTAAACTTTGTATTCCACGGTGGTTCTGGTTCATCTCCTGAAGAAATTGCAGAAGCGATTTCATACGGTGCAATCAAAATGAACATTGATACCGATATGCAATGGGCGTTTTGGGATGGTGTGAGAGCTTATGAAGCGAAAAACCATGATTATTTGCAAGGTCAGATCGGTAATCCAGAAGGAGCTGATTCTCCAAATAAAAAATATTACGATCCCCGCGTTTGGTTACGTAAAGGTGAAGAAACGTTTGTTGCTCGTCTGAAAGAAGCATTCGCTGATTTGAATGCAGTAGATGTCAATAGCAAACTATAAGTATAAGCTAAAAAATAGATTATAAAAACGTCTTTAGTGCCCCCAAAAAGTTAAACACTTTATGGGGGCATTTTTTTATGTCAAAATAGGTTAAAAATACTGGTCTTAGTAGGAATTGGCTTATTTTTTGACGAACAACAATAAAAAGTCAAGTAAATATGAAATTTTTAGGAGTCAGTGTAATTCTTTTATTAATTGCCCAAATGGGGTTTGGGCAGGTGAAGCAAAATGTTGGCGATTTTTCTTCGGTGGTAGCGACAGACAAGATTCAGGTGGAGTTGATTAAGTCCGACGAGTCCTTGGTGACGTTTGAAGGACAGAATCACGAGAATGTTAAGGTGGTCAACACAAATGGATCCTTGGTTTTGAAAATGAATACGTTGAACATGCTGCAAGGGGGGAATATCTCTGTGAAGGTGTATTACAAGAGTTTGAACAATGTGGAAGCAAAAAAAGGCGCCAAGGTATTTGCGACCACAAATAATACAGTTGCTGCTGATCACTTAAAAGTATATGCTTCAGAAGGTGGTCTGGTCGATCTCTATACAGCGGTAAAAACAGCTGAAATAAAAGTGACCTCAGGTGCTACAATCGCTTTGTATGGAAAGGCAAACAAACAGGAGATCATTTCGAATTTTGGCGGTAAATATGAAGGAAAAGATTTTAAGACGAACACCACGGTGGTCACCGTTAATGGTGGTGGTAAAGCGAATGTTTATGTTACTGATTCCATCGAAACCAAAACACGTGGTGGCGGTGTCATTGATGTCTATGGAAAACCAGAACAACGTGTAGAAAAGAAAATGGCCGGAGGAACAGTCAACTTTAAATAAGTAAACTGTCTTGGATTTGTCAATTTTAGTGCGAGTTCATTTTAGTTGATTTTATAGAAAAGAGTGGAAATTTGAGGTAATAGATGAAATAAAAAGGGTTTAGCTTGATTGGGGTAATGATTATTGTTTAACCTTTTTATTAAAAAGGTCAGTTATTTTGTTTTTCTCATCAGAAACCTTCTTCATTTGTGCTTAAAATACTTATTTTTGTGAGGGAATAATAAAAATAGTATTATGGCAAAGCGTAATTATGTTTCAAATTCTACGGAATCTACGCGCATGTTCAAGAATGACTTTTTAGAGTCTTTGACGAAAGTGCATTGGAGTGTACCTTTGATTTTCTATGTACCCGTGGTTGTTTTCTTTTCGTATAAAGCGCTAGTTTGGGGAGACATTTCCTTTTTAACCTACATTGGGTATTTTATTTTTGGTTTAGCTTTTTGGACTGCTTTTGAATATGCGTTACATCGTTGGGTGTTTCATTTTCATCCGACATCGGAATGGGGAAAGCGAATCGCTTTTATTTTCCATGGTGTGCATCATGATTACCCAAGAGACCGTATGCGTTTGGTGATGCCGTTGTCAGCGAGTATTCCACTCGCTCTTTTGGTCTATCTTGGTTTTACATTGTTTTTTTCGAATGAGTTTATCTTAGCCTGTTTTTTCTCAGGTTTTATGGTGGGGTATTTGATCTATGACGAATGTCATTATGCGATGCACCATGCTAATTTTAAAAGCGGCATTTTCAAACGCATCAAGCAGCACCATATGTTGCATCATTATTCTGATCCCGAAAAAGGCTTTGGAGTAAGTTCTTCCTTATGGGATGAAATTTTACGCTCAGGTTTCGAAGAAAAGGAACCCAAAAAAGAATCTACTTCCTTAAAAGAAGAAAAAGCATAAATTGAATCACATCAACTAAAAAAGCCCTGGATAGTTTCCAAGGGCTTTTTTTTGGATTAATTTTTATTTATCAATGTGATCAAGTGGGCTTTGTAGGCCAACTTTAGATCAAGGGTTTCTTGTTGGGATTGGCCTGCAGGTATTCCAGTTTGAACTGAAACATTTGGGCCATTTTCTGCGCACGCCATTTAGCCTCTTCGGCCTTTTGTCCACTGTATAAGCAATCTACTGTTGCTTCGAATAAATTGAGCCATTGACCAAAGTGTTGTGCATCAATGGGTAAATTGATATGGGGTGGAAAAGGGCTGCCGAAATAACTATGTTCATCTAGTAGGATAGTCTGCCAGAAACTATACATCTTTTCAAGATGTATAGCCCAATTGTCTTGGATTCGTTCTTTAAAAATAGGTCCGAGCAAAGTATCTTTACGTATCGTCGTATAGAATTGATCTACTAATACTTTAATGTCATCGAGTGTCTGAATATCCTGTTTCATCGGCGTATGATCTATGCTCATGAATAAAGGCCTATAGCTGGATCAAAAACTTTTTCATGATGTTTATCTGGATTAAATGTAGTGACATTTATAGAGAATCGCATCACTTGGATGTAAAGATGTCTCGTTGAAATTTTGTAATTCTCTTTTATTGTCAGTAAATTGACTCAATACAAAGGGAAAAACATATGGGAAAATACGTTCTTTTAATCCTATTATCGATGGGATTTTATGCTGTTGAGGCACAGGTTACAACAATTTCGATCAATAAGGAAAATTTTCAGTCTTCTGGTTTTCCATTTAAGGGGAAGCGTGTGTTACAAGTGGAACGCCTTCAGACTCCAAAAGAAGATAATTATATTGTTTTTTCAAAAGAGGAACGGGGTGCTGATCCCGACAAACTTTATGTACAACAATTTCAGCAGATCGATGGAATGTGGCAGCTTGTGGCTGATGAATTGATATCCGAAGAAGGGATTGTTACGTCGGTTTGGGAATCTCGAAAGGCATTTTTTGATGCGGATAGGGATGGTAAATTGGATGCATTATTTATCTATTCAAGGCATCCAAAGGATGACCTGCAAAAGCAGCTAAGCTGTATTGGACTAGTTCTTTATAAGAATAAGTTTTACCGTCTCCGTGCAGAGGAAGCAGATGGTTATAGCCAAACAACGTTTTCGGACAATTATGCATCCCTACCGGTTGAGGTAAAAGAAAATGTGGAACGTTATTGGAATAATCTGGATAAAAGATAATATAGGCTACGCGTCTGGAATCTACCGAAAGATCGATGGATCATACGATCTTTCGGTAAACTTGTTATTGTATATTTGATCAAATAGTAAGCATTTCCGCATTTTTTGATGACACTCATTGATTTTACCTATGAAAGGCTCATTCAATAGGTTATCTCAAAGCATGGACAAGATATCGTTTAAATCAATGTTACTGGAGTGCAGCGAGCAATTGCTTTTCTTCTTCGATTTGCGTTTTACTGATTACGTAACGTGCGATATGCTGGTCCTTCAAATGGTCTATCGTTTGAATAACATCTTTCGTGCGCGCTTCTTTGCTAGGTTTAATCAATACAATCATGTCCTTTGTATTGGGCATGGTGCTAATCTTAGCTTTTAACTGTGCAATAACAGCCGAGAGCCCTTTGTCGATATCTACCGGTATTTGTGAAGAGCTGATCGGTTTTTTGAAATCCCCATGATACCACATGAATTTTCCTTCGCCCAGGATAAGAGTTGCCGTGCGGTTTTCATCAATAAGAACCGAACTTTCTATAGCTGATTTAGTTTTGTCTGGCATGGCGATATCCATTGCAGATGGTTTATTTAATGTTGTGGTCAACATAAAAAATGTAATGAGAAGAAATGCGAGGTCTACCATCGCTGTTAAATCTACTTTAGGGGCCATTTTCCTGCTTCTTATTTTTTTCTTTCCCGTTTCTTGCGTTTTTTGATTTAATTCTGCCATGATCGTCATCTTTAGGTTAACACGTTGTTGTTACTCCTTATAATGATGGCAGAAAAGAATGGATTCCACAGTGTTTTTTAAAAAAAAATTGAAGTTTTTTTTAGATACTTTCTGTGTTTTTTTTCTTAACCGTTGGTAATCAGTTTTTTTACCTGGTGTTTTGGTTTGTTCGTTGTTGATCAGATTTGTTTAATTCGCTTGTTATTTTTCCTTTCATCCAATTTAGGTCGGTTGCTAGGCTGTCGAAATTTATCGAGTTGGTTTGGTGACTTAATTTGAGTAACAAGGTTACTTTCGTTGTGATTTTAATTTTTGTACAAATAGTTGTGTTTGCAAAAAAGCCCTTCAATGCTGAAAGGCTTTTCTTGTGGAGTGGTTGTTACGTTACTCAGCAAGCGCCTTGGTTAGGTATGCGTTTATAAATTATTTTGTTATCTCTTTGTACATAGTCGCCCGCTACTATTGGATACGAATACTTAGGCGCGTACATGACACCACGACCCCTTATCGTTATTTTGTCGTTTACTTTCAAGCTTCGCAATTGTTGAAATTCATTGGAATTTTCCAGGCCAAAACTGAGAATATAGTCTTCACGATTAATTCTAACCATCACACCGAAACCTAACTGTGCTCCTAGTGGAAGATAAAGCGAAGTTACAACTGCGGCTATGTCGGCAGAATTCTTTATCTGATTGTTTATTTTCGCCGCGTTGTCAAGTACTTTTATGCCTTCGGGAGATTCTTGCCATTTTTTGAACTTTATACCATTAGGACTCGCTTCCCATTTATTCCTTTCGGCGGTCATTTCAGAACGAGTGCGTGAATTCGGGGTCGTTTTTTTTAAGGTTTCATTTTTGATTTCGCGATTGGCAAAGGCCAAGCCGCTTCCTATAGCGAGCGGTAAAACCAATACGTAGATAATTTTTTTCATATTTTTAAAAGTTTAATGAACATTAGATTTATCCCAGTAAATTAGATCCGTTCAAACTTTTTTCTCGTATCCTTTTTAGCGTGATGTAACAAAAATACGTTGATGATACTTATATAGTGGGATTTAGACTGTAAATAGTGATGTAATCTTTGTAAATAAATTGTAAATCGTATGTCTGAAAGCCGAAATATTTTCTCAGGGAACCGGAAGTACTTGTATGGCGGGATAATGCTCTTGTTTATTGCAATGGCCTTTATCGCTTTTGATAAGACTGGTACAGACGATTTTGATAGCGCCAGGAGAGAAGTTTTGCTTCGGCGGATAGGGGATGAACTGCTTACACAGTCGGGTGACAGTAGATCAAGGGTACTTCCGGTAGAAAAGATTCAAGAAAATGAATATCGGATCAGGTTTGAGAATGAAATCACCTTTAAACCAGACTCATGGTGAGTACTATTCAGCGGCTGTTGGTCAATGATCCTCTTGCCCGTGATTATGTCGTTAATGTACTCAACTGTGGCAATTCGAGTGTAGCTTATGGATATGCTATTTCCCATAATAAAAAAGATGATATTATTGCTTGTAGAGGTAGAGTGCAACCTAAAGGATGTTACATGATCAATATTAAATTTAAACCGAGCGGGATAAATACAGCAGCGAATAACTATTTTCTTGGTATCGTGTTGTTTTTAGCATTTGCTGGATTCTTTTTTTTGAAATCGGATCGGAGGCGAAGCATTGTGTTAGACGATCAAAATAACAGTATTTTAACCTTTGGGGCCGTTTTGTTTAATCCGCAGGAGCGAGAAATGATCATTAATGAAAACACCATAAATCTCACTGGAACGGAAACCCGTTTGTTACATATTTTAGCCTTGTCTCCTAATCAAACGATAGCGCGAACACGGCTGCAAAAAGAAATTTGGGAAGATGAGGGAATTATTGTCGGGCGCAGTCTAGATATGTTTATATCAAAACTTAGAAAAAAATTGGAGTTTGATCCGACTATCAAAATTACGGTTATACGTGGTAAAGGATATAAACTTGAGGTTAGTTCTTAAGAAGAGTAAGGGGACGGATTGGGCTAAAATGCAAAAAGCCTTTCATTTCTGAAAGGCTTTTTCTGCGGAGAGTGAGGGATTCGAACCCCCGAACCTGTGACAGTTAACGGTTTTCAAGACCGCCGCATTCGACCACTCTGCCAACTCTCCGCGACAAAAGTAGAAATTTCGAATAGATTTACAAAACTTATTTTCTATAGATAGTCTTAGGGTTTGAAAATGAGCTAGATTGTTTTTAAAAAAGGCTATACAGGGATAATCTCATGGCAGTGTTTCCTGATGTTGGCCGCAATTTTGTCGATCGGTAAATCGTCTTGGTCGATACCAAATGGCTCTTCAATGGACTCGCCAATTAATTCGAGAGATGCTAAAACATATAAAATAAATGGTACAGCAATCACAACAAAGTAACCGATGGAGAAAACGTAACCTACTGGAAGGGTCATGGTATAGAAGATAATGAACTTCTTGATAAATGCACTATATGCCAATGGTATTGGCGTATTTTTAATACGTTCACAAGCTCCACAAACATGTGTCATAGTAGTAATTTCCTCATTAAGGATAATAAGCTGATCGCCACTTATAGTTCCTTCTTTATATAGATCATTGATTTTGTGGAAGATCATGGTAGAAACTTGATTGGGGCCATGTTTTTTATTATCCAAAGCTTTTAACTCAGGGTGTTCGTTTTCGTCGAGCATAAACTTGGTGTAATCCGATCTTAAAAAATCGTATAGTGTCTCTGCGAATAGGGGGATTGCCTTTCTAAAAAAGCTACGGTTCACTTTGTCATCTACATCCAGCATGGCATTTAGTTTGTACGAAAAGGCTCTACTTATATTGGTCAATGTACCCCATTGCTTTCGGGCTTCCCACCAACGATCATAGGCTGTGTTTGTTCGGAATACCAGTAAAAGCGATATAACGAAACCGAGAAGATTGTGGACAATGGTAATGTTTTTGACCCAGCTCTTTTCATTTAATTTGAGGTATTCCAATTCAAGAAAGGCAATCATCCAGGAATAAAAAGCGATTAAAACAAGAAATGGCAGTAACTTTTTGAAGGTATCTGATTTATGCAACTTGAAAGTTGCCGAAAGCCAGTCTTTGGGGTTGTACACGATCATACACAAAAATATAAATTGTTGTGAAAATTTTGCGAGTTAATTGCTATTGCCGTAACTTCATCGTGCCATGGCACAACAGCGATTAAAAAGAAAGAAAACAAGCACAAAAGGAAGTCAAGCCCGAGGAACAAAGTGGATCTGGATGATAGCAGGAATGCTGGTGTTTTTCCTCTGTCTTGTAATGTGGCATTATCGAGCTGGAATTATATACTATTTTCGTGTGGCTACCTCCAAAGACAAGTCTCTGACGAAGGAGGCTAAATACGATATTCGAAATATTGAGATTATGAGCAAGCACGATGATAAGGTGTTTGGTATAGACGTGTCTACCTACCAGGAAGAAATAGATTGGCAAAAGGTAAGCACAATCAATGATCATTTTCCGATAGATTTTGTGTTTATCAGGGCGACAATGGGTGAGAAAGGAATGGATAATAAGTTTAGTCGAAATTGGAGCAAAACGGCAAATAGGGCGGTTTTGAGAGGGGCTTATCATTATTTTAGACCCAATGAAAACTCGGTAAAGCAAGCGAAGAATTTTATTCGAAAAGTTAAATTACAGCCTGGCGATCTTCCACCGGTCTTGGATATTGAGGAGCATCCAAAACAACAATCTATGGATAGCTTGAAAGTTGGGCTAAAACGTTGGCTTGAAGAAGTCGAAGCTCACTACAAAGTAAAGCCCATTCTTTACTCCGGAGATAAGTTTTATAGTGATTTTTTGGAAAAGGAGTTTGCCGCTTATACGCTATGGATTGCAAATTACAACTTTTGGGTTGAGAACCCCAAGGAGCATTGGGCTTTCTGGCAATTTTCTGAAAAAGGCTCTGTCAGAGGCATTCAGGGCAATGTGGACTTAAATATATACAATGGTAAAATTGAGGAATTGGAAAAGCTGCTTATTCCTTTTAAATAGTCAAATATATGCGTAGCGTTTTTATCACATTATGTGGGGTCTGTTTTGCACTGTTCAATGATCAAGTGCAATTGCATGCAGCATCGAAGAACCATCAGGCCGAGATGTCGCAGCCCGCTTCAGATTTACCACGATTAACATTGAAGGAATTTAAAAAAATGCGCCGTGAAACAGCTATTCAAGTTCTTGATACGCGGCCTGGCGATATATTCCTGCAAGGATTTGTGCCGAAATCAATAAATATAGGTTTTAAAGGTCCATTTGATCACTTTTTGGCACAAGTGTTTCCCAATAAAGCGCAAAAAATTTTATTGATTACAGAAATAGATAGTCAGGATACGGTTTACAACCATTTATTAAAATTGGGTTATACTCATGTTATTGGAGTTTTAGATGGTGGCATCGAAACTTGGAAAAGTAACGAAGATGTAGTCTCATTGAGCAATATTAGTGCAGGAGAATTTAGGAAAAGATCAGGTCAAGGTCATATTGTGGATGTAAGAACAAATAAAGAATTTGGTAATGGACATATTGACAATGCAATGAATATTCCATTAACAGATTTCGTTAATTTTGGTTCTACACTTAAAAAAGACAATAAACAGCTGTATGTACACTGTCAATCAGGATATAGGAGTGCAGTGGCTGTATCTATTTTAAGTGCTAAAGGATTTAAACATATATGCAATATCCAAGGTGGGTATAAGGCATTGCAAGAAGAAGTAAAGGAGAATCAATAATGGCTACTTTTGACCAGATTATTCAATCAAATTCGCTGGTTTTGGTGGATTTTTTTGCGACGTGGTGCGGTCCATGCCAGACTATGGCGCCGATTTTACAGGATGTAAAGGAATTTTATCAGGAAGATCTATCCATCATTAAAATTGATGTAGATAAAAATCCCAAAATTGCTTCGATTTATAAGGTAAGTGGCGTGCCTACTTTTGTGCTGTTCAAAAATGGACAGCAAATATGGCGACAAAGCGGCATGATTCCCAAGATGGAATTACATAAATTGATCGATCAGGCAAAGTAAAAAATAAGGCGTTCAATTTGATTGAACGCCTTATTTTTTTAATGATACTCTGGTGTTTTAATAGGTAGTGTTATATCGCACTAAAATATTAAAATTCATCGTCATCATCGAAGTCATCCAATCCTCCAATCGAGTCGATTTCAGGTAAATCGAAATCATCATCGAAATCATCATCATCGTCATCAGGACCGTTGAAAGATGCGAATTTTACTTCTTCAAGATCTTCGTTAGCTAAAGTTGCCGTGTTCATAAAATAATACTTTATTGTTTCTTATTCAATGTTGTAAAATTAGAGAAGAAAACTATTTTTTAAAACTTTTTTTCAAAAAATTATTAAGCTTTATTTTTCTGTTAATCAATATGTTGAATTGTATTTTGAAAATAAAAATTTATTTTATTTTATTTATTCATTTGTTTCGCCAATCGCATTGTCCTCGGTAACGATGTCTTTTAATTGTGGGAGATCTCTCACACCATTGATTCCGAAGTGATCCATGAACTGTTGGCTTGTTGCATAAAGTAATGGTTTTCCGATACTATCTGCTTTTCCCGCAATTTTGATTAACTTCTTTTCCAGTAAACGTTGAATAGCGTAATCACAGCTGACACCTCTAATCTGCTCCACTTCTAATTTTGTTATCGGTTGTCTGTAAGCAATGATGGCGAGTGTTTCTAGCGCTGATTGACTTAATTTTCGCTTGTTATTATGATTTTGGAGCTGTTGTATCGATTCATGATAAACAGCTTTTGTCAAAAACTGATAGGCGTTGTTGATGTAACGTAATTCGAGTACATAATCTTCATCCTGGTACTTCGTTTCAATTTTTTTAATCAAGTCACGTAGCTCGTCTCTGGATACTTCGATGGCTAATGCTTCCTGCAAAATCTGTTTGATGTCGGCAAGATCTATTCCTTCCGCAGAAGCAAATATAATTGCTTCAATATTTCTTATGACGTCTTTCAATGTATCGTATTAATAGTTAATGACCTGTTCGACCATATGGGCTGGTAGCTCACGGAACTCGTACTTTTGTGTTCGTAGTTGTGGACTGAATCCAGCTTCCAAAATAGCTTCCTGTATTGATTTAGATGTGAATCTATGGGGGGCCCCTGCTGCAGAGACGACATTTTCTTCGATCATGATAGAACCAAAGTCATTTGCTCCGGCATGCAGACACAATTGAGCAGTACGTTTTCCGACAGTGAGCCAGGATGCTTGTATGTTTTTGATATTAGGAAGCATAATGCGGCTCAAAGCAATCATGCGGATATATTCTTCACTTGTTACGTTATTGGTAATACCGCGAAGTCTTTTCAATAAGGTGCCATCATCCTGGAAAGGCCAAGGGATGAATGCTATAAAACCATGGGATTCCTGCGGTTTTTCATCCTGTACTTCGCGAATCCACACCAAATGTTCAAAACGCTCTTCTATTGTTTCGATATGACCAAACATCATGGTGGCAGAAGTTGGTAGATTAATTTTATGGGCTGCCCGCATAACATCTAGCCATTCTTTACCACCGCATTTTCCCTTTGATATAAGACGTCTTACGCGATCATTGAGAATTTCAGCTCCGGCTCCAGGTAGAGAGTCCAGTCCAGCTTCTTTCAATTGTCTCAAAACTTCAATATGACTCATGTTCTCCAACTTGGAAATATGCGCAATTTCAGGCGGGCCGAGTGAATGTAGTTTTAGCGTAGGGTAAAGCTCTTTTAATTGCTTATAAAGGTTTTTGTAAAACTCAATACCCAAATCCGGGTGATGGCCACCTTGCAGCAGCAGTTGATCACCACCGTACTTAAAAGTTTCCTCTATCTTTTGCTTGTAGCTTTCGATATCGGTGATGTAACTATCTTCATGACCGGGACGGCGGAAAAAGTTGCAAAATTTGCAATTTGCAATACATACATTGGTGGTATTGACATTTCTGTCGATCTGCCAGGTTACTTTACCATGTGGCACTTGTATTTTACGCAATTCATTGGCTACGAAAGTCAAATCAGCTGTAGGTGCGTTTTGATATAAAAAAACACCTTCTTCCTTGGATAGGAACTCAAATCGGAGCGCCCGTTCTAATAAATTACTTACATTCATCAACAACAAATATAAGGAGCTTTTAGCTTATTTGGACCTATTTGTAGAATATTTGACAATGCACATTGAATTTTGGGAAAGGTTTTCGGTAACGAAAACAAAAGGATGTGCTTGTGTAACAATAGTATTGCAATTCGGCTTAGTGTATAAAATACAATAACTTGATTTATAGCACTTTGTGAATTAATTAAGATTTTTCCTTTTTTTTTACATTTATTATTCTTTACATTTATTTAACAGATTTTAACATTTCTGGAAAATAACCAAATTAAGTGAAAAATGAATAACCATGGGGAATGAACCTATCAACGATATCGCATTGTTGTCGTCAGACCTAAAAAAAATGACCAAGAACTTAAATAAACCAATATCAGCTAAAACATCTAAAGAATAAACATAAATTTTTTAAACCACCTATTTAGTAAAATTATGATGAAAAAAACGGACAAAAATTGCTGTTTTGATCTCATATTGGGCCAAAAGTTCAATAAGAGGTTTCTGCTTATGAGTTCTCTTCTCATTGGGGGAGGAATGACCACTCATGGATTTGCCAGTGGATTAGTTAGCCATGGCAAAGTTGAAGTCGTTTCATTAATGAAAACAAAGCGTGTACAACAGACGCCTATCAAGGGGATCGTGAAGGATGCTGCTACAGGTCAAGGTATTACAGGCGTTTCTGTTAAAGTAAAGGGAAGTAGTACCGGGACGTCGACCGACGAGAATGGTGCATTTACTATTCAAAGTAAAGTAGGCGATGTGTTGATCATCAGTTACATTGGGTACAAAAGCACTGAGATTACTGTTTCTTCGAAAGCTGATCTTTCAATTTCGTTAAGCAGTTCAGAAGACGCCTTGGAAGAGGTCGTTGTGACAGGTTATTCGGCACAACGTAAGAAAGATTTAACAGGTGCGGTCGCTGTTGTCAATGTGAAGGAATTGAAGACCACACCGGCTGCGAGTGCTGTTGAGGCATTGCAAGGGCGAGCAACAGGGGTTCAGATCGTAGTGGACGGCGCTCCTGGTTCTACACCACAGATTAAAATTCGTGGCTATAGTACGATTAACAACAATGAACCCCTTTACATTATTGATGGAGTGCCTTATGAAGGAAAGTTAAGCTGGTTGAATCAAAATGATATTGAAACAATGCAGGTGTTAAAAGATGCATCAGCAGCTTCAATTTATGGTTCACGCGCAAACAACGGTGTCGTAATTATTACAACTAAAATTGGTAAAGAGGGAAAACCTCAATTTAACCTTGATTCTTACTATGGTGTACAAGTACCAAACAGCTCACGTTTTCCAAAAATGTTGTCTCCACAACAAACTTTGGATATAGAAAATAGATTAAATGGCACAAATAATGTGCTTCCGGACTATCTTATCGCTGGACCTAAAGTAGGCGGTAAAGATGTAATCACTGCAGCGGATATCGATATGTCAAAATATAAATACGATGCAAGCAGCCGTTCGGACTTCTATCAGATTACGAAAGCAAATAAGGCCGGAACGAACTGGTTTGATGCTTTGTCTCAAAATGCCCCCACACAATCACATCAGCTTAGTGTTTTAGGCGGCGGAGAGAACGCTTCATACGCGATTTCTGGTGGTTATCTGAAACAAAAAGGGACAATTATTCACACGGGGTTCGAAAAATACAATCTTCGTTCAAATACGCGTTTTTCGGCTTTCAACAATAAATTGCGTTTTGGGGAGAATATGCAATATAGCTTTACGGAGGGATTTGGTGTAGGTGTAAATACCAATGTTGCTGGTGATTATATCGGTGAAGGTAGTGCATTAGGTTTTGCATATCGTATACACAATATTATTCCAGTATATGATGAAGGTGGAAATTTTGCGGGATCCGTTGGTGGCCAATTTGGTAATGGTGAAAATCCGGTAGCTATTGCTTACCGTGCAAAAGACAATAGAAACAAGAGCAATATGTTTTTCGGTAACGTTTTCGGTGAATTTGATATTGTCTCAGGTTTGACCTTCCGAAGCAGCTTTGGTATGAAGTATGAGAATTACAATGGTGTTTCTTATACTTATCCAAATCCTGAATTTACAGAAGGAAGTTTTAATAATGGAATAAATGAATATTTTGGATTGAATAAAGAATGGACCTGGACAAATACATTAAATTACAAAGCGTCATTTAATGACGAGCATACGTTAAGTATTCTTGCGGGTACAGAGGCAATTCAAAATCGTAATAGACAAATTTCAGGAAAAGGAAATGGCTTTTTCACGATGTCAAGTCTTGATTATCTCTATTTGGGTGCTGCATCTACAGGTCGTGTAAGTGATGGTTCGGGTGCAATTGGATCACTGTTTTCGATCTTTGGAAAAGTGGATTATTCGTTCAAAGATCGTTATATCTTAAGTGCAACTGTACGTCGCGATGGTTCTTCTAACTTTGGACCGAACAACAAGTATGGAACGTTCCCAGGGGCGAGTGCGGCTTGGCGTTTGTCGCAAGAAGAGTTCATGAAAGGTGTTTCATGGATTTCTGACCTAAAAATCAGAGCAGGTTATGGGGTAACGGGTAACCAACGTATTCCAGCTAACCAATATTTAAATCGCTATCAAGTTGCTATTAATTCTTCTTCTTATCCAATCGATGGAAGTTTAACATCCGGTATGTGGCAGAATGCGTATAATAATCCTGATGTAAAATGGGAACAAGTATCCGCATTGAACATTGGTTTGGACTTTACGCTTGCCCAAGGTGACTTTGATGGTTCTTTCGACTGGTATAACAAGAAAACGAAAGACATGTTATACCTGCTGCCATTACCTGCTGTTGCCGCCGGTCGTGCGGGATCACCTTATGTAAATATTGGTGATATGCAAAACAAAGGGGTTGAGTTTTCATTGAATTACCATTATGGAAGACGTCAAGAAAGCCAATTTAAATTCGATCTGTCGGCTACAATATCGCGAAACGTGAACAAAGTTGTTGCCTTGGCGCCTTCTGTTACTCAACAGGTTTACGGTAGCTTTAGAAGTATGGAAACTTCTATCTTAAAACCAGGAGAGCCAATTGGTGCTTTTTATGGTTATAAGGTAATCGGTATCTATTCGGATGCAGATATGTCAAATGCAAGCGTGGCCAAATATGAGGATGGAAAATCGCGAGCAGGCGGACTTAAATTTGCGGATATTAACGGTGATGGAAAAATCGATGCCAGCGATCGTACGATCATAGGTAGTCCACATCCTGATTTTGTGTACTCATTCAATATCAATGCATCTTATAAAAATTTTGACTTTATGGCTTATTTCTATGGGTCAAAGGGTAACCAAAATTATGAGGCGACGCGTTATTTTACGGATTTTGGCGTATTTAGAGGCCAAAAAAGTGTACGTGTCTTAGACGCATGGGATGCCAAAACAAATCCTTCAAGCATGATTCCGTCGCAAGTGGTGGGGGCATCGGCGTACGAATATGCTTCTTCGAGCTATTACGTTCAGGATGCGAGCTTCTTAAAGTTGAAGAATCTGCAGGTTGGATATAATTTTGATACAAATAAGGTGTTCGGTAATAATACCGGTATCAAAAAATTGCGTGCCTATATTGGTGCAACAAATCTATTTACAATCACAAAATATCAAGGCCTAGACCCAGAAGTAAGTGCAACACCTTCAACATATTCTGCTTTGGGGGTAGACTTCGGAGTGTATCCACAAGCACGTCAGTATATGTTGGGTGTGAGTCTTGGTTTTTAAGGTTTAATGATTTAAGTTAAAATTTGATTGAAATGAAAAAAAGAAATATAATCGTCGTTCTCGGAATATCAATGGCTTTGCTATCTTCTTGTGGTAAATCTTTCCTGGAACGTATTCCACAGGGGGAGTTGTCTGACACGCAGGTTGCTAACTCAAAGGGTATTGAAGCTGAATTGATTGGTGCATACGGCATTTTAAATGGCAATGTCAATGGTACTTGGGGAAACTATTCTTCAGCACCTAGCCAGTGGTTGTTTGGAGAGGTTGCGGGGGATAACGCCCATAAAGGTTCTGAAGCTACGGATCAACCTAATATGAATATGATCGAGTTTCATACACCAAATAGTTCTAATGATAACCTGAGCCAGATGTGGGAGGTATACTATGAGGGTGTGCTCAGAGCAAATAATACGTTACGACTTTTGAATGCGGATCAGGCAGGTGCAAAAACAGTGACTGCGGACCGTGCAAAGCAAATTCAAGGTGAAGCCAGGTTATTGCGTGCACATTATTATTTTTACCTCTGGCGTGTTTTCAAAAACTTAGCCTACGTGGATGAGACTATGACGGTGGATGAGGCCAAGGTTAAACCTAATAAAGATGATGTACTGCCTAAGATCATCGACGATCTGAAATTTGCAGTGGATAATCTTCCTGCCACTAAGATCAACCAACAATCAGGCCGTATGGATAAAAATATCGCTAAGGCATATTTAGGTAAGGTTTATTTATACCAGAAAAAATATGCTGATGCATTGGCCTTGTTTAAAGACGTTATCGGTGCAAAAGATCTTCGTACGATGCCGTATCAAAATAACTTTGATGTCCTTACAAAAGATGGCCCAGAGGCATTACTGGTATCTAAACATGTGATTAACCCAGATGGATCTGGTGACAATGCCAATGTTGGCGATATGTTGTCTGGATTAAATGGAAGTAATCCGGTAGGTTGTTGCGGTTTCTATCAACCGACCATTGATTTGGTCAATGCGTATAAAGTTGATGCAAATGGCTTACCATTGTTGGACGGTTCTTATCGCAATAATCCATATAAATCAGATTTCGGTTTGTCTGATGAGGCAAAGAAAACATACAAACTTGATGTGACGCTTCGTTTTGATCCACGGTTGGACTATACGGTTGGTCGTAGAGGTGTAAATTTCTATGATTATGGTGTCATGCCAGGCGATGCATGGATTCGTGAGGTGAGCTCGGGAGGACCATTTGTTGGTATAAAAACAATGATTCCGAAGAGTCTGCATGCGACACATACGGCGTCAGGAGCGGCATATATTACTGACTTGGATGTTAATATTATTCGTTTAGCTGATGTTGTTTTAATGGCAGCGGAATGTCAAGTTGAATTGGGCGACTTAGGTGCAGCGATGAATCTCGTAAATGCAGTTCGTGAACGTGCGGCAAAATTACCTCCAAAAACGACTGGCGATAATGTTGCGGCGGCAGTATATGTTGTTAAACCCTATACTTCTTTCCCAGACCAAAATTATGCGCGCAAAGCTGTTCGTTTTGAACGTCGTTTAGAATTAGCGATGGAAGGACATCGTTTCTATGACCTCGTGCGTTGGGGTGAGGCGAAAACTGTATTGGAAAGCTACGCAACGTTTGAAGGTGGTTTTATGTCACGTTATAAAGGCTTAAACTATAAACCACAAAATGATTACTTCCCAATTCCACAATCGCAGATTGACAGAAGTGGTGGAGCTCTGACACAAAATCAAGGATATTAATTTTTGATAGTTTTAAAAAGGAAAGGGGGAGGCGTTGTCTTCCCCTTTCCTTTTTAAGGATTTGTATCTGAATTTTGGCAATAGACGAAAGGGAGTTCATGCAGTTTTTTGTATGTTTGAACTGATGAAAAAAATTTTAAGTGCATTATTGCTGCTTTGGTTTCTGCCCGCTGCTACTTTTGTAGCGAAGGCTCAGAGCTTTGAGGATGTTTATCAGCTATTTCAAGAATCTAAAATATTAAATGATCATTTTGTTGGTTTTTCTTTATACGACCTCAATGCCAATAAATATGTCATGGATATAAACGGCAATAAGCATTTTACGCCGGCTTCCAATACGAAAATGTATACCACCTATGCTGCACTGGCACTGTTGGGCGATTCAATACCTGGTTTGGAGTATGTGGAACGCGGAGACTCGTTGCTTATCTGGGGGACTGGTGATCCGACCTTTCTGCATAATCGTTTAGATACCCGGGTAGTATACAACTTTTTGAAAAATACGAATAAACGCATTTTTGTTGTGCCAGGAACAATGAAGAATAAGTTCTTTGCGCATGGTTGGGCTGTGGAAGATTTTGAGGCTTACTATCAACCTGAAATCAGTACATTTCCTATTTATGGCAATGTGGTCACTTTTCGACAGAAAGGTTATAATTATCTATCGACCTCTCCAGCAAGTTTTCAAAATTCACTGGATTTTTTGCCGGAACCCAAGGTCGGTGATTTTGAACTTTCCCGCTCATTTCATGCAAATTCCTTTTGGATGTCCAAACGTCCCGTTCCGAGCGGTTATGTCAATGAAGTTCCATTTATCTATTCTGATAGCTTATTTATTAAATTATTGGCGGACAGTCTAGGTAAATCCGTCACCTTACTATCTTACCAAAAACCAAGCAATACCAAGATACTCTATTCCGGCAGTACCAAAAATTTAATCCGTGAAATGATGTTGCCAAGTGATAATTTTATTGCTGAACAGTTTTTGATGATGTGTTCGTGGAAACAATTCAGTCAATTTGATACTTACTTGGTACGGGACTGGATGAAGAATAACGTTTATAAATACTTTTCAGCTGAGGTCGCCTTATTTGATGGATCTGGTCTGTCGTCCTATAACAAGGTGACTCCGCAGAATAATGTAGATCTATTGGTCCTCTTGAAAAATAAGTTGCCGGATGAGCAAGAGCGTTTCCGTCTTTTTCCGGCTGGAGGTGTCGATGGCACCCTAAAACGTACCTATAGCAAAGATCTCGGTGAACCGTTTGTTTTTGCTAAAACGGGAACGATTACATCTGTCTATAATCAGAGCGGTTATCTGATTACGCGGACAGGAAGGCGCTTGGCATTTTCTTTTATGAACAATAATTATATAGATGATCGAGCAAGTGTAATTCGTAAAGAAATGGCTAAAATAATTACTTATATTCGTCAAACTTATTAAGCCAATTTAAATGGAAGCAATTGTAAAAAACAATAAAAAATTGATTCGTTCTTGGGCCATGTTCGATTGGGCCAATTCTGCTTACAACCTTGTTATTACTTCCACGATATTCCCTGTTTACTATACCGCAATTACGACGACAAAAGAGCATGGTGATGTTGTTCGTTTCTTTGGGATTGAAGTCGTCAATACCGCACTTTCCAATTTTTCTTTGGCCTTTGCCTATTTGCTGATGTCTTTTTCTTTGCCTTTTATTTCTTCCTACGCTGATGCAAAGGGGAAAAAGAAACACATTATGAAATTCTTTACCTATGTTGGAGCGGTTGCATGTATGTGCTTATTTTTCTTCAAGCTTGAAACCTTGGAAATTGGTATCATATGTTTTGTTCTTGCGGCGATGGGGTATATTGGCGGTGTTTTGTTTAACAATTCTTATTTACCGCTTTTGGCGACTGTCGATCAACAAGATAAGGTGAGTGCGCAAGGTTTTGCTTATGGATATATTGGCTGTGTTACTTTACAGATTCTTTGTTTTATAGTGGTGCTTAAACCTGAATGGTTTGGTATTACAGATGCCTCACTGCCGGCTCGTATATCGTTTCTAATGGTCGGATTGTGGTGGCTTGGGTTTTCAATGATCCCTTTTAAATACCTGCCTAAAATTGATGCGACCGAGAATAACACCGGTAAGAGTTTTGTACAGAATGTACGGGATGAATTCGGCCATGTTATCCAAAAGATCAAAGGTATTCCAGAAATAAAACAGTTTTTGCCGGCTTTTTTCTTTTATGCAATTGGTGTTCAGACCTTGATGATTGTAGCCTCTTCTTTTGGAGAGAAAATTTTGCATTTAGGCGCAGAAAGGTTGATTGCGACAATTCTTCTCATCCAGCTCGTGGCTATCTTAGGTGCATTTTTAATGTCTTATTTATCTACGCTTTTTGGAAATATTAAGGTGTTGATCGTTGTGGTGATGATCTGGATCGGCATCTGTATTGCAGCATTTTATTTATCTACTCCACTTCAGTTTTATATAATTGCTGCACTGGTCGGTTTAGTTATGGGCGGGATTCAGTCCTTATCACGTTCAACCTATTCTAAGTTAATTCCGACGGATATTAAAGATACGACGGCTTTCTTCTCTTTTTATGACGTTACAGAAAAAGTTGCTATTGTCATTGGATTATTCTCATTCGGGTTTATAGAACAGGTAACACATAATATTCGATATTCGGCATTGGTTCTTTCTTTATTTTTTGTAATTGGATTGTTACTTTTGGTCCGGATATTAGTATCCAATAAATCTTAATTTTATTGATTGAATTGCATATGAAAGTAGAACTTTTTGTTCCTTGTTTTATAGATCAGCTTTACCCTGAAACCGCTTTTAATACGGTTCGTTTATTAGAAAAAGTCGGTTGCGAGGTCGTCTATAATCCTGAGCAGACATGCTGTGGCCAGCCGGCCTATAATGCTGGATTTTGGGATGATGCGAAACAGGTCGGACGGAAGTTTTTAGGTGACTTCTCGGGAGATCATGTGATTATTTCTCCTTCGGCGTCCTGTACTGGTATGGTACGACATGCTTATAATGATTTATTCGCAAATTCGGCAGATTCCCATCAATGTCATAAAATACAACAACAGGTGATGGAAATCTCTGATTTTTTAGTAAACGTGCTAAAAAAAGAGTATTTTGGAGCTGAATTGGAGGGTGTTGCGGTATACCATGATTCTTGCTCGGCTTTGCGAGAGTGCAAAATTAAAGAGGAACCACGGAAATTATTGAGTAAGGTCTTAGGTTTGGAGATGGTGGAGGTGAAAGATAGCGAGACATGTTGTGGGTTTGGGGGAAGTTTTGCCGTGAAATTCGAAGGAATATCCGCAGCAATGGCTGAGCAAAAAGTGCGCAATGCACTTGATCTGAATGCGGATTATATTATTTCCACTGATTCATCTTGTTTGCTACAGCTTCAATCTTATATCGATAAACATAAATTACCCATTCAGACGATGCACCTCGTTGATGTGTTGACCACTGGCTGGGGAAATATTTAAATAACACATTAAATCTAAACACATGAATTCAAGAAGAGATTTTCTTAAAAACCTTGCGCTAGCATCTGCTGGTATAGCATTAGCTCCCTCTTTGGAGAGTTTTGCGGCAGCAAAGAAAGATTGGTTTGACATTTCCTTGGCTGAATGGTCATTGCATAAATCCTTGTTTAAGGGAGATTTGAACAATTTGGATTTTCCAGTATTGGCTGCCAAAAAATACGGTATCTATGGGGTGGAATATGTGAATCAATTTTTTAAGGATAAGGCTAATGATAATAATTACCTTACTGAGCTAAATATGCGCGCGAAAGATAATGGTGTACGTAATGTACTCATTATGATTGATGGTGAAGGAAATCTCGGTGACGAAGATGAAACAAAGAGAAAACAAGCTGTGCAAAACCATTATAAGTGGATTTCTGCAGCTAATTTCTTAGGTTGTCATGCCATTCGTGTCAATGCGGCTGGAAAAGGAACGCCTGAGGAAGTGAGTAAGCGTGTTGTTGAAAGTTTAACAACACTATCTGATATCGGTAAAAAAGCGGGCATTAGCATAATTGTAGAAAACCATGGTGGTATCTCTTCGCATGGTGACTGGTTGGCCAATACATTAAAAGCAGTGGGTAGTAAATATTGTGGAAGTTTACCCGATCTTGGTAATTTCTATGAGTATGATCGTTACCAAGGTGTAACGGATTTAATGCCTTATGCGCATGGTGTGAGTGCCAAAACACATGATTTTGATGCCAATGGTAATGAAACGCAAATTGACTATGAGCGTATGTTGAAGATTGTTAAAAAAGCAAAATTCAAAGGTTATGTGGGGATTGAATATGAGGGAAGTAAGTTGAGTGAGGAAGAGGGTATTTTTGCTACTAAAAAATTATTGGAACGTTTGCGTCCTTTGATTTAAAATTTAACTATTCGAGTTCTTTTCTGTCAATGGAAAGAACTCGAATAGTTAAATAGGTTTTAATTGATGTGTTGCTCGGATGCAACAACTAAAAAAACTGAAGTCCATTTGTTAGAAACCTATTAAAATCTTCACTATCTTGCTTGAGTATATGAAGATGAGTGAATAACTACTTTCTTGGTGTAGAGGACCATCGGATTTTTCCATTTACTGATGGTATACTTATAAATGGAAATCGCACTACCTTATTTTGAAAAATAACGACTAAAAAAACATGAATTTTGAAAAAAATGCTGTTCTTGAAACCCATTTGCAAAAAGTAGGGGCGGAACATGTATTGGTACAAGGGCATCCAGCCGGCTTGTTCGTATTATTCTTCACAGAGATGTGGGAGCGTTTTAGCTACTATGGTATGCGGGCGCTGTTGGTGAATTTTCTGGTTTCTACCATCGCCCAACAAGGATGGGGCTGGACCAACTCCGAAGCGATGAAGCTTTACGGTTTGTACACCGGGATGGTGTTTTTAACGCCCTTGTTCGGCGGGATTATAGCCGACCGTCTTACAGGATATAAAAAATCCATTATGGTGGGGGCTATAATTATGACTCTCGGGCATATCGCTATGGCTTTAGAGGGATTTAATAAAAGCTTTTTTTTGGCAGGGTTGGTGCTGATTGTTTTGGGAAATGGTCTGTTCAAACCCAATATTTCTTCGATGGTAGGAAAATTATATCCAGATAAAGGCGGTAAAAAGGATGCGGGGTATACCATTTTTTATATGGGTATCAATGGAGGGGCATTTTTGGGTATGATGCTATGCGGCTATATTGGTGAGAAGATCGGCTGGCATTATGGTTTTGGGCTTGCCGGAATATTTATGTTTTTGGGAATGTTGCAATTTTATTTTGCGCAGCGCATCTTCGGAAAGATTGGCAATACACCCGAGAAACAAGAAGAGCTAACCGATATTGCAGCGGGTCAAGAAGAAAATCCGCAACATATTGTGCGTGATCGTTTGCTTGTAATAGCCATTTTTATGTTGTCAAGTATTGTCTTCCATTTAGCTTTTGAACAAGCGGGTGGCTCGATGACGATCTTTGCAAAAAATTATACACAGCGGGTATTGAGTGGTGACGTGGCGGTTTTATTTAAATGGTTCGACGCTGCATTGACGGTTTTGCCGATTGTGGTAATTACTGGGGTATTGTTTGTTTTAGCGAAGAAAATCATACGCAAATACCCGATGATTATACTTTTTTCGAGCATTTCTTTTGTGATCATCTGGTCCTTGTGTCTTTGGAAGGTTTATCGGGAATATTATGGTATGAATTCGGAAGTTACTGTATCCTGGTTTCCGATGTTAAATTCTTTCTTTATCATTACGCTGGCTACATCATTTAGTAAGATCTGGGAGAAAGTATGGAATCCTTCTGGTCCAATTAAGTTTGCAATGGGACTGACACTGGTTGGAGTTGGTTTTGCGGCACTATCTATTGGAAGCTCCGAGATTCCTACCGGTGCAAGGACGGCCTCTGTTAGTATGATATGGCTGGTATTGGCATACTTTTTTCATACAGTGGGCGAATTGTGTATTGGTCCGGTTGGACTTTCTTATGTCAGTAAACTATCGCCCAAAAAATTCCTGGGGTTATTGTTTGGTTTTTGGTTTTGTGCCAATGCCATAGCTAATTTTATAGGGGGCTTTATTGGGTCGTATATTGATAAGATTACTGAATCTCATTCGATGTCTTACTTCTTTGCTGTGTTTACAGTGATCCCTATGGTGGCTGCTGTATTTCTTATTCTAGGCAACAAAAAAATAAAAAAGATGATGCATGGAATTGATTAATTCATAGAAAAATAGTGTATCTTCAAGCGATTTTTATCAAAATAAAAACAAAACCTGAGTTATAAAACAATTATTGAAATTATATGAATCAAGAAAAAGATCAAGTTCTTGTAGCGCATCTTGCTAAGCAGGGGATCGATGACAAGATGGTAAATGGACATCCTGCCGGATTATTTGTGCTATTCTTTACAGAGATGTGGGAGCGGTTTAGCTACTACGGTATGCGGGCATTGTTGACCTTATTTTTAATAAGTTCCATTGCTGATGGAGGATGGGAATGGAGTAATGAACGGGCCATGAAACTTTACGGTTTGTATACTGGTTTCGTCTATTTGACACCATTGATCGGTGGAATGATAGCGGATAAGCTAACCGGTTTTAAAAAGGCAATTTTGATCGGTGCTTTGGTCATGACCTTGGGGCATTTGTCTATGGCATTTGAGGGCGTAAATTCAAATTTCTTTTATTTAGGTCTTGTCTTAATGATCCTAGGAAACGGGATGTTTAAACCTAATATTTCTTCCATGGTGGGAAATCTCTACCCAGATCAAAGTCCTAAAAAGGACGCTGGTTATACCATATTTTATATGGGAATCAATGCCGGATCATTTTTAGGAATGCTATTATGTGGTTACATTGGTGAGAAGATCGGTTGGCATTATGGATTCGGACTTGCTGGAGTGTTTATGTTCTTTGGTATGTTGCAATTCTATTTTGGACAAAAGATATTTGGTATCATCGGAGATTCTCCTAAAGCACTTCGGGCTTACCATGAAAAAAAGATCAAGAATCACGAAGAAAAGGAAGAGGTCATTCCAGCACATGTTGTGCGAGATAGATTGATCGTCGTCACCATATTCATGTTGGCTAGTGTAGTTTTCTTTCTGTCTTTTGAACAGGCAGGAGGATCGATGTCAATCTTTGCCAAGGACTATACGCAAAGGGTTCTGTCTGGAAGTTCGGCGGTGACGTTTAAATGGATTGATACTATTTTGACCATTGTGCCTATTGTTATAGTCACAATTGTTTTAACAGCATTGGCTAGAAAGATATATAAACAATATCCATTAACGATTTTATTTACTGGTATTTCGTTTGGTATAATTTGGTGTTTGGGACTTTGGAAAGTCTTTAGAGAAATAGGAATAACTGGATCAGAAGTCGGCGCTTCATGGTTTCAGATTTTGAATGCATTTTTTATCATTTCACTGGCATCGTCATTTAGTAAATTCTGGGAAAAAATATGGAATCCGTCTGGTCCTGTTAAGTTTGCATTGGGCTTAATATTAGTAGGTATCGGATTTGCAGCATTGGCTTATGGGGCGAGTGAAATTCCCCAAGGTGCCAAGAGAGCCTCTGTCAGTATGATTTGGCTTGTAATCACCTATTTTTTCCATTCTGCAGGAGAGCTTTGTTTGTCACCTGTTGGTTTGTCTTATGTCAGTAAGCTTTCTCCAAAGAAATTTTTGGGACTTCTTTTCGGTTGTTGGTTCTGTGCTTCGGCTATTGCCAATTTTATCGGTGGATTTTTAGGGTCATACATTGATCGCATTACAGAAGAACATTCGATGTCTTACTTCTTTATGATATTTGCAATAGTTCCGGGAGTTACTGCATTGTTGTTGATCATCTTTAACCCCTTATTGAAAAAAATGATGCACGGCATCAACTAAATTGTTGTAGAAGGTGAGCATATAAAAGCGGTTGGCTGATCAGTATATCGATCAACCAACCGCTTTTTATATTCTTTTATTCCTCCACTTTCAAAAGTAGTTTATCGATGCGGTGGCCATCCATATCAAGCACTTCGAAAACTAGATTTTTAAATCGGACACGTTCGCCTTCTTCGGGCACGTGATCTAATCTTAGGAACACTAGGCCTCCTACAGTAGTTACATTGTTGATCTCATCTTCGTCTTCCTTAGAAAGACCGATTTCAAATTCATCCAAAAGGTCCTCGATCTGATATTGTCCGTCGACAACATAATCGCCGTTTTCCAATTGACGTATTGTCGGTCGGGCACTTAGGTCGCTTTCTGTGATGTTCCCTACCAAATCGCCAACGATATCCCGTAACGTAATAATTCCCTGTGGCGAACCATATTCATCAATGACAACCGCCTGATGTATACTGGAGGTGCGCAGGGTATTCATGATGCTATAAGATGAGCTAAATTCGTTCACAAATTTGATGGGTAACATGAGCGTTCTTAGATCAAATGGTTCGTTTTGGAGGCATTGTCGTAGTAAAGACTTTACATGAACAACACCTTTAATATTGTCGAGTCCACCTTCACAGACCGGGTAGATGGAATGATTGTTGTCCAGTATGATCTTTCTGTTTTCTTCAAAAGAATCTTCCAGATCCAAAAAAACAATGTTTTTGCGGTGAGTCATTAGGTTGACCGCCTTTTTGTCCCCTAAACTCAATAGACGATCGACGATATCGTGCTCAATACCTTCGATGACACCACTGTCGACACCTTCGTCTACTAGCGCCTTAATTTCTTCTTCCGTGACACTATTGCCGCTACTCTTGATATTGAGTATTTTGACAATAAACTCTGTCGACATACTGAGTAGCCATACAAATGGTCGTACGATTTTGCTGAGCAGGTTCATCGGGTAAGCGATTAGCATGGCATACTTCTCCGGAATAGCCATACCGATACGTTTGGGGACTAATTCACCAAGCACCAACGAAAAGTAGGTGATGATAAAGACGACAATGATTACAGCGAGCTGTTCGCTATAGGGGGCTATAATACTGGATTTATTAAATATGCCGACTAGATATGTGGAAATACTACCACCAGAAAAAAAACCGGTTAGAATGCCGATAAGGGTAATGCCTATTTGTACAGTGGATAGAAAGTTGTTGGGCGATTCTTTTAGGTTTAGCGCTATTTTGGCTGCCGCATTGTTTTTATCGCTTTCAGCCTGTAGCCTTGCCTTTCTGCTGGATACGATGGATATTTCTGATGCCGATAGTATTCCGTTTAGAATAATCAGGACTAAAATAATAATTGCTTCGGTAAGCATAATGAGTTGAAAAAGTTGTTTGCTAGTGCTAATTTACGGAAAAGACCAGCTAAAAAGTAGGATTATTATGATTATGTCAAGCATCCATAAAAAAAGCCGTATATCTTTCAATACGGCTTTTATAATAATAAGAATGTTTTTTCAATTACATTCCACTGTCATCTAACATAAAAGTATTTTTCTTGGTTTTCCATTTTCCTTTTGTAAAATCAGGGAATTCCAACGTTTTGTTTCCTTTTGCAATAGACTCGGTAGATAATGGGAATACAGCACTCATGGTTACTGAATCATATACGTCAATTGGCGTCTGTACCTTTTGTTTTACTGCCTGAATGAAAGCATTGAATACAAACCAGTCCATGCCACCATGACCAGAACCATTTGCTACCGCTTCATATTTTTGCCAGATTGGGTGATCGTATTTCTTTACCCATTCATCTGCAGAATCCCACGTGTGTGGTTTGGATTTACCCTCGATGTGAATACCTTTTGCAACATCCATCCAAATACCATCTGTTCCTTGTACGCGGAAGCCGATAGAGTAAGGTCTTGGCAAGTGTGTATCATGCGTTAATAACATGGTTTCTCCATTTGCACATTGTAACATCGTTTGTGTGATATCACCATTTTTGTAATTGATCTTACCGTTGGGGTGTCCTGGGGAAACTTTATTGACATAGGCTGCCAATCCACGGGCTTTACTTGAGTACGAAGTGATATGGGTGAATCTGTTACCCTTGTTGATATCTGCAAATTGCATAATTGGACCTAAACCGTGGGTAGGATATAGATCACCATCTTGATCGATATTGAACTGTGTACGCCATTGTGCCTCAGAAATCGCTTTCGGGCCATATTCAACGCCATGGCCATAATACGCTTTTCCGTCATTGAATAATACTTCGCGTAAATCGTGTTGATAACCGCCTTCCAGGTGCAACAATTCACCAAATAGTCCTTGTCTGTGCATATTCAATACAGCAAGTACGTCACGACGGAATGCCACATTTTCTAGGGTCATGTAAGGCTTTCCGGTTTCTTCGGATACTTTCACAATATCCCAGTGATCTTGTAGCGTTAGACCTGCTATAACCTCGCAACCTACGTATAGTCCAGCTTTCATTGCGTCAATAGCTTGGTTTTTGTGGAATTGCCAAGGTGTTGCAATAATGACAGCATCTAATTTTTCATTGCTTAACATCTTTTTGTAAGCATCAACGCCACCAGTATATTCTTTTGGAAGTTTGGTGCTTTTTGCGTTGAATTGTTTACGGCATTGTGCTAGAGATTCTTCTTGGGTGTCACAGACAGCCACAATTTCTAAATCATCTCTGTTTAGGGCAATTTGAACGTGATTACGTCCTCTAAGACCCACACCAATAAAACCGATTTTTATCTTGCCATTTGTTTGGGCAAATAATTCTGTACTTGAAAGGACACCGATTCCAGCTGTAGTGATGGCAGTCGATTTTATGAAATTTCTTCTATCCATTGTTTTGAGATATAAGGAGTTTGTATATTAGTTATTTACTTGTTTGAAAACAGTCTTTGAGACTGGGTACTATTAACAAATATATTATTTCATTTGGGATAAATGAAAGTGCAAACGTTTGCTTAATTTTATTAAATTTCATGCAAACGTTTGATTGAAATAAAAATTATCATTTATTAATTCAATTTGTGATATTGCAAGCACATTGATGATTTAAAAAACATAGTTTAATGTCTGATTTTAACCAATTAGTAGTAGAGAGCGCAGCAAAACAATTCACATTAGAAGGAGATATCATTTCAGTGCAACCGTTTGGTTCTGGTCATATCAATGATACCTATCGTGTAGTTACTACTGTAGATAGCGGTATATCGCATTTATTACAACGTATTAATCACCATGTTTTTCCGAACGTGGATGGATTAATGCATAATATTGAGATTGTCACCAAGCATCTTAGCAAAAAAGTTAAAGTCGCTGAAGGAAAAAGAATCAGCGATCATGTATTGACAATTGTTCCTACAAAAGGTGGGGAATTATATATAAAAGATAGTCAGGATAATTATTGGCGCATGTTTATTCTCATAGAGGATACGAAAAGCTATGATATTGTAGAGACTGAAGTCCAAGCAGCCGAAGGTGGCCGTGCTTTTGGGTTGTTTCAAAAACAGCTGTCGGATTTAGATGCTTCGTTGATCGTTGAAGTACTTCCCAACTTTCATAATATAGAGTTTAGACTTGAAAATCTTCGAAAAGCAATCGCTAAAGATGTGTGCCAACGTGTAGCGTCGGTAAAGGACAAATTGGATTTTATCTTTAGTCGTGAAGATCGAATGAAAACCATTCTTGAACTTGGTAACAAGGGGGAGCTTCCACTGCGCATTACACATAATGATACCAAGTTTAATAATGTGCTCTTAGATCGCCACGATAAGATGCAATGTGTGATCGATTTGGATACAGTTATGCCAGGCTATGTGGCATACGATTTTGGAGATGCGATTCGGACGATTATTAACCCTGTTGCTGAAGATGAGATGGATGTTTCGAAAATTCTGCTAAATCTTGCCTTATATAAGGCCTATGCCGAAGGTTATTTGAAGGAAGCTAATGACTTCTTGACAACTTTAGAGAAAGAAACATTAGTCGATGGGGCCTTCTTATTGCCCTATATGCAAGGAGTACGTTTCTTAACGGACTATTTGGAAGGAGATCATTACTACAAGACTAAATATGATGACCATAATCTGGTGCGTACAAATACGCAATTGAAATTGGTTGAAGAGATGGAAAAGAATGAAGCATTTATGCGGAAGGTAGTTTTTGATTGCATTTAACAATTTTATACCTTTAATCCTATTGAGAAGCTTCCATCGCGTAGATGAAGCTTCTTTTTTCTGTAAAAAAATATTCGAATGAAAAAACTAACCATTTTGCCTATCGCAGCGGAGCTGGCCAATACACTTGATTATCATACTTTGTCGAAGCTCTTGAGCAATTTTGAATCACATTCGCTGGAGTTTAATAACTGGAGCGAATCTTTCCCGTATAAACCTGAGGTACAATTTAAGATTGGCTATACCCAGGAGTATCTTGTGTTGCAATATGATGTCGTCGAAGAACAACTTCGGGGTAATTATTCCGAAACAAATCAAAATGTATGGGAAGATAGCTGTGTGGAGTTCTTTATTTCTTTTGATGGACGCGAACATTATTATAACCTGGAATTTAATCTAATTGGAACAGGCTTGATCGGTTATGGTCCGGCCGAAAAGGCAAATAGAAATCGATTGGATAGTACAACAATAGAACAGGTGCGTACTTACTCTTTAATTGAGCGTAATGGTTCCGATAAGCGATGGAGTATGATTGAGGTCATTCCACTTGCTGTATTTCAGTTTGACGATGTTGTAGACCTGAAAGGTAAACGGATACATGGGAATTTTTACAAATGTGGTGATCATCTCAAACAACCACATTTTATATCTTGGAATAAAATAGAAAACCCAACTCCTAATTTCCATCTCCCTGAGTTTTTTGGAGAAATGGTCTTTGGTTAGGAGTTGAGTGAAAAAAGGTGATGCTTATTGGTAAACAAATTCTTTTTTGAATTTCTTTGCCAATAAAGCATATACTAATACACGGTATTTATTTTTATTGGATTTGCCAATAGCGGTAATCACTTCCTCTAGTGCCTTGTCTAAATCAGGGCCATCTTTTAGGCCTAATTTTTTGATCAAAAAGTTTTGTTTGACACGGTTAAGTTCTTCGGGATCTGATGCAGCAATGGTTTCCGAGTCTGCATTGTAAATGGAAGGTCCTATTCCTTTTGTTACTTTTGCAATAAATGCTTCATCTAATGATAAGCCTAGCTCTTTTGATTCTGCAACATATGCAGCAATTTTTTCATCTAATTTGCTCATAATTATGTAAGTGATTTAATTGTAGTAAGTTAAGTTAGGTAAAAAAGTCGATAAACAAAATTATTCTTTGGTTAGGATAAAGATTGTTACATTTGTGCCCTTGATAAGTGTTGTTAACTAAAATGTGGAAAATTTCAACTAATTATTCTTCGTAATTGTTGTAAGTTACATTTTTATAAGTTATCTTTGCACCTCAATAATTGAATATACGTAATCATAATAATAATGAAAAAAGATTTGCATCCTTCAAATTACAGATTAGTTGTATTTAAAGATATGTCAAATGACTATGCTTTTATTACAAAATCTTGTGTTGATACAAAAGAGACTATTACATGGGAAGACGGAAATGAGTATCCAGTTGTAAAATTAGAGATTTCTCATACATCACACCCTTTCTATACAGGTAAAATGAAATTGGTTGATACTGCTGGTCGTATCGACAAATTCCGTAACCGTTACAACAAAAAATAATTGTAGCAGATCTGTATATTACAATATTAAGAACTCGATAAATATAATTTGTCGGGTTTTTTTTGTTATTTTTAATTTGTGAAAATCTTCTTTACAGATTGCTTTGATTCGATCCAATTGTTGGATAAGCTTAGCTCCCCATTAACTACTTTTGATAGAAAGGGTCTTTATCCATTTACTTTCGTGAAATCTTGTTTGGACCTTAGGGTTGGTATACTGACTTTACGGGAGAAATGGCGAAAATTAGCTTTAAAATTTGATGTACACTATGTTGCCAACGATGCGGATAAGGAGGGGCTTATATGGGTGTCTGAGAACGTTATTCCGTCAGTAGCCTTATTACAGCTTCTACAGCGCTTGCGTGTAGGAGAGGTCCTTGTACAGGACGGATACGTTTTAGCTTGTTGTTATACACATATAGACTCTTATCGTGTGCAAGAGGTTGATATATCCGTTGATCTATTAAAAGGGATAGAAGATCTGTTTTTGCTCACAGGAACTGAAATAACACATGATTTCAATCATCTGGTACAAAGTGTTCAGTCGTCCAGTATATCTGGAACAAATCAATTGTTGGGTAATGATCTTTATGTAGCTGATCGCGTTAGCATGGAATGTGCTACGCTCAATACCCTACAAGGTCCCATATATATCGATGAAGATGTTACAATTATGGAGGGCGCGCATTTGCGTGGTCCATTATATCTTGGTAAAGGAGCCGTTGTAAAAATGGGCGCTACGATTTATGGGAATGTTTCGGTAGGGAAGCAGAGTGTTATTGGGGGAGAGATCGGGAATTCGGTCATTGGTGATTTTTCGGCCAAGGGGCATCATGGTTATCTAGGGTGCTCGGTAATAGGAGATTGGTGTAATTTAGGAGCTGGTACCTCTAATTCCAATTTGAAGAATAACTTAAAGACTGTTTCAATTTACGATTATGCATTAGATAGTGTTCGGGATACAGGTCTTTTAAAATGCGGTGCCTTTATTGGAGACTATACTCGCCTTGGCATCAATTCGGCTTTAAATACAGGAACAGTAATTGGAATTGCAAGCATGCTAGCAGATACAAGTTTTTATGCTAAATTTGTACCGTCATTTGCTTGGGTGTTTGACGGAGGTGCTCAGACTTATGAATTTGATAAGTTTATGGCATATCTGGAGACGCTGTATGCATCAAAAGGGGAAGAGCTCACGGAGCAGATTAAAGATAAATTGAATCAACTTAACAAAAAATATAATTAAATCGTAAAATCATGCGTAAAAAAATCGTAGCTGGTAATTGGAAAATGAATTTAGACTATCAATCAGGATTGAGCTTGTTTTCTGAAATTATCAATATGGCCAAAGATGAAGTGATTGGAAACCAGGAATTGGTTGTTTGTAGTCCATTTATTCATTTGTCAAGTCTTGGGCAACTGTCTAAAAATGTCGCGAATGTAAATATTGGTGCTCAGAATATTCACCAAGCGGAGTCGGGTGCTTATACAGGTGAGATTTCGGCTTCACAAGTAAAATCAGTAGGTGCTTCACATGTTATTTTAGGTCACTCTGAAAGACGTGCTTATTTTGGTGAAACTGATGCATTGTTGGCATCTAAAGTGGATATTGCATTAAAGCATGATTTAACCCCAATATTCTGTATTGGAGAAACAAGAGAGGAACGCGAATCTGGAGCTTTCTTTGATGTGATCAAAACACAATTGACAGATGGATTGTTCCACTTGTCTAAAGAAGCTTTTGCAGCTGTGGTGTTGGCATATGAACCAGTTTGGGCAATTGGTACTGGCTTGACAGCTAGCCCTGAGCAAGCACAGGAGGTTCATAAATTTATTCGTGAGGTGTTAGCTGATCAATATGGTCAGGAGATTGCTGATAATACAAGTATTCTATATGGAGGGTCTTGTAATCCAGGTAATGCAAAAGATTTGTTTGCTCAAGCCGACATCGATGGTGGTTTGATTGGAGGTGCTTCTTTAAAATCGAGAGATTTTATTGATATCGCTAAAGTATTTAACGGCTAATTTTTAGAAATGAAATACGTAGAGGTTATCTTTCAAATGCGATCAGGTGAAGAATGGCAGAAGGATTTGTTGATATCTGATTTGGCTGATATTGGCTTTGATACTTTTGAGGATACCGAATCTGGATTTGCAGCTTATATTTCAGCTGCAAATCTTGACTTGCAAGCATTAGAAACGCTGATGCTTCAACCTTATGAAGGCCTGGAGGTCGATTATAAGATACAGGAAATAGAAAATCAGAATTGGAATAAATTGTGGGAAAGCAATTTCAACCCAATAGAGGTAGGAGGGCAATGCTATGTGCGTGCAACTTTTCATGAGGCCAAACCTGAGTTTCCCTATGAAATCATTATAGATCCGAAGATGTCTTTTGGCACCGGCCATCATCAAACAACTTCGATGATGCTTCAGTATATTTTGGAGAATGATTTTATGGGCAAGCAGGTTTTGGACATGGGCTGCGGTACAGGGATACTGGCCATTTTAGCATCAAAAAAAGGCGCGAAAGCTGTATTGGCTGTGGATTATGATGAGATATGTGTTGAAAGTGTAATCGAAAATAGGGCACTCAATCATGTTGAGCATATCGAAGCGCTCTGTGGATCTTACGAAGTTTTGGCCGGTCGGGTCTTTGATGTGATTTTGGCAAATATTAACCGTAACATTCTTTTAGAACAATTACCTCAGTATGCCTTGAGCATTCGTACAGGGGGTGAGCTGTACCTAAGTGGTTTCTATGAGCAGGAAGATTTAGCAATCTTAAGCGATGCGGCGACCGCATTGGGTTTTGAGTTTATCTCCAATAAAGTTTTAAATAATTGGTGTGCAGCCAAGTTTGTGAAGCGATAATTTAGCTATGCGGATTCATTTTATAGCAATAGGTGGTAGTGTGATGCATAACCTTGCTATTTCATTGGCAAAACAAGGGCATCAAGTGACCGGTTCTGACGATCAGATCGTAGAGCCCTCCCGTTCTCATTTGATTGAAGCAGGATTGCTTCCTAATCAATTGGGGTGGTTTGAAGAAAAAGTAACGGAGGATATTGATGCTGTGATCTTGGGCGCTCATGCCCAGGCAGATAATCCTGAATTAAAGCGGGCCCAGGAATTAGGTCTTAAAATTTATTCTTTTCCAGAATTTATACAAGAGCTTTCGCAGGATAAAATCCGGGTGGTTATCGCTGGAAGTTACGGTAAGACAACCATAACGAGCATGGTGATGCATGTTATGCGATTTCTAGGAAAAGAATTTGACTATTTGGTAGGAGCTCAATTAAGAGGCTTTGATAAGTTGGTCGATATTACTAAGCATAATAAGATTATTATTATCGAAGGAGATGAATATGTTTCATCTAAGATTGATCCGAAGTCCAAATTTTTGTATTATAAACCGAATATAGCGTTAATTTCGGGTATTGTATGGAATGAGTTTAACTCAAAAATATCTCAAGAGGAATATATTAAACAATTTGAAGATTTTATTGACTCAATTCCGCCTAAAGGTACCTTAATTTATAATAAGGAAGATGTTGTGTTACAGAAGGTTCTTCAAGATACAAAAGATTGTAAGATCAATAGACATGGCTATAAGATTCCTGATTATACAATTAATAAAGGGGTGACTTACATCAATACACCGGATGGCGACGTTCCATTGCAAGTGTTTGGTAAGCACAACCTATCTAATATTGCTGGGGCGTATACGATCTGCGAATGGTTGGGGATCAAAAAGAAAGAGTTCTTTGAGGCCATAAAAAGTTTTAATACTTCGATTCGTTATTTGGAGTTTGTTGCAAGCTCGGAAGGATCTGTGGTTTATCAGGATTATGCCTGTAATGCGGATAAAGTGAAGTCAAGTATTCACGCCGTGAAAGAGCAATTTCCTAATCAGAAATTGGTTACAATTATCGAATTAAACTCGTATGATAGTTTAGATTCATCGTTTTTGTTACAATATGCAAACTCAATGAAAGAGTCGGATGTCTCTGTGGTCTACGTGAATATAAATTCCTGTAAAGAACTTAATAAAGATATCGAAAGTGTCCCCAATAATATTAAGAATAATTTTAATAACCCTGATTTAGAGGTTGTTGTGAGTTTGGATGGGCTCTATTCATTTTTAGATGGTGTCAAATCAAAAGGTTACAATTTACTTCTTATGAGTTTAAATAATTATAATGGGGTTAATTTGTCTGTGCTGGCTGATCGGTTTTTTAGAGATTTTTAGAGAAAAAATTATAATTTAATGTAAATTAAATTGTAATTTATTATTTTTGTTTAAAATATCTACCAGATGAATGCATTAGGAAAAAAAATCAGATTACTTAGACACCAAAAGGGGTGGAGTCAAGAGGATGTTGCAAAACGATTGGATATCTCAATCCCAGCATTTTCTAAAATTGAAACAGGGATTACAGATGTGAATTTGTCTCGCCTGAATCAAATCTCAAAATTATTCAATTTGACAGTTGTTCAACTTTTATCTACTTCAGATTCTGAAGAAGATAAAGAGTATGTAAACGAGGTGAATGCTTTGACGCAAAAATTACAACAACGCGATGGCGAAGTAATTGAATTGCAGAAAAAGGTTATTGATCTTTATGAGCAATTGCACAAAAGATAAGGCATATTAAAAATGTTACCGAAAAGGCAATCCAAATGGGTTGCCTTTTTTTGTTTATGCAACTTTATTTTGGTCAAAAGTGATTTTGTTTTTGTTTCTTTGTAAGTATTTTATCAAAAAATAAAGGTTAATTATTTATGGGGAGATTAAACGGGGATATAACGAATAGCCCGTCGACTGATTTTTTTAAGTCAAATGTATTGGGACAGCGTTCAGGACTCTTTGTCCTTTTCTTTACTGAAATGTGGGAACGTTTTTCGTTCTACGGGATGCGTGTACTCTTAATGCAGTTTTTAACTGCTGCAGTTATTCAAGGTAGTCCTTTCTCGGGATGGTCCTGGACTGCACAACAAGCGGGAGCACTTTATGGAACCTATGCCATGATGCTCTATTTAACTCCTATTCTAGGAGGGATTATAGCGGATAAATATATTGGATCACGGAAAGCTGTGATCATCGGTTCGGCGATTATGACGCTTGGACATGCTGCCATGGCCTTTGATACTTCCATTATGTTTTTTCTGGGTTTGATCTGTTTAGTTATTGGAACAGGTTTTTTCAAACCCAATATGCCTTCTATCTTAGGTGAAATGTATAAAGATCTACCAGAGAAAAAAGATGGAGCTTATACCATATTCTACATGGGGGTCAATGCTGGTGCTTTCTTTGGCATGATGCTATGTGGATATATAGCCGAAACGTATGGTTGGCATTGGGGATTCGGCTTGGCTGGTATCTTTATGCTTTTGGGAACACTGCAGTTTGTTTTCGCAAAACCGCTCATGGGAAATCTGGGTGTTTTAACTAAGTCGACCTCAGGGGAACACCAAGTTATCGCTGAGGATACCGATACCAGAAATCCATTTACCATACGGGATTATGTATTGATCGCGATAGTTTCTATTATCGGTTTCGTATATGCTTTCAATGACCCTTTGTCTAAGAATGGTATTGTTGATGTGTTTTCTGGTTTGGATACACCGTTTCTTAGAGGTCAATATATTATGGTCATTGTGGCGTTAATTCTCTTCATATATCTTATTGTGACACGGATTTTGCGTTATGATAAGGTTGTAAGGGATCGGATGTTTGCGGTCGTGTTGCTAGCGTTTTTCTTGGTCTTCTTTTTTATGAGCTTTGAGCAGGGGGCAACTTCGTTGGTTCTTGTGGCGAGAGATAATATTGATAGATCACTTACTGGTGCTGCATTGACGACCTTTAATGTGGTAAATGGTTTATTGACGATTGTACCGCTTTCGATTATCTCTTGGGTTCTGATTAAATTGGCAAAAGTAACCTGGAACAAAATTGCCATTTCAAATATCGTATTGTTTATCTGTTTTGGGTTGATCTGGGGAGCAGTAATCTGGATGTTGTACAATGAATTCAATAAAGAAGCATCAGAAATTAAAGTCTCCTGGTTTTCGATCCTAAACTCATTTTTTATCATTGCACTTGCCTCCTCGGTATCCAAAATTTGGGAGTCCAAATATAACCCATCGGCAGCCTTTAAATATGGCTTTGGTTTGATTTTGGTTGCGATAGGATTTTTTATTATCGGGTTGGGATCTATGGGGATAAGCCAAGGGGCTAAAATCTCGATGGTATTTTTGGTGCTGACCTATTTGTTCCATACATTGGGCGAATTATTTATTTCGCCGGTAGGTCTTTCTTACGTATCCAAATTGGTGCCGGCTCGCATGCTCGCATTTATGTTTGGAATATGGTATTTGGCGATTGCTATTGCACAGAAGGTTGCAGCGGTATTGGGCGGACAAGTGGAAACAATTCAGGAGGAGCACTCCTTGAGTTATTTCTTCTTCTTATTTACAGCAATTCCTGCCTTAGCAGGCCTGTTAGTAATGCTGTTTAATCCATTGATTAAACGATTGATGCACGGAATTAAATAACAAATATATAAGCTTCTTTTGCGAAAGAAGCTTTTTTGATTAATATAAATTAGTATGGAGGTTAGTACAAGGGAATCGCTAGAAGAGATTCAAAATTTTGACGGGAAGTACCCAAAGCAAATCTGGAGTTTGTTTTTTTCCGAGATGTGGGAAAGATTCTGTTTCTATGGTATGCGCGGGATGTTGGTGTTCTTTATGATCACACAGCTAAACTTTGCTGAAAAGGATGCCAATTTACAGTATGGAGCGACACAAGCATTTGTATATGCGTTTACATTCATAGGAGGGCTGTTTGCAGACAAAATTCTTGGTTTCAGAAAGTCTTTATTCTGGGGTGGCTTATTGATGATCGTAGGAAGCTTATTTCTTGCAGCAGATCCGCATAAATATTTCTTTTTTGGTTTATCATTTATCATTATAGGTACGGGTTTCTTTAAACCCAACATATCGACGATGGTAGGCGAGCTGTATAAAAAAGGTGATGTTCGTCGTGATGGCGGCTTTTCCTTGTTTTATGCGGGAATAAATTTAGGCGCATTCTTAGGCGGATATATCTGTGTTGCGATCGGTAAAGGATATATGCTGACGTCAATTATTTCTGAGGGACATCGCTGGAATGTTGCTTTTGGTTTGGCGGCGGTAGGCATGTTGGTTAGTTTAGTGAATTTTCACTTTACCAAAAGGCATTTAGGACCAATTGGACTTCAACCTGGGGATCCTGAGGCCATAGTAAAGACGAAAGCATTACCGAAATGGGTAGAATATGCCGTATATATTGCCACGTTGATTTTTATCCCTATTATTCAGATCATGGTGTCAAAAACGCAGTATACAGACTATTTTATGTACACGATCGGCCCATTGACGCTGTTATATCTTTTTTATGAAATGTCTAAAGTGACTGCTGAAGAGCGGAATAAATTAATTGCCGCGCTGGTGTTTATCCTTTTCTCGATTATTTTTTGGGGTATATATGAGCAAAGTGGCGGTTCCTTAAGCATCTTTGCTGCTAAGCATTTGAATGATTCCTTATTGGGCGTTATGACGCTCGATCCAAATGGCGTTAACAATTCAGGTGGAGCATTATTTATTATTGCATTAGCACCTCTTTTTGGTCTTTTTTGGATTTGGCTGGGCAAACGTAAACTTGAGCCAAATACCATTATTAAGTTTGGTCTTGGCTTTGTTTTCTTGGGATTAGGTTATTATGTCCTATTTGCTACGCGTTTATTTGCTCACGATGGTATGACCTCATTGGATGTCTTTACTCTGGCACTGCTTGTGATTACCGTTGGGGAGCTTTGTCTATCACCAATTGGTCTTTCCATTATGACGAAATTGTCTCCAGCAAGATTACAAGGTATCATGATGGGCATGTGGTTCTTGGCAAGTGCTTACGGTCAATACGTAGCAGGCTTGATTGGTGCTAGTATGGCTGAAGCTAAGGAAGGAAGTTCATTGGCGGATAAACTGGTGACTTATACGGAGAGTTATAAACAATTGGGCTTGTATTCTTTGATTGCTGGTGTGGTGCTTATAGCCTTATCTCCTGTTGTACGTAAATTGATGGGGAATGTAAAGTAAAGTGCGCAACTTTGAAACATTAAAGTTATTGATATAAAAAAAAGCTTGATTATTAAATCAAGCTTTTTTTATATTAATAAATCCATTTGAATTTATAATCTTTTTCTGGAACCTTCATCCGATCAGCCAGTCTAGCCAAACGATCTGGTAGTTTTAGTAGATAATCTCTCGCTTTCTCACCTTTATCATTCAGGCCATTAACTTGATCTATTTTCCATTCACTGTTCAGCTCTTTCAAGATATCCACGTAGTCCAAAGCAGTATATACTCCCAATCGTTGGGCTGCGTCCGAGAAATGTGCAAATGCCTCTCCTTGGGGCTCACCGGCTTCTCTTAAGAACTGGGCCGGCATAACGATTTTTTTACGCATCATATCCTCAAATGCAATCATGACTTCACTCGGGTCTACGGTGATTGCTTTTGAAATAAAAGACATATAAGCTTTAGCATGACGTGCCTCATCAGATGCGATGACCCCACACATTTTTGCCAAAAGTTTATCGCCGCTTTTTTTGGAAAGCCCAGATACACGACGATGGGAAACGTTGGTCGCTAATTCCTGAAATGAAGTATAAATAAAATTCCGGTATGGGTCTGCACCAGTACCAATATCAAAACCGTCTTGAATAAGATATTGTGTAGACATTTCAAATTGGCGCATGTCTATTCTACCCGACAAATAAAGGTATTTGTTCAATAGGTCACCGTGACGGTTTTCTTCAGCCGTCCAAGCGCGTACCCATTTCATCCATCCACCTTGCTCGTTTTTGTCAACGTCTTCTACCATGGTCAACCACGATTCGTACGTTGGAAGGGCCTCTTCGGTGATGGTGTCTCCAACCAATACTGCGACCAAATCATAAGAGAGCTCTTTTGCACTTTCCTGCAACTCTTTTACTTCCTCAAAAAAAGTGTCCCTAGAAGAATCTGGAAGAAAATCGGCAGGTTGCCACATCTCTTCAACAGGCTTCAGGTATTCGCTCATCTCATTGAGCATGAACGGTTCCAAATAGGTCATCACTTCTTTACGTGAGCCTTCCGGTAAATTTAGAGGTAATTCTTGCATATGATTACAAAGGTACTAAATAGCATCAATAAATTATAAAAGCTAATTATAATTGTTTAAAATGCCAAAAATTACTTTTTTGGCTGAGGATACCTTGGAAAACCGACATTGATAATGACATAAAAAACAGATTGACCGTCCTGTATTCGATAAAATACTATTAACTTTGTATAAATTATTTAGACGACGTTGGAAAAATTTAATATAGATAAAATACGAGCCGATTTTCCGATTCTTAAGAGAGAAGTAAATGGTAAACCATTGGTTTATTTGGATAATGGCGCGACAACACAGAAGCCGAGTTCTGTTATCAATTCGATTGTACATTATTATACAGATATGAATAGTAATGTGCATCGGGGCGTACATTATCTTAGTCAGATATCGACGGACGCTTTTGAGGTGACTCGAAAAAAAGTTCAGGCTTTCATCCATGCTGCTGAAGATAAGGAAATCATTATCACCAAAGGAACAACAGATGGAATTAATCTGATTGCCACTTGTTATGGCAGAGCTTTTATTCACGAGGGTGATGAGATTATTATTTCAGCGATGGAACACCATTCCAATATTGTGCCTTGGCAGATGCTCTGTGATGAAAAGGGCTGTAAAATTCGGGTCATTCCGATGAATGATAAAGGTGAGCTTGATATGGATGCCTACAGCAATTTGTTTAATGAGAAAACCAAATTAGTTGCTGTAACCTATGTTTCAAACTCCCTTGGGACAATCAATCCTGTGCGTGAGATGATTTCAATTGCTCATGGACATGGTGCTGTTGTTTTAGTCGATGCTGCGCAGGCTGTTCAACATATACAGATTGATGTTCAAAAGCTGGATGTAGATTTTCTGGTATTTTCCGGACATAAAATGTACGGTCCTACAGGTGTAGGAGTGTTATATGGCAAAGAGGAGCTATTGAACGCGATGCCACCTTATCAAGGTGGTGGAGATATGATTAAAGAGGTTACTTTTGAAAAAACGACCTATAATGAATTGCCTTTTAAATTTGAGGCGGGTACGCCTAATATTGAAGCCGGTATCTGTTTGAACGAGGCCATCGATTATATCAATTCAATAGGTCTGGAAAATATCGAGGCCTACGAACATGATTTGTTGCAATACGCTACGGAGAAGTTGGCTGAAATTCCGGGCATGCGGTTTATTGGAACGGCCGAGCAGAAATGTTCCGTTATTTCATTTGTAATTGATGGCACGCATCCTTACGACGTTGGTGTGATCTTGGATAAATTGGGGATCGCTGTACGTACAGGCCATCATTGTGCCCAACCTGTCATGGATAGGTTCGGTATTCCGGGAACTATTCGTGCTTCTTTAGCCGTATATAATACAAAAGAGGAAATAGATATTTTGGTCGCCGGTATCCAACGCGCGGTCAATATGTTGGTTTAATAAAAAATAGGTATGACCATTAATGAAATACAGGATGAATTAATTGAGGATTTTGCTTTCTTTACGGATTGGATGGAAAAATATGAGTACATCATCCAGCTGGGAAAAGAAGTGCCTCTAATTGATGAACAATACAAAACAGATGAATATATCATCAAAGGATGTCAGTCCAAAGTATGGCTTTTTCCGGAAATAAAGGATGGAAAAGTGTATTTTACGGCAGATAGCGATGCAATTATCACAAAAGGCTTGGTGAGTTTAATGGTCAAAGTACTATCTGGACATACCGCCAAGGAGATTGTTGATGCCGATTTATATTTTGTGGATAAAATAGGGCTGAAAGAACATTTGTCACCAACTCGGGCAAATGGCTTGCTATCCATGATTAAGCAAATGAAATTATACGCTCTGGCGTTGCAAGTGAAAGCATAAAAAGGGGATTATTCATCCCCTTTTTTCTTAATACTATTTTAAAAGCTGTTCCCCTCAGCTTGAGATTTATTTTGAAATTATCCAATGAGTTCCTGAATAATGATCTTTTTCATTCTTATGAGCGCTTCATTTGCCCCTGGTCGCTTTAGTAATGTTGCAATTTGTTCGGGTACGATCTGCCAGCTTACACCGAATTCGTCTTTGCACCAGCCACACATGCTCTCTTTGCCTTTCTTCGTGATCGTATTCCAGAAATAATCAATTTCCTGCTGATCTTTACATAGAATAGTGAGTGAAATGCCTTCGTTAAAAGTGAAATTTTGTGGAACTCCGCTATCCATTGCCATGAGTGTAAAATCCCGGACTAAAAATTGGGTATGTTGGATTGATCCGGTATATTCACCTTCTGTGTATTTCATGATCCCATTGCTTCGAAAATCATGAAATAATTCTGCATAAAATGCTAGTGCTTGTTCGCAATTTCCTTGTTGCTCTCCGCAATACATTAGCGTAGGTACAATTGCCTGTTGGTTGGTATCGCTCAGTTTACCGAGGTATAATTGCCAATTTACGCTAAACTTGTCGGCCAACCAGCCGTAGTAAGGGCTCAAAGGGTAGGAGTTTAAAGGCATTAAGGTGTTACCTTCCACAGCAAGTGAATTCCAGATACGATCAATTTCCTCTTTGCTTTCGCAAATGACCATAAATGATATGGATGGGTTGGGTTTGAATGTAGGACCTCCATTTATTCCAATAAATTTCACACCGCTTAGGACAGCTTCAACAACGATGGGAGAGCTGTTGCTAATATGGCTTCCAGGGAAGGTACCAGCGTAAAGATCAAAGGCTTCCTTCGCGTTTTGATCGAACCAAATGGATGGGATAATTGAATTATTCATCTTTTTTTGTTTTAGCGTTCACCTATTTGTATTTGTCGTTCAGGCCTTTTTTAGCGAGGACCAACGGTTTAATTTTTTCAATACGGGATTGTTTCGTTTTTTCTTGCTTGGCCTCATCGATGTACTCGATGTATTCTTTCTGTTTTCCTGGTGTTAAAGCCTGGAAACTTTCTGCGAAGGTCGGATCCGTCTGCAGTGCTTCCAATAATAGACCAGCAGGGGCCTTCATTGGAGATTTAGTTGGCTTGAGCTCTTTTCCCTCGTCAATGGTTTGGATGGATTCTTGGATATATGCGGCTATTTTTTCGGCACTCATATCCTTAACGTCTTCAAAGCGCCATTGTCGTAATGCTTTCGTTTTTCCTTCGGAGGCACTAATGAGATGTTTATCCCGATCGGTTAAGAATACACCATTATAAAACCAGAGGGAGAAGAAATTTTTAAAGCCGCCCCAACCAATAACATTTTTCCCTTTATGCGTATAGATATAGCTCCCCCATTTGAATTCCTTTTTTAAGGAAGTTTGCTGGATGATCTCTTGCATGAGTTCTTCAGCCTCCTGCCAGTTCCCTCGGCTTTGGTACCAATTGGGGCCTTGTTTGTCTTTAAGTGTATCAATATTAAAATTGACAATATCGGTAATTATTTGTGTTGGAATCGGTTGATCCAAAGGGATTTGTATTGCCCCTTTTGTGGTTTTAAAATTTTTGAGTTCTGTAATGAAGTGCTCGATAGCAGCAGGTCCTGGATATAGGCCCAAATGGTTTTTGTTCATCGCAAAATGGATGATATTACCCTTGTATCTGAAAGTAGGCATTTGATAGGAGATCGTTTCATCTGCATCGGGAGGGACTAGGCCAGCGATAAGCTGTCTCACCTTGATCAGATATTCTTTTTTCTCCCCGTCAAATTGATTGATATATTCGTCTATTGTTGCGATGCTCGTTGTCATAATTTGTGCTATTCTTTGATTCTCGTATACTTATTTTCAATAAACTGTATCGTTTCGGACATAAGCTGATGGAGTATTTCTATGTTGATGTCGCTTAATTTCTTGATGTATATGCAGGCTTTGCCTATTTTAAATTTCCCGAGCTGATCGACTAAATGTCGATGCTCATCGGCACCGGTAAATACATAAAGGGAGATTGCTGATTTTCGGGGGCTAAATGCGATCAAAGGAGCATAGCCTTCGTGCCCACTTATATAGGTATAATGATAGTTTCCAAATCCGATGATCGTTGGTCCGTACATTTTAGCCGGCTCACCCGTTGTGGTTTCCATTAATTGTATCAGTGTTGCACTATCGATTTGTTTTTGTGGGTCGTCAACTGTTTTTATAAAGTCTTGGACAGGTGCTTCGGTATATGCCGTTTTATTTTTTGCCATGTATAGTTTATGTATTTGACGGATATTCGGATAATCTCAATTGAATATATTATATTTGAAGTAATTCGATGAGCAGCTATTTTTAGAGAGAACTATCTTTGGAACATAAAATCGAAAGCCCCAGTTCTCAGATTGATACCATATTCTAGATACGCTTTCATGCAAGCTAAAAAGTTGGCCCAACCCTCTGTTTGTCGCATCATCATTAAAATTCCATCTGCATCGTTGTTCATCTCGTGTTCTGTAATCTTTATGACGGTCGCGTTTTCTCCGAATGTGGATAGTGCGATTTCTACCAGTTGATTGGGAAGTCCCCCGCTCCAGTCGAAAGAGATATATGAATTGGGCCTGATGGTTTTTCCTGTCACGGGAAAACTGTCGGGAAATTCTGGAAATGTCCATTCTACCGTTTTATCTGTCTCTAGACGTCCAGTCGAAGATTTTATAAAATAATGATTCATTTTATTGGGATCTACAATAGCCTCAAAAACTTCGTTGATCGGTTTCTGAATTTGGATACTGGCTTTGGCGGTTAGTTTTTCCATATTAATTTAAAGTTTTAGACAAATATTCAATAAATACAGATAGCTTGTATCTGATTACATTAAAAATATTGAAAAAGATCTTTTCGTGACCATGGACCAATCTATTGTCCAAATCACTGTTTATTATTTTAAGATGTATAGACTATATAAACACCTTATTGAAGAATAGGTTTTCATTTTGGGGACCTGGATCAATATTTCCCCTAAAAGGAACGAATTGTACACTTGTAAAATGTAGTTTTAGCGTATTTTTGACTATAGTTAAAATTGATCCTGCATTCCTTCCATTAGGTCGCAAGGAACGATAATCCAATAAATTTAGAAAAGGTATCCGTCTGAAATCTTTCAGGTGGTATTTGCTGTCTTCATAAAACCAACGTTATGTTTAAAATCAAGTGTTTTTTTCTTTTTATGGTTTCTTCGGGCGTTTTTTTTTCGAGCGCACAGACTAAAAATGTAAATGAAGGCAATGAGGCTCCAAATATGTTTAATGATGCGACAACACGTGATAAAAATGCGATTGTTGAAGCAGAAACCGGTTGGTGGAAACGTGCCGCATTAACTCGTGAACAACGCTTGGAGAAATGGAAGGCCGCCTCATTTGGTATGTTTGTTCATTGGGGCGTTTATTCCCAATATGGAAATATTTGGAAAGGGAAGGCGGGCGGGGGCTATGCGGAGCATCTGATGCGTGTGATGAAAATCCCACGTAGTGAGTATCTTGATTCAGCACGTCGATTTAATCCCCTAAAGTTTAATGCGGAGGAATGGGTATTGTTGGCAAAAAATGCAGGGATGAAATATTTTATTATTACGGCTAAGCACCATGATGGCTTTGCGATGTATCCTTCTGCATTTTCAAGTGACTACTCATTGTCAAGCACGGCATTCAAAAGGGACCCGTTGGCGGAATTAGCAGCTGCCTGCCATAGACATGGACTCTTGTTTGGCTTCTATTATTCGCATGCTTTTGACTGGGAGCATCCGGATGCTCCCGGTAATGACTGGGATTACCGTAATCCCGGCGGGGATAAATTGTTGGGTGGCACAAATTGGTTTGACAAACATCCTGAATGGTTGACAAAGGCTCGGCATTACGTAGATCAAAAGGCGATTCCTCAGATTGAGGAACTTATTCAGCGCTATCATCCGGATTTGTTATGGTTTGACACATCGCATAAGTTGCCGCTGTCTGAAAACCTGCGAATTTTAAAGGCTATTCGAACAGCTGATCCGAATATTATTGTCAATGGTCGATTGGCACGTACCGAGGAAAAGAATTACGGCGATTACCTGAATACGGCAGATCGACCTGAGGAATATTATCCAGTTGCTTCTGGCGCTTATTGGGAGGCCATACCAACTACCAATGAATCCTACGGTTATTCGTCGACTGACAAGAGCCATAAACCAGCAGCGCATTTTATCAAACTCTTAGCCAAGGCTAAAGCCATGGGTGGGAATATTCTAATGAATATTGGACCCAAGGGCGACGGAAGCATCGACAGCGCTGATGTCGCTATTTTAAAGGGATTAGGTCGGTGGATGCGGGGGAATAGTGAAAGTGTCATTGATGTTGCACCATCTCGCTTGTCTCGTCAGCCTTGGGGAGTCATTACTCAGCGTAAAAATACCCTGTATTTACACGTGTTTGAGCGCCCTCAACGGAATGATCTGATTGTCGGCGGATTGATTGCTCAGGTTAATTCGGTTTCGTTATTGTCGGGAGAAACTATCGGAAAATATAGGTCCGACAAAGATGGACTGCATATTCCTATAGATCAAATTGCTTCTGAGGATGATGACCTGGTCGTAGTGGTGCAATTGAAGGATAGCATAGCTAATCCAATAAATCCTACTTTAATGTATGTGGATCATCATGTCAATAAAAATCGGCTACTGACCTTTTATGCAAAACAGATCGGGAATCCGATGAAGTTTGGGGACGGTAAAAAGAATCGCTATTATGTGACGGGTTGGACTAGGTTAAGTCAAGGGTTAAGATGGGATACCCATGTGTTAAATGGCGGACGCTTCAAGGTGGCTATACGGTATGTGAAAGATGTTGTAGGTACAGGAGGGAACCTGGGCTTGAATTTAGGGGGGAAGAATATTGATTTTACAATAGATCCGTCTTCTTCCGTTGGTTTGCGTGAACATCAGCTTGAATTGGGTACGGTGACATTGCCAAAGGGCAAGCAAGTGATTGAATTACGTGCCCATACTATAGCGGGAGCAGAAATGGTGAAATTTTCAGAAGCCATATTGCTTCCGGAATAATATTTCACAGAACAAGCTTGTGTGTTATGACTGGTCCATCCTTGTGCCTCCTTGGATCAAACCCTACCGACACTTCCTTCAAATCCTGATATTCCTAAACAAAAAAAGCTAATCTTACGATTAGCTTTTCTTTCTGTGATCCCGCTGGGATTCGAACCCAGGACCCATACATTAAAAGTGTATTGCTCTACCAGCTGAGCTACGGAATCCTTTCTGTTTTTGAAAGTGATGCAAAGGTAGAAAAATAAGTTATTTGTGCAAAATGTTTTTATCTTTTTTGTTGATAAAAATTGTAACTATTTAAAAATTACTGAATTATTTTTTGTTTAAAAGGCCTTTTAAAACACTTGGGGATAGGAAGGATTAGTATAGCGGAGGTTTTTTGGAGCAAGGAAGCGTATTTTTAAGCTAGAATGGTCATAAAAAAAGTCAGCTAATTGCTGACTTTTTTTTATGCTGTAGGGGTTGTATGGATAACATTATTCAGTTACCACACCCATTTTGCTAAACTTATCAATTCTTTCAGTAACTAATGTATCGCTATCTTTAGCCGTCAATTCGGCAAGATCTTTCAACAACTGGCTTTTTAGATTAGCCGCTGCTGCCGCAGGATCCTGGTGAGCACCACCTAGCGGTTCAGGGATAATACCATCAATCAATCCGTTGCCCAACATGTCTTCTGAAGTCAATTTTAATGCCTCAGCGGCTTTTTCTTTGTGATCCCAGCTTCTCCATAGGATGGAAGAACAAGATTCAGGTGATATGACCGAATACCAGGTATGTTCCATCATGTAAACTCTATTTCCAACACCAATACCCAAAGCTCCACCTGAAGCTCCTTCACCAATAACAACGCAGATGATCGGAACTTTCAAGACAGCCATTTCCATGAGGTTGCGCGCAATCGCTTCACCCTGTCCGCGTTCCTCAGCTTCAAGTCCTGGATAAGCACCCATCGTATCAATTAGAGTGATCACAGGTTTATTGAACTTTTCCGCCATTTTCATTAAACGTAATGCCTTTCGGTAGCCTTCAGGATTGGCCATTCCAAAATTGTGATATTGACGCTCTTTGGTGTTTTTACCTTTTTGATGACCGATGATCATAACGGCATTACCATCAATAGAAGCCATACCACCGACGATCGCTTTATCATCCTTAACGGTTCTATCACCATGCAACTCGATAAATTCGTCGCAGATAGCTTCTATATAATCATAAGTCTGAGGGCGATCCGGATGGCGCGACATTTGAACGTTCTGCCAGCCTGTTAAATTGCCGTATATTTCTTTTTCAGTAGAAGCAAGCTTTTCTTCAAGCTCACGAACGGTTGCGCTCATGTCAACTTGAGTTTTTTCGGCAACTTGAGTTACCTTTTCAATTTGCAATTGCAAGTCTGCAATTGGCTTTTCAAAATCAAACGTGGTTTTCATATATCTATTTTATGAAAATATTCAGAGGGCTAATTTAGCGCATTTTTTCTGAAATTAAAATTAGGGAGGATAATATCATTGGAATTCCTTTGTTACATTTGCGTTATAATCGTACTGGTGGCTTAGTTTTTGATTGTAGGTCTGTGAAAAATGTTGACTTATGCTGAAAAAATATTTTTACTTTCTTTTATTACTGATCTTACCTACACTTGTTCGGTCAGAAAGTTATCCTGAGGTTTTATTTGACAATAGTGTAATCAACGGGAGTTATGCGAAGAGTATCGCTCATTATACCGGTGAATCATGGATCCAAAATGTGAGCTATAGCCTTCCGGTTTCCGATAGTTTGTTTTTTACGCCAGGCAATTCGCTTTCTTTGCGGTACGTTTCTTCTCCTAATGGTAAGTGGGAGGCAAGTATTTTAAACGACAAACAGAAATTTCCCTATTTAATTGCCAAGGATGATCATCTAACTTTTAAGCTCTTTATTCAAAGCAATACTGAAAAGGGACAATTGCCAAAAGTTACCTTACAACAAAACGACACGAAGACAAATGCTGTGGATATCGCAAATTATATCGATGATTTTGCTTATGATACCTGGCTTAATGTGTCCATTCCAGTCAATAAATTTGGAGGAATTTCACTAGGGAAGTCTGTTTCGGCTTTAATTCTGGAACAAAACGGAACTGCCCTGCAGACAAATCAATTATTTATCGATCAAATTGAGTTTTTGCCCAAAAACTATCCAAAGGTAAGACTTTCATCAGCAGCTATCTTATCGAAGATCAGTTCCGTAGATAAACAAGTTGAGCTGGTTTGGCAATTGCCGCTGACACCAAGTATCCGCTATGTGAAAATCTACCGTTCGGAAGATAAACTCAATTTTCAGCCGATAGCAATTTTACCCATCTATGTACAGAAGTCGCTGGATAGGGTTAATGAATATAATAAATCTTATTATTACAAAATCGCTTGGGTAGATTATAATTATGTTGAATCTCCATTTTCTGAGGTTAGGGAGGTACAAACAAAAAAAGGGACGGATAAAGAGATGTTGAATTTTATCCGAAATGCTCATGTGAATTATTTTATAGACAACTATGATGTGAATAGTGGTATGTTTCTACCTGACCGAGGTAATAGACAAGCTATTGTATCAACAAATGAAACCGGCTATGCGATCTTGGGTTTGCTTGTGGCAGGAGAGAACAATTTGATCTCGCGACAAGCTCTTTTGGTCAGGTTAACACGGATTGTGAAATTTTTGAGCAGTGCACAACAACATCAAGGGGTCTTTACAGCGCTTTACGATGGCCGCTCAGGGGTACCTTATTATCGCGATTCAGTTCCAACGTACGATTTGCGCGGTACCTCCCATATTATGGAATCGCTTTTGATCGCCCGACAATATTTTTCTAAAGAGGATCCTGAGGAACAGGCCTTGAGGAATACTATTACGAAGCTCTGGGAGCGCATAAACTGGAACTATTTTACGGATGCACAGCATCCTGATGTACTTTGGAATAAGTGGTCTCCAGTAGACAGTACAGCTAGATCGAGGCCTTTGGGGGGATTTAACGAGAGTCTGGGGACCTACTTGCTGGCGATGTCTTCACCTACCCATCCTTTAGCGATTTCAGCTTATATCAATGGATTTGCAACCAAACATAAAGGTCACGAATTGTATTTTGGGGATGACACCAATGATTTGGCTCCTGAACTCAAAATGAAATTAGATGATTCTTTAGCGTGTTCAATAAGTGCAAACCCTTTAATTGGCGATGCTGGAAATGCTGGTGTTTCGATCTACTCCGACGATAAAGTTATTTTCGCCAAGAATATTGCCGGCGGTAGTTTAAATGAATCGTTGATGTCCGTTTATCGTCCCTTTTTGATTATGGATCCGAAAGGAAAAGTGGATGACTTTGTCGATTACAAGAAATATTTGTCGAATTATATTTTGGCCTATAAACGTAGAGATAATGAAATGAGCATAGGGACACGATTTACAGATATTTGGGGCGTGGAAAATGTGGAAGACACGTATCAGGGATATTTGGTGAATCCTGCGGTAGCTATTGCAGCGTACCCATTTGAAAAGGAGATCGGTCTAAAAGCATTACGTAAGTTTTACGAAGAATACGCCGATGTGTTATTTACGCAATATGGTTTCAGAAGCTGGATTGATATTAAAAACAACGATGTTTCTGAAAGCTATCGTGCGAGGAATCAGGCAACGATTGCCGTAATGATCGAGAATGCAAATTCAGGCATGATCTGGAAATTGTATGAGAATATTCCTGAGGTAAAAAAGACTTTAGAAAAAGTATATACCAAGAAATAGATTTGTTACGTTAGTTATGGCGTAGAAGGGATGTCATATTGGACTTTTTTCGCTATATTTACTTGCTTAAATCGATATTAAATACGTTAGAAACGACATGCTTAGAAAAATTAATTTGGGGATTTTAACCTTATGTGCAAGTTTATCGTTATTTTCCTGTAAACAACAAGCTATTGTAGTCAATCCGGGTGCTGTTGTAACAAAAGATGGAACTGATGATGGTTTGAAAAATGTGAAGAAGGATTTTAATGATGCGAAAAGAACTGATGAAGGGATTAAGTTTAGTATATCGTCTGATTTATTGTTTCCAACAAACTCTTCTTATCTATCTGAGAAGGCAAAAACTGAAGTTAGTAAATTGGCGTTGATCTTGAAAGAAAGTAATAATAAGATCAAAGTTGATGGGTATACTGATGCTACGGGTACTGTTGAGTATAATCAGTGGCTTTCCGATAAAAGAGCAGCGTCTGTTAAGAAGTTCTTAGTAGATTCAGGTGTTGCTGAATCACGCATCACGGCAAAAGGTTTCGGTCAGTCAAATCCAGTTGGCGATAATAAAACTCCGGAAGGACGCCAAAAAAATAGAAGAGTGGAAGTTACTATTTTAGATAAAAAATAGTTTATCAGACCAATTCTTAATATAAAAAAGCGTGGTATTTAAGATATCCCGCTTTTTTTATGCAGTTATATCGCGGTTTTAAATCGTTGTATACCGTCTCCCCAAACGAGATATTTTAAATAGGAGATATCGGTAGGAGGCTCGCGCTGTGGAGATTGTTTTCGATAAGGTACGAGTCTAGGGGAAATAGCGTTGAAAAAGATGAATTTAGAAGAAGAAGATCATAGACAAAAGCCAATTTTTCGGGAAGCCATGTGGTTTTGGTTTGTGTTAGGTTGGATAAGTTTTGGTGGAACAACTGGTCATGTGACCATTATGCACGATTTTTTGGTCGAAAAGAAAAGATGGGTAAGCAACAGGAAGTTTTTTCAGGCACTCAATGCCTGTATGTTATTGCCAGGACCTGAGGCGCACCAATTGACGATGGATGGAAGTTGCACGGCTTAAAAGGAGGTGTGTTGGCCGGACTATTTTTTATTGTTCCTTCACTTCTCATTATATTTGGACTCAGTGCACTATATGCGCACTATGGTAACTCCGCATTGCTTATTGCTTTATTTTCGGTTTTAAAACCTGCCGTTCTAGCGATCATTATATTTGCAACCTTTCGAGTGAGGCAGAAATCTCTTGTCAGCATATGGCATTATTTGGTCGCATTGGCTGCCTTTCTGCTCTCGTATTTTGCTGGGGTTCCAATGCCCTGGATTATTGTGGGCGTGATCGCTTTCGGTGTACTATGCTATGCAATCTTGTCAAAAACTTCCAAAATAAATGCCCATCATGAAAAGGAAGATAAGCAGCTCGAATCAGTTTATTATATCAATACGCTCGAAAAACTACCCCCTATATCTTACCGTCGTATTTCTCTTCAGGTTCTGCTGTTTTTCTTACTATGGTTGATTCCGCTGTCCATTTTACTATTTTTTACTATCGATACGGAATTTTGGAAGACACTTTCCTTTTTGTTTACAAAGTCTGCTTATTTGACGATTGGAGGTTCTTATACAATCATTCCCTATGTTGCGGCCCTTGTGACAGAGAAATTGTTTTGGCTTTCCAAAAGCCAGATGATAGATGGATTTGCGCTTGCAGAGACAACCCCGGGGCCTTTAGTGGTCGTTTTGGCCTATGTTGGTTTCATGGCCGGCTTCAATCATTTCCATCAGTCCTATTCTATGGCAGCACTAGGTTTGATCGCTACAGCATATTTTACCTTTTTGCCAAACTTTGCCCTGATTTTTGTTGGGGCACCACTGATCGAACGGACCCAAAAAAATGCATGTATACAATTTATGCTGTCTTTAGTAACAGCATCGGTCGTTGGTGTAATCGTTAATTTAGCCTGTTATTTAGGACTAGGAATTCTATTTCCAGGTGGGGTTAGTTCTTGGTATGCCATTGAGCCGATGGCTTTGGTATGGGTGCTATTTTCACTTTTTCTTTTATTCAACTATAAAATAGGCATGTTGAAACTTATACTGTTAAGTTTGGCCTATGGCTTTCTCTTATTTTTATGGCGATAAAATAAAAATGTCCATCGACTGATGAGCTTCGCGAGCAAATTTATAAAAGATTGAAGGGGGGAGTGAATTTGATAGGGTTATTCTAGGTTACAGACGCATATAAACAAGAAAAGCCCATCGTTAGATGAGCTTTCTTGTACCTAGGGCGGGAATCGAACCCGCACTCCCTTAACGGGAACAGGATTTTAAGTCCTGCGTGTCTACCAGTTCCACCACCTAGGCAGGTGAGCGAAAAACGAGATTCGAACTCGCGACCCCAACCTTGGCAAGGTTGTGCTCTACCAGCTGAGCTATTTTCGCATTGGAATTTTATTTCAATTTTCAAAAGAACCTTGCGTTCCTTTTTGGTGATGCAAATATAGAGCGAAAATTCAATATTGCAAAATATTTATTTACTTTCTTTCTGTGTTTTTTATAACTCCTTTGAATTCAGTATAGAAAAAATTAAATCACTCTCAAATCCGCGGGATAGTGCAAACTGATAAACTTTGTTTTTAACTGCATAGCGGTCCTTGCCACTAATTTCACGGAGTTTTTTGTCAATGATGTGATTTAAGATTTGTTCATATTCATCGAGATCGATTTGCTTAAATGCAATTTTTATCAATTGCTCGGATACCCGTTTTGCCTTGAGTGCCTGCTTGATTTTTACTTTGCCCCAGCCTTTCATGCGGAGCTTTCCGTTACAGTAGGCAATAGCAAAGCGTTCTTCATTTAAAAAATTATCGGCGATCAAATTGGCCAAAATATTTTCGACTTCTACTTCGTGTAGTCCCCAGCTGTAGAGCTTATCGCGTACTTCTTGCTGTGCGCGTTCTTGATAGACGCAATAGCTTTCCGCTTTCAACTGTGCCTGATGCTGCGTTAATATCTTCTTATTTCTTTTTTCCTCGTCAAACATATTGTCAAAATTTCAAAAATAATATGAAATAACTAAAAAAATGTTCAGTTTTGACACAATCAAAAATATCAGGAGAATGTACAAAATATCGGAAATCGCCCAGATTTTACATCCCAATCGCACATTTATCACGGATCCCAATTCTTTTGTCCAGCATTTATTTTACGACAGCCGTAAAATTGTCCAAGCGGACAACGGGATTTTTTTTGCACTTCAGAAGAATAGAGATGGCCACCGTTATATTAGAGAAGCTTATGATAAGGGAGTTCGTAATTTTGTGCTTCAAATCGATAGTGCACAGGAAATGGAGTTTTTGGAGGCTAACATTCTTTGGGTAGCGGATAGCTTGGTCGCTATGCAGGAACTGGCAACTTTTCATCGGCAGAAATTCGATTACCCGGTCATTGGAATCACTGGTAGCAATGGTAAAACGATAGTGAAAGAATGGCTTTTTCAGCTGATGTCTCCTGAATATAAGATCTATAGAAGTCCCAAGAGTTATAACTCTCAACTCGGTGTCGCACTTTCGTTATGGGGACTATCCGATCAGTATAATCTTGCGCTGATCGAAGCGGGGATTTCAGAGAAAGGAGAAATGCAGCGCCTTGAGCAGATGATAAAACCAACCATAGGACTATTGACCAACATTGGTGTGGCCCATAAAGCCGGTTTTAAATCGAAGGAGGAAAAGACTTATGAAAAGCTCGAGTTGTTTAAACATGTTGAAACCATGATTTTTCCGAATACTTACCTTGAAAATGTTCAATTGCCTTATCGGCCACGAAAATTTTCCTGGGGGCTTGATGAGGGGCTTTCTTTGGAGGTGTATTCCATCAAACAGGTCAACGACCGATTTACTATGGTAACCTTCTATTATACCGGGCGCACCTTTGCTGTTGAAGTACCGTTTGTGGATAAAGGAAATGTTGAGAATGCCATAAATTGTGTAGCGGTGATGCTACGTTTTGGTTATGAAAATGAAGTGATCGCATCGAGGATTAAAGAGTTGCAGCCTGTGGCGATGCGTCTTGAGTTAAAAAAAGGAAAAAAGAATAGCTCCATTATCGATGACTCGTATAGTAATGATCTGGATGCACTACAAATAGCCCTGGAGTTTTTAAATCAACAGGGCCAGCATCCGTTCAAGATGTTGATATTATCGGATATTCCCGGTGTTACTATCGAAGATGAAAAAAGCTTGTCCAAGCTGAGACGTTTGCTTAGTGAGTATCGTTTGGATAAATTGATATTGATAGGTGAAGTGTTGCCTAAATTGGCTGCACAATTTGATGTGCCTTCCATTTCATATAGCGATACTGCTGCTTTTTTGGCCGATATAAGGTCGCTTTCTTTTGAAAATGCGACGGTATTACTGAAAGGAGGACGGGAGTTTCATTTTGAACGTATCAGTCAGCTTTTGGTTGCAAAATCGCATGATACAGTGCTTGAAATCAATTTGAATGCACTGGAAAACAATCTAAATGTATACCGCCAGTTGTTACCGAAGCATGTTAAGCTGATGACGATGGTCAAAGCTTTCTCTTACGGTAGTGGAAGTTTCGAGATAGCAAATCTTTTGCAATTTAATCGGGTGGATTATCTGACGGTCGCTTTTGCGGATGAGGGGGTGGATTTGCGCGGTGCGGGAATCACATTGCCTATTGTGGTAATGAGTCCGGATGAAAGTTCTTTTGAGTCTATCGTTCAGTACAACCTTGAACCGGAGATTTATAGCTTTAGAATATTGTTTTCCTTCTTGAATTTTCTGAAAACGAAACAGATAACTTCCTTTCCGATTCATATTAAGATAGATACTGGCATGCATCGGTTGGGTTTTATGCCTGACGAGGTCAATCGTTTAATAGCTGTGTTGCGTACGGAAGCGGTTTTGGTGGTTAAATCTGCCTTTTCCCATTTAGCGTCTGCAGGCAATGAAAAGGACCGGGAATTTACACAGCGACAAATTGATCTGCTGGATGACTTTACGAAACGTCTAGAAAGTGGTCTAGGATATTCCTTTCTACGTCATATTGCAGCAACCTCGGGTATTGAACTGTGGCCGAATGCGTATTTTGATATGGTACGATTGGGGATCGGTCTCTATGGTATCGATATTGAGCGGCATGATTTACCCATTAGGGAGGCGAGTACCTTGAAAACTAATGTGACGCAAATTAAATACCTCCCGGCAAGTGAGACCGTAGGTTATAATAGGCACGGTGTTCTGTATAGAGATAGTAAGATCGCCACGATTAAAATTGGTTATGCGGACGGTTACGATAGGCGTTTTGGTAATGGTGTCGGTAAAATGTTGGTTAACGGTTTTTTAGTCCCTACTATTGGTGATATCTGTATGGATATGTGTATGCTGGATGTAACGGATGTGGAAGTTGGAGAGGAAGATGAAGTTATCGTGTACCCTGATATAAAGTCAGCAGCGAAGGCTATAGGAACGATCCCTTATGAACTGCTGACCAGTATTTCCCAACGCGTAAAAAGAGTATATTTTTATGAATAATAAAGGATATTCTGCATTTTTGAATAATATTTGATTTTCAATTCATGTTTAGCAAATTAATTAGAGGCTTTATTAATTATTTGATAAGAGGTATCCTGGTGGTGGTTCCTCTAGCTGGTGCTATTTTTTTAATAGTTTGGATTGTTGCATCAGTTGATTCGGCATTGAATCTAACTGAACATTTTTTGGAAGATGATAGAGGGCATCCCTTGTATATTCCGGGAATAGGTATTCTGACCGTTATTTTGGTGTTGGTTTTGGCAGGGCTTATTTTTACAAATTTTGTTACAGATCCAATTAAAGTGTGGATTAATCATCAGATCCAGCGGATTCCACTTTTAAATACATTATATTCTTCGATTAAAGATTTTACAGAGGCCTTTGTTGGTGATGCAAAGAAATTTAATGAACCTGTCTTGGTAACGGTGAATGAGTTTGGTCTGAAGAAGATAGGTTTCTTAACGCAACATGATTTAAAAAGCATTGGGCTTGAAGAAGAGGTTATGGTGTATTTTCCATATTCATATTCTTTTGCGGGACAGGTTGTCATTATCAGTGCAGACAAGGTGAAAAAATTAGATATGTCGCCAACAGATGCCATGAAATTGGTTGTGTCCGGTGGTGTGAGCGGGATAGCCCATTAGTACTTCTTTGCAACAGTTGACTTTAAGATTTATTCAATAAAAAGGCTGGAAATTGTCCACAATTTCCAGCCTTTTTGTTTTCGTCTGTTTTGTCCTTCCAATTGTAATCCCGTACGGCAGATACGTTTGCGATTGCCAAGTTTAAATGAATAAATAGTGCTGCTAAGCTTTTTTCTGCCCTAAAGTTGGATTTACTGGCGGGATTGGAATATAGCCGTCATCTCCAGGAACCTTTGGAAATTCATGTTTTTCCCATTTTTCGCGCGCTATTTTTAATGTTTCAATGTCCGAAGCGACGAAGTTCCAGTCGATATAGCGTTGTTCAGGAAAAGGTTCGCCACCAAAAATGTAGACCGAGGTTCCAGCCTCCATTTTGAATTCACATAGTTTCGCATCTTTGGCAACTAAAATCTGCTTTGGACCGAATTCCTGACCTTCCGCATGAACAGTCCCATGCAGGATATATAATCCACTTTCGCCATATAGATGATCACCTAGTTTAATAGTTGCATCTTTTTCCGCTTTGATTTCAATAAGGTATAATGGGCTGTATACGGGGACCTCGGAACGGTGATCTTTAATTTCTCCTGCAATTAAGCGATAGGATACGCCATCTTCGGTCCAATGTGGAAGTTGCGGTTCTTCTATGTGAACAAAATTAGGCTCCATTTTTTCGAGTTCTTTTGGTAGGGCCACCCAAATCTGCAGTCCATGGAGGTCGTGCGGCGTCGATCGCAGTTGTTCCGGGGTTCTTTCGGAGTGTGTGACACCCTTACCTGCCGTCATCCAATTGACTGCTCCAGGTTTGATCTCAACGGCATTTCCTAAGCTGTCCCGGTGCATAATGCTACCTTCGAATAGATAAGTCAATGTGGATAACCCGATATGCGGATGTGGTGCAATATCTATAAAGTGCGGTTCGGCAATGTTATCAGGTCCCATGTGGTCGATGAAGATAAAAGGGCCGACCATACGTTTCTGCCTGAAAGGAAGAAGTCGCCCAACTAAGAAATTGCCTATGTCAGCGGCTCTTTCTTCAATAACTATTGCAATATTTGACATAATGTTTCCTTATTTTTGTGTTTCTAATCTACAGCAATTTAAGAAATGTCAAGTATAATCAATCGTTTTTTGGGTAAAAAGAGTGTAAGAAATGAAGCGCTTTTGGCACTGGCAGATAGGTTGTCTTTTAGGAACAGTCAGCTGGACAGTTTTTTGATCGATCACCTAATACAAAGTAACAAAATAGATCCAGCCGACTTTTTTGCTTTCCAAGAGCAGTTGCTTAAGCTTCATGTTGACCGATTGGAGTCGATGCAGGTGGAGCTTAGCTTGTTGAACCAATATTTGCAATTGGCTGAACGTTTTCTTCCAGCAGGTTTTACAGTCAAATGGGAAAATAAGCTTCAGGCTCAGGAGGAGATGATGTTGCCGCCGCTCATTCTTTTTCCTGTGGTACAGCATGCTGTTGAGAATGGTTATAATACGATGGCTTCTCATCCTGTACGGATCCGATTATCGGGCTCATCCAAGTTGATTATGCTTGAAGTTAGCTATCGTGTGAACCATTATCTGGAAAGTCAATTTAGCAGTACACTGATACGTGATTTTAGACAGCGATTGGACTATCTTTTTCCGGAAAAACATAATTTGCTGATGAATAGCAACAGCAATACTTCTCGAATAACTTTAACTATCCAACTTTAGATGATATTGAAGTGTTTTAATGCATTCCAGATACCATTTTCATCAACACTGTCTGTTATATAATCTGCAATTTCCTTTACCTCGGGATTTGCATTACCCATAGCAATTCCAATATGGGTGTGCGCTAGCATGGTAATATCATTTCCGCCATCGCCAAATGACATAGTTTCTTCCAAGGTAAAGTTGAACTGATCTAAAAAAACATCTATTCCAATTTTTTTGCTTTGCCCCATCGGATTGACATCCGCAAAAATGGGCGTCCATCTCGAAGCAACTGAATTTGGCATCACATTTTCCATGAATTCAGCTTCTTCTTCAGGATTGATGAAAACATTGACCTGCATAACGGAGTCCAGATCAAAATCCTTTTCGTAATCCCGAATAGGTGGTGTCGGCACATTGACCTGTTCGTACATTCGTTGTACCTCAGGTGTAACCTGGTTTAAGGAAATTTCCTTTTCGGACATAAATGAAAAAGTCAGGTCCTCACGCTTTTTAGCATAATCCAATAAGGAGCGAATGTCTTTTTGAGGGATGTTATTTTTATAAATGACTTCCTGTTCCTTTGTGACGCAATACCCGCCATTGAAGGTGATATATCCATCAAAATCGAGATAACGAATATGTCCCAGCTGATTGTAGGATCGTCCTGTTGAAACAAATACCTTGATGTTTTTTTCTTTTAATAATTGAAATGCCTGTTGAGTAGATTCGGGAACCTGATGTGTTTTGAAACTTAGCAAAGTTCCATCGATGTCAAAAAAGATCGCTTTAATCATGGATTTTTGGGTCAAAACCAAATATACTAAATACTTAGAATAGTGTAACTATTACAATATTAAATCTGAGGCGTTTTATCTCCTACAGACCATTAGAATTTTACCACACTGGTGGAAGAAAGGTGAATGTCAAATTTGTAATTAAAAGGAAATAAAACCTAAAATAAAAGGGACTTAATAGGTAGATTATAGGGCTTCATCCGAATGAGGTCCCTATGAGGTCCCTATAAAGTCCCTATTAGATACGTATTAAATGAGTTGTTAATTTGAATTTGATATAAACTTGGCTCCTTCAATATATACGAAAAAAAGAGGCCGGGGGCTTTACGATTTGGTTTGATATTTACTCATGGGATACACATAAAAAAAAGAAGATTGAGGAGTTTATGATGTTATTTCTTGTTGAAGCGGAACCGGTAGGCGGTATCGTGTGGCGCTAGATTTTCTTTAGTGGATTTTCGCAAAAATCTGACATAATCTTCTCTAATAATTTCGTAAATTTCAAGTTCAAAAAAATGTAAATTGTCTTGCATTTAATGTGTTGTATTAAAGAGGGTTAGAATTTTATGTATATTATTTTCGATACGGAAACGACGGGTTTGCCTAAGCGTTGGGACGCACCAATTACCGATACGGACAATTGGCCTCGCTGTATTCAATTGGCTTGGCAGATTCATGATGAGATGGGAAATTTGGTCGAACATCACGATTTCTTGATTAAGCCAGATGGATTTGATATACCCTATGACTCTGAAAAAATACACGGCATATCGACTGCATTGGCAGAAGAGCAGGGATTGCCGCTCCAGGAGGTCTTAGAGAAATTCAATGTGGCATTGAATAAAGCCAAGTTTGTGGTTGGACAAAATATTGGTTTTGATTTGAATATCATGGGCTGTGAATTTTACCGTTATGGTGTTACGTCCAATATGGCTAATATGCCTGTATTGGATACCTGTACGGAAGTAACAGCTGAACTTCTGAAAATTCCAGGCGGTCGTGGAGGACGCTTTAAACTACCCAATTTGACTGAGTTGCATTCTTATTTATTTGGAGTGCCATTTGCTGAGGCACATAATGCAACAGCCGACGTTGAAGCGACAACACGTTGTTTTCTGGAGCTTGTAAGAAGAGAGGTATTCACTGCCGAAGAACTTCAGGTCGATACGGGCTACTTTGTCGATTTTAAAACCAACAATCCGGGGCCTATACCCACTGTTGGACTGAAACATATCAACCTAAAAGCAGCTTCTGATGAAATTAGAAAACGGTCTCAGCCAGATGAAGTCAAGGTTGTCGTTGATGCGGACGCGTTAGCAGCTTTAAAGCATGCCAAATTTGCCCATTTACATAACCACTCTCAGTTTTCGATCCTGCAGTCGACGATGTCGTACGATAAGTTAGTTTCGGCAGCGGTGAAGGATAATATGCCTGCTGTTGCATTAACGGACCACGGAAATATGATGGGGGCTTTTGAGTTTGTCTCTCGTGTTATAAGTCATAATAAAGAAGTTGAAGCGCAAAATGCGGAGGCAGTTGAGAATGGAGAGGAGCCTACTGGTCAGCTTTTAAAGCCAATTGTTGGTTGTGAATTTTTTGTTTGTGAAAACCACAAAGATAAGTCGAGGAAGGATAATGGTTATCAGATTGTGTTATTGGCGAAAAATAAACGGGGGTACCATAATTTGGCTAAACTGGCTTCTTTTGCTTATACCGCGGGCTTCTATTATGTGCCGCGGATTGATAAAGATCTTATTCTTCAATACAAGGAAGATGTTATCGCTTTGTCAGGTAACCTACAAGGCGAGGTGCCGAATAAAATACTGAATATAGGTGAGAGTCAGGCCGAAGAGGCTTTGCTGTGGTGGAAAGAACAATTTGGGGATGATTTTTACCTGGAATTAATGCGTCATGGTCAGGAAGATGAGGATCGTGTGAATCAAACCTTGCTTAAATTTTCCCGCAAATATCAGGTCAAAGTTGTTGCGACCAATAATACATATTACGAGAAGAAAGGCGATGCACATGCGCATGATATTTTGCTCTGTGTGAAAGATGGTGAAAAGCTATCGACTCCAAAAGGTAGGGGACGTGGATTCCGTTTTGGTTTACCCAATCAGGAATATTATTTCAAATCTTCAGATGAAATGAAGGCCCTTTTTAAAGATTTGCCCGAAGCGATTCTAAATATTCAGGAGATTGTCGATAAGGTAGAGATATTTAAGTTAAACCGCGATGTCCTCTTACCTAAATTTGATATTCCTGAGGAATTTCAAGTGGAAGCCGATCTGGAAGATGGGGGAAAACGTGGTGAAAATAAATACCTGGCGCATCTTTGTTATGTGGGGGCTGAGAAGCGTTATGAGGAAATAACAGATGATATTCGCGAACGTCTTGACTTTGAGTTGGCTACCATTGAGAAAACGGGGTATCCAGGTTACTTTTTGATTGTTCAGGATTTTATTGCGGCGGCCCGGGATATGGGAGTTTCCGTGGGGCCGGGACGGGGATCTGCTGCTGGTTCGGCAGTAGCTTATTGTTTGGGAATTACCAATATCGATCCGATTAAATATGACTTGCTTTTTGAGCGTTTCTTAAATCCAGACCGTGTATCCATGCCCGATATTGATATCGATTTTGATGACGAGGGACGTGGACGTGTCATGCAATATGTAATCAATAAATATGGTGCTAGTCAGGTTGCCCAGATTATTACCTATGGTACAATGGCAGCGAAGTCATCCATCAAAGATACAGCGCGTGTATTGGACTTACCTTTGGGTGATGCCAATGAAATTGCCAAGCTGATTCCGAACCTTAAATTATCCAAGATTTTTACTTTAGATGATGCCGGTTTAAAGGAAAAGCTAAGGACTGAGGAAATTGAAGCCGTCAATAGATTGAAATCTATTGCGGATGGTGCTGGATTGGAAGCGGAAACGATCAGACAGGCCCGGGTTTTGGAGGGTTCTGTACGAAATACAGGTATCCATGCCTGTGGTGTTATTATTACACCAGACGATATTACTAATTTCGTTCCTGTTTCTTTGGCAAAAGACTCTGATCTTTATGTGACGCAGTTCGATAACCACGTTGTTGAAAGTGCCGGTTTGCTGAAAATGGACTTTTTGGGTTTAAAGACACTGACACTGATTAAAGATACGGTTGAAAATGTCAAATTAAGTCATGGTATTGTGCTGGATCCGGATCAGTTTCCGATCGACGATGAGCTTACGTATGAGCTCTTTCAGCGTGGAGAAACCATAGGGGTGTTCCAATATGAATCTCCTGGAATGCAGAAATACATGCGCGACCTTAAACCGACAGTATTTGCCGATTTGATTGCGATGAATGCACTCTATCGTCCGGGACCAATCGAATATATTCCAAGTTTTATTAAGCGTAAGCACGGTATAGACCCCATTGTTTACGATTTGGATGCTTGTGAGGAATACCTCAAGGAAACCTACGGTATTACAGTCTACCAGGAGCAGGTTATGCTCTTGTCCCAGAAGCTTGCGGGATTTTCAAAAGGTGATGCCGATGTCTTGCGTAAGGCTATGGGTAAGAAGCAAAAGGCTGTACTCGATAAGATGAAGCCGAAGTTTGTTTCGCAGGCAGAGGAGAAAGGGCATAATGCAAAAGTTCTGGAGAAGATTTGGACCGACTGGGAAGCTTTTGCGAGTTATGCATTTAATAAATCCCACTCGACCTGTTATGCTTGGGTTGCTTATCAGACCGCTTATTTAAAAGCGCATTTTCCTGCGGAATACATGGCTGCGGTACTTTCCAATAACATGAATGATATCAAGCAGGTGACATTCTTTATGGAGGAATGTAAACGAATGGGCTTGCAGGTATTGGGGCCAGATGTGAATGAATCCTATTATAAGTTTACGGTAAATGAATCTGGAGCTATTCGTTTTGGAATAGGTGCGGTGAAAGGCGTTGGGGCAGGAGCGGTAGACGCTATCGTGCAAACACGGCAATCAGGATTGTATAAATCTGTTTTCGATATGGCTAAACGAATCGATCTTCGTGCGGTAAACAAGAAAGCTTTTGAGAGTCTGGCTTATGCTGGAGGCTTTGATAGTTTTGAGAATACGCACCGTGCACAATATTTTCATTCGGATGAAAATTCAACAGGAATGGAAAAGGCGATCCGATTTGGCCAGCGCTTTAAAGAAAATGAAAGTTCGGCCCAGGCGAGCTTGTTTGGTGTAGGAGGGGCTGCAGAATTGCCTGAGCCGGTTTTGGCGCCATGTCCGCAATGGGGATTGATTGAAAAGCTTAAATATGAAAAAGATGTTATCGGTATTTATCTGACCAGCCACCCCTTGGATACCTACCGGTTTGAAATTGAACATTTTTGTCAGAATTCCGTTTCAGATTTGGCATTAATCAATAGGGTAAAGGCAGCAGAGGTCGATGAAGAGACTTTGCTGGAGTTTAATCGGATCAAGAACAAAGAATTGGTGATTGGTGGTATTATCGCATCGGCAAACCATCGATTGACGAAGACGGGTAAGCCTTTTGCGTCATTTATCATAGAAGATTATAGTGATTCTTATGATATGGCAGTTTTCGGCGAAGAATACGTTAAGTTGAAGGGATATTTGCAAGAGGGATATTTTGTGCAATTGCGGGGTTTGGTACAGGAGCGTTTCAGACAGGTTGGAAATTGGGGCTTTGAGCTGCGCAGTGTGCAGTTGCTTTCGGATCTTCGTGAGAAGATGGCGAAGAGTTTTACGATCAATATTCCTTTACCTAAGTTGAACGAAGCATTTCTTGATGGTATCAAGGATATACTGGCGCAAAATGAGATCGAGGGAGTTGTGCCAAATTGTCAATTAAAGTTTAAAATCTGGGATCCCCAAGATGAAATATCTGTCGAAATGCCAGCTAAAAGTCTGAAAATAAACCTAACAAATGAATTTTTGGACTGTATAGATAAGTTTGAAGGGATAAATTACCGATTGAATTAGTTTGGATTAGAATTTGTGTAATTAAGATTACAAATACATTGGTAGTAGTTACTATCTTTGTTTATTGATTTTAGCAATTAAATAGTATTATAGATATAACTTCGGTTTATAAAATTAAAAGATTATGGCATTAGAAATTACAGATAGCAACTTTGAAGAAGTTGTCTTAAAAGCAGACAAACCAGTATTAATCGATTTTTGGGCAGAGTGGTGTGGTCCTTGCCGTATGGTAGGTCCTGTGGTTGAAGAATTGGCTAAGGATTATGAAGGTAAAGCTGTTGTAGGAAAAGTGAATGTAGATGAAAATCCAGAGATTTCTGTTCGTTATGGCATTCGTAATATTCCAGCTTTATTGTTCTTTAAAAATGGAGAAATCGTTGATAAACAAATTGGAGCTGTTCCAAAATCAGTATTGAACGAGAAATTGGAAAAACAATTAGCATAATTTAGCTGAAAAATAAAAAAAAGCCTGAAATATTATATTTCAGGCTTTTTTTTGCTGTTAAATTTTATCTATTTGAATTTTATTTATTGTTTTTTCTGATTTTTATCTTGATTTTTATTCTTTTTATGTTGTTTTTATGTTTTCGTTTATGTTTTTACGTTTTTTTTCTGTGTTTGTTTAAACATTTGTGGTTTTATTGTAGTTTTTAGTGACTTATTGTCCTGTTTTTATGTTTATATTTTTGGAAGTTTAAAATTATTTATGATTTTTTGATAAAAAATTCAATTTAATTTGTAAAAATGAATATTTTTTCCTTCTTTTGAGTATTGAAATTGAGTTTCGAAAAGGATTTGTTTCGGTTTAACTGGTTTCGATGTTATTTTTTTGACTCGGTGGTTTTGGAGTTGTTTTTTTAAAAAAAATAGAGATTGATAAAGATTTTCCCTTTCAAATACCCTAGATTATGCCTCGCGTTGCTCTCCGTAACGCGAGTTTTTTTTGGGGGTAAAGTAGGGGTAAAACAAAAGAGGCTGTCTCAAAAAGG
>NZ_DFPI01000012.1:0-26229 GCF_002377215.1 Sphingobacterium sp. UBA3519
TGTAGTTCATAGGCCGGATACCTTCAATTTTAGTGTTTGCATATACTAAAATTTAATAACTTCAAACATCCATTAAAATGTTCTTTTTTAGCTAATGGTTGTCTTTGTACACTTTTGAATTAGAAAAGTATGCACTGATTTTTGTTGCGTAAAATATAATTATAATGGATAATAGTAATTTAATACCTTGAGTGACAAGGTTACTAAATTCAAATCCTCTATTTAGAACGTCATTCTGAACTAAATATATGTATTTAAACAGATTCACTATAAAGCTTGGTAATGATAAAATAACCAAAGTGATACCAATTAAGATAAATCCAAATCTATATGCTTCAAATTTATTGCAAGCTAATGCTTTATCATCTGTAGGATCATCTTTAATAAAAAAATGTACAAATACTTCTGATTTTAGTAGGAAAACAAAGGCGATCAATAATTGTAGAATCAAATTAGACCAAAGAATAAGAAGAACCGAATTCTGTTCATTCATGTTTGTACCGTTAATTGATACAGCATTATATAACAATAATTCTTTAGTTGAATTGATACTAAATAAAACTAGAAATATTCCTAGGATTTTTATTGAAATATCAAATAGATCCGTTTTTTTCATGGTTGAATATTTTTATTTTTTATTGACCTTATGCTATTAATCCTTTTGTTTTTGTCAAATCCTACCTCTAGACTAAATTTTTCTATACCTTTTCTGCCACCTTGATATTTGTAATTCAGAAAAACATAATCTTCGGAGTATGTCGCTAATTTCTCAATCTGATTTATAAATACCATGTCTTCACTTTGATTAAATTGTTTAGAAAGATTTTGCCAATCACTTTGATTAATTCTCCCATTTAATCTTTGGGTAATGTAGTAGGAAACATTTTCTAATTCATTATTTTTTACTTTTTTATAGAACTCTTTGAAGTTTGAGTCCAGCTCTAATAGTTCATTTTTATTTAGAAGCCAAGATCTCCTCTTACTTAAATATACATTAATCTTATAAAATGGCTTTTTGGCTGCAACATTTAGAGGTAAATCTATCAGTTTTAAAGATGACTTAATCGAAATCGAATCATTTACTTTCCATGAATTTGATTGTATTATATTAACAAATTCTTTTTTTAAATCGTCGGGTGTATAATAGCCCTCTTGTTTACCAATTCCATGCCTTTCAGTAATTTCTTTTACTAGATTTTCATATTTTAAGCACATTGCATAAATAAATTCTTTTGGTTTATTGCTCTGAGTAACTGTCTGAAAATTGCTGGTATCCCAGTCATATTGTATTTCTGCGAGGGCAGAGTCTTTTTTAAATGTTGTATAAAAAACTAATAGATTAGGAATAGTATTTTGCTCTCTTTGGAATATAATTGGTTGATTCCAACTGGCAACTGTCATAATTTTTGCAGTTGGCAGAAAAATTGCATTTCCCATTTCTTTTTCTTTAGCTAGAAAATGCTGTAGCTTTTGGTTTATATCCGTATCTATCAATTCTTGTGATAGAACAAAATTAGGGATTAGGAGCAAAAGGATAATAAAATGTTTCATTTAGATTTTTCGATAGTATTTGATTAAATATGTCAACAGCTTTTTTATGATATTTAAGGTTTGCGGACATGTATTTTATCCCCAATGTTTCATTGATAATCTCTAAAATAATCTTATGAAAGCCAATTTTGTTGTTTGTAATTTTTATATCAGTGAAATTACTAAAAATTAAATGTTTAATTTTGCTTATTTGATCTTTGACAAAAACATCCTGATATACGATAAAAAGTACTGAACAATGAATTTTTATCATAAAAATTTCATCAAAATATCTTGTTGTAAGAAGTAGCTTTGACAATATATTTCGGATATAAAAAAAAAGCCACTCCCTTTGGGAAGTGGCTTCAATAAATTAAATAAATACAAACTTCAAACTACTTTATTACAGTTTCTATACTCTTTTGAAATATTTCTCACCATCAGGCTTGGCCATATTAAGCTTTTGACATATTTAAACAATTGTAATTGCACTTAATGTCCTGTACACCATAACTAAGCAGCCATGATCTAAAATGAACAGGATCTAAGGGAGTAAAATGGATCACTTGACCAGATGTTAAAAGTAAGGAAAATAAGCCGGCGGCCGCGATAAACTTAATAATTTCACTAGGATCACAACCGAGCTGGTTGGAATATAAAATTGCATCCATAATAAATAACTACACCATTAAATAAGACGTTTTTTTTAGCGAAATAATTTAATTGAAAATTTTACTTAAGTATATAATACTTTAAAAATAATAAAATTATTTTTATTTACTCATATGGATTAATATTTTTTATTAGCTTGGTTCGTTACTAGGCTTCCATAAGCTCTTTTTGTAAATATTTTAAATCTAGGCTTCGGATTAGCGCATCAGAATGTGAAGTGTAATCTTCCCTTAGCTAGCTACACCTAAAACTAAAGAATTCCAAAAACCTGAGCTGGCTGGAATATAAGATTGCACCCATAATAAATAACTACACCTTTAAATAGGTCGTTTTTATGCAAAATAGGTTAATCAAAAATTTTATCTGTTCACTGGACTCACCGTTCTCTCATATAAAGTCATAGATACCATTTTTCCAGCCCAGAATTCTCCTATCGTCCGCCTTGAGCCAGTTTTTCAATACAGTTGCATAGACTTTACGGAAGTCTTCGGTATAGATGAGATCGCCATCTTTAAGATGCTGCAGATCAGGCAGTGCATTCAATAATCCCTTCTTCTTTAGACCACCTGAAATAAAAAACAGCTGATTAGCAGTTCCATGATCGGTTCCGTTACTCGCGTTCTGAGCCACCCGCCGCCCAAATTCGGAAAAAGTCATCAACAGCACATCGTTAAACAGTCCATTTTCTTTTAGATCGTGTACAAACGCCCTCACCGCATCATTAATAATCTTAAATAGGTTCTCCTGCTGCTGCTTTTGATTGACATGTGTATCGAAGCTCCCGATCTGAAGATAATAAACTTTGGTATTGATATCTGACTTGATAAGAGAAGCTATGGTCTTAAAATCCTTTGCCAGGGCCGAATCGGGGTATTGCATCTTATTTGCTTTGGTTTTGCTTTTATCAAAGATATAAGCTGCATTATTGATGGTGGACCCCAACGTCTGGTAAAGATATTCTACGGTTTCGTCATCATGACGATGCGCTTGATGGATAAATTTAAAGTACTCTTCGCGACTTGTCTGATACATTTTCTTGGGATCTTGAAATGCAAAGGCTTTGGACTTGTTCCCTTTCATCGCCAGGCTCAGCATATCACCGACTTCGAGTGCTTGTGTGGGATGTTCGCATCGGTAACAAGCCTCATCGAGATATCTGCCTATCCAACCGCTTTCAAGATATTCATCGCTCCTACTGGCACTCTGCCAGATATCCATACTCCGAAAATGAGATTTATCAGGATTAGGGTAGCCAACATTGTTCAGCACAGCGATCTCCCCACTATCAAAAAGTTCTTTAAAGAAGCTCAAAGCAGGGTTTATACCGGCCTCGTCCGTCAGAGGCAAAGCATCATTGACCGCAATCACCTTTCGTTCACGAAAATAGATATCGTTTCGTACCGGAATAATTGTATTAAGCCCATCATTCCCTCCGTTGAGCTGCAAAACCACCAATACTTTATTATCCTTTCCAAGTGCTTCGGGCAGAGCCATCGCCTTCAGGAAATTGGGAAGCATCAAAGAAGCTGTAGCCAGAGAGCTCATTTTTATAAAATCACGCCTTTTAATAATCATAGCTATATTTTTTTAAAGGTTAGCAAAGCTGATATTCGGGCGTGCTCATGACATCGATGATATCCGTGCGGACACGACCATCCGAGAATCGCTGGAATACCTTATGGCCTTCGGCCCAGCTTTTTTGTAAAATGATTTCGGAAACATTTCTACCGGCAAAAGAAGTTTCTACCTTGCTCCAATCAATACTCATCTTGGGGTCTTTGAATGTGCTTGTTAGATTCTGTTTTTGAGGAAGTCCCATTTCGAGGTCGTCGTCTGGCCGGGGTTTCAGATCGAGCGGCCTCAGACCAGTCCATATTTGCGGCATCTGCATACGGAGCAATAGTGTAGAGCTATCGATCCATGACCTTCCTGATGGCCATCCAGCCACATTTGGCGGATAGAGTAGCATCTGGCCCAATAGCTTCTGGTAAGTAATCAAATTTTCGGGAACACCGACTTTCATATCCAATATACGCATCATGCCCACCATTAATTCGATGGGCGACTTAATCTTGCTACCCATATGTTCTTTTTTGAAGAACCATGGCGATGTGAATATATCTTCGAGCAAGGGCATTATCTCATAACCCGTAGCATACAACTTTTCACTTAAACGATGAATGAGCTTGTCATCTGCTTTTTCATTGACAAAAAAACGATAGATTTTAGTTGCAATAAATTTAGCTGCAGCAGGTTGTTCCAGGATAATATCAAGGATAGCATTGCCGTCAAAGTTGCCCGTTTTTCCAAGGAAAGTTTTCATCCCTTCATCGTGGATATTTTTCCTTTGTATAAAAACAGCATCCTTGTTGTAGGACCAGCCAGTAAATGCCCTTGCGGCTTCACGCACATCATGTTCGGTATAGTTTCCCCTCCCCATTGTGAAAAGCTCCATGAGTTCACGCGCAAAATTTTCATTGGGATGTCCTTTGCTGTTCTGCTGATTATTGAGAAAATTGAGCATTGCAGGTGATGTGGAAACTGCCAAAAGTAGGCTTTTGAAGTTGCCGAGTGCATTTTCCCTGATTTTATTCAGCAACAGCTCATTAAACTGCGGGCTGCCGCTCCTTGAAGCAAAATGGCCGTGCCAGAAGAAAGCCATTTTTTCGCGGAGCTGATCTTCAGAGCTGACCATTTCCTGCAGGAATTTGAGGTTAATTTCGTTGATCTGTTTCTGATTTCGTCGCTGAAGCTGTTTTTTCTGTTCGGCATCGAGCTGTGATGCTGGCAGATCATCGAAATCGAGCTTCAGGGGAGTAAAATTAATTGGGCGGAAGGGTCTGCTCTGTGCAAGTTCCTTCCAAAACTCTTCTGGATGAAGATGGTTTAATCTTTCGACCTGCGCAAGGCTGATTCCGAAACCTGCGCGAATGGCCAAATGTTTATTTTTAATAAAGTCCGTTGCCATACCACTTCATTTTTTTAATAGACTGTCTTTCAGCAAAAAAGATTAATCGCCTTTGCTCTTCAATATTAACGCTGATTGAATCTAATAAATTATAGTGCTATGAAAGATAACTTATTTTTTAGCTATGCCGTACACTTTTCGTAAAGATACACGTGCTCCGAAACTATTCTCCAGCAGCTGCCCCTGATCCAAGGCGAGCGATACCCCGAGGTACATTTTATTTTTGAGCTGCCGCTCACCCGATAAAATTGCAGAGAACTGAGATACAGGGACAAATTGTTTCTCGTAGGGCTCACTTTTGATGTTCCCTGTAGTTTTCCCGTAGATACTGGTAGCAAAAGTGCCGTAGTGCCTTGCAAATGTCATTTTGCTGAACACATTCCAGCCATACACCTGGAGCCTCGTTCCGATATGGCCAGCCACGACACGATTGCTGATAAAATAATCACCGGGAAAATTTGCCTGTCCAGCGCGTGCGCTGTGTGCAGTCACTATCAATGGAGAACCTAGGCCTTGGCTTTTGTAAGACCAGCCCTGTAAATAATAGTAATTGTTGTAATAATCTTCATCACCCGATTTCGTTGGCTTTGACCAAGGGTATCCCGCCTGGTCCTTGGAATAAAAGAACTCGACCAGAACCTTGTGCCAATCCCAATTTTTTAACGAGCGGCCAAATCGTTTATTGGTCAAGGTGATGCCATTTAGTCCATCCGCAATATTGGCCAATTTGGAGAGTGCACCCACGTCATAGAAATTTTGCCGATAAGCCATAAGTTGCAAATTGTCCCAATCGTAGGAAAAGGCCATATCGATCGACCCCTGCTGATTTCCCAGCTTAGATGTAGGCACACCTGGGGCTCCATAAGCCTTTCCAAAGACGACATATAGCAAAGTCTGAAAATCGCTTAAGGTATAATCAGTTCCATAAACCTTCTTTTCAGCCCCCCATTGCACCTGATGACTGATACCACCATAGAAATTGATGCGCCAGTCCTTTTTACCGATGCGTCCATACAACGATTTCTGGTGCAGCAATGTGGGCATATTATTATCGCGTGGCGGTGTTTGAAACTGGCCAGGATCGATCAGCATCTTCCCCATATAGCCATTAGCAAAATTACCTTTAAAGGAAAATAAGCCGCCAAACCAAGGGAGCCGATAATATTCGGAGAGCCTTATATCCAGCATAGGAACTCCTAAGGCATTTCCTGATACTGCAAAGTTGCCTGAGCTAAGAAGGGTATCCCCATTGAGCCCCATCACATCTTTGGTACGGCCCAGTTTGGCTTCAAACATTTTAAACCGCAATTTGGCATGTGCATCAATCAGTTGGCCCTGGATTTTGGAACCCATATTGGCACGAGCTTCCACCGCATAGCCCCAGTCCCAGGCAGGAGCCTTATCCTTTACTTCCGGCCACTCTCCTGTATAGCCGTAATTGCGTGCAGCACGCAATAATACACTTCCGGAAGTGCCACTCAGCGGGATCGATCCAAACTGGTTGGATCGCATCCAGAAGGGTACCGCATTATTGCCAGAATATCCTGCATCTACTGTTACCTGGAGGTATTGCCTCATCGTATCTGTCTGTGCAAATAGTATTTTGCTACAGCCAAGCTGCAATATGCACATTAGAATCATATAGCAGCTAATAGTGTAGAAGTTTTTCATAGGTAATAAATTTTTTTGTTAAACAAGCGGGGTTAATCTATTTCTTTGCTGTTTAATGGTTGTACAATTCATTAGGTCTCATAAACTTCTTGATTAAGATTCAAATTATTCACCAATAGCATAATAAGCAAATCCTAAATTCTTCATCTCTTTACAATCAAGTAGTTTACGGCCATCAAATACAAATGCCGGACGTTTCATTAAGTCTTTAATCTTCGCCCAATCATAAGAAGCGAACTCATTCCATTCGGTCAAGATGGCAATAGCATGTGCATCCTGCAACGCCAAATACGGGTCAGATACCACAGTGACTAAGCGGCGATTATCTTCCGGTGATCGACTGCTAAGATAATTCAGATCACGATAAATCTGCTCTTCTGAAACCTTTGGATCATATACCACTATACTAGCCTCTTCATTCAATAAGTGATCAGCAACATAAATTGCCGCGGATTCGCGCGTATCGTTTGTATCTTTTTTAAATGCCCAGCCAAGAAAGGCAATTTTCTTTCCGTTCACTGTATTGTACATGGTTTTTATCATTTTTTCGGCGAAGCGCGTTTTCTGATGATCATTCATCATGATTACCTGCTCCCAATAATCAGCAACCTCATTAAGGTGGTAACTGCGTGCGATATACACTAAATTGAGAATATCTTTTTGGAAGCAAGAGCCACCAAATCCAACAGAAGCCTTCAGAAATTTTGAACCAATCCGACTATCGCGACCTATTGCATTAGCCACCTCTTCCACATTTGCACCTGTTACTTCACACAATTCGGAGATCGCATTGATGCTTGACACACGCTGTGCTAAGAAAGCATTTGCTACAAGTTTCGAAAGCTCAGAAGACCAAAGATTAGTCGTCAATATATTGTCACGTGGCACCCAAGCGGCATAAATATCAGCTAGTGCCTGTACTGCTTCTGGGTCTTCGCCACCTATTAGGACCCGATCTGGATTTTGCAGATCTGTGATTGCTGTCCCTTCAGCCAAAAACTCAGGATTAGAGAGGATGTGGAAATTTACATGATTCCCTGTATTTTCCAATATACTTTTTAGAGCCTCTGCAGTTCGCACGGGTAAAGTTGATTTTTCGACTACTATTTTATCGGTAGTTGCAATACGTGCAATTTGACGTGCACATAATTCGATATATTTCAAGTCAGCCGCTTGCCCTTTTCCTTTTCCATAGGTTTTGGTGGGTGTATTGACAGAAATAAAGATCATATCAGCTTCGTCAATCGCCTTATCTACATCGGTAGAAAAAAATAGGTTTTTTCCTCTCGATTGGGCAATCACCTCATCGAGGCCTGGTTCGTATATTGGCAATTTCAATAGATCTTCATCGTTCCACGCTGCAATACGTGCAGAATTAAGATCAACTACAGTAACTTGTAGATGTGGATTCTTCTGGGCAATGACAGACATTGTTGGTCCTCCGACGTAGCCTGCCCCTATGCAGGTGATTCTTTTTATGTTTTTCATTTCAAATAATAATAATAGTGTAGCATGGCACACACGTTTGTTTAAAATTTTACTTTAATACTTTTTTACCAATCTTTTCTATTTTTTTAAAGTGCTGTGCATATTGCTCAACAATTGTTTCCCAGTTATATTTTTGCCCAATTTTATTACAATTAGCATTTATCATTATAGAATATCTATTTTCCAGCTTATCAACTGATTTTAGAACTTCGCAAACCTCTAAGGCATTAGAAAAATATAAAGCGTCGTCGCCAAGTATATACTTATTAAAAGGATTTGAATTTGCACACACAAGACTATTTGAGGCCATTGCTTCAAGCAATGAGGGATTTGTTCCGCCGACAGTATGACCGTGAAAATAAATATTAGAAAAATATCTGATATTGTTCAGTTTCTCAATATTATATATTCCACCGACAAAATTTATATTAGCATTGCTTTTAAATTTAGATTTTAAATATTGTCCGTAAGGTGTGTCATGTTTTCCAATTACTAAAAAAGGCCTATTACAGTCGGCAAGACTTACACCGTCAAGTATAATTTCTATACTATTTTCGGGTTCAAGGCGAGCAATCAACAGATCATACTTATATGCCTCTAAATTGAATTCTTGAAGAATATCGATTTGAGGATTCGTAAAGACATCCGCACCATAGGGAATAAAGTCAGATTCAACTTTATATTTTTTCTTTAGATAATCTTGTATTCCAATAGAGTCAGAAATTAAATAATCGCTGTATTTAACACCCAGTTTTTCCGCCCAAAGTAGAAAAGAACGAACTTTTTTAGAATATTTGGTTCTCTTCCATTCTAGTCCATCCATATTTGTCGTTATAATTGCACTTTTAGGCATAAGCCAACCCCAAACAGAACTACTTGTATATCCCAATTGCAGTATAATATCTACATTTCTTTTGCGAACGTCCAATATACAGTTCAAGTCGTAAATAAATTGGCCCGCTGTTCCAAGTTTCTCTTCAGGATCATAACAATGGACTATAACAACTCCGTTCCAATGTTTCCCTTGATAAGGATGATTATGCGAGTTATAAACAATGACCTCATGCCCACAATTGACAAGGCCTAAAGCTAAATATTCAGCACACTGTTCAAATCCTCCATAATGATTAGGAATTCCTCTAGTCCCTATTATTGCTATTTTCATTTGCTAAATTAAACTGATATAAATCTTTATAAATCCTCACTGCGTGATGACCTATATAGTTGAAGTTAGAGTCTTGAATAATTTTATTATTAAAAACCTTCAAAATACTCCTATCATTAAATATTTCTCTTAATTTTCTTTTTAAATCATCCGCGGACTCATAAACAAAATTTTCATCATAAGACTTCACGAGATCTTTTGCGCCAACATTTTTTGAGACAATCACAGGAACTCCATATGAAAGAGCCTCTAAAGTAATTAAGCTAAATGTTTCCTGCCAAAGTGATGGCACAATCAACAAATCCATTTTATTAAAGACATCCTCTAAGTCATCATTGCCAAACTTTCCTTTGAACATTATGCCATTACAATCCTGATCAACCCCCTGATGATTACCCCAGACAAATAGATTCCATTTGAATTGATTACTATCAAAATCATCCATAAGAACTTGCTTTAATAAAGGAAAACCTTTGTATGCACTTAAATTGCCAATAAAACCCATTCTTAGAACTCCTTCAGAAAATTCTCTTAAACGCCTATTATCTTTTATTCCCGCATGTGTTATTGGAATTATTACCTCATTTTTAATAATTAAACTGGAAAGATATACGTTCCTTGCTATAGAGCTGTTGAAATGAAACACATCAATCATCTTAAAAATTTCTTTGTAATAATCTAACAGAGATTGATAGGACGATTGAACTTGATTGCTTACCTTTAAATTCTTATCAGATTTAGATAGGGATACCAATTTCCTCTGAGATAGTAGTTGGCCCTTTAATATAAGAGATTTCTTAAACTTATGAATTAGCTTTTCATTTCTCAGTCTCAAAAACAAACTTGAAGGACTATTCGAATTACAAATGGCACACCTTTCACTAGAAGCTTGTGAACATATTTGATTGTTATGATTTATAAAATTTGTTTTCAAACATAACCCAAAATAATCATGGCTTGTATATACAATTTTAATCTTTCGATCTCTTGCTTCTTGTAGAAAACCCACAGGAATACCCATAATTGTGTGCAAATGAATAATCTCAGGCCTTATTTTATCTAAAAACTTAACAAAATGACTTTTATTATATACCCTACGGGGATTTAATGTTAAAGGCTGTTTTACTCCTGACAATAATGAAACTGGATGTGGGTTTTTTATCTCAAAAACACTAACTCCAAGATAATTGCCATTTGATCTCAACATCATTTTTGGATAACCAACTGTTAAATCTGAAGGATACAAAAGAGAAACCACATGACCCTGCTTAACCTGCTCAATCATTAAATCGTTCGAATATTTAGTGAGTCCACCGCTCCTATAAGGAGGAAGTCCTAGTGAATAATGCAAAATTTTCATAACTATCCACGTAGTTTTATAAGTTTCGCAGGAACTCCGCCGATTATAGAATTTGCAGCAAATTCTCCTCTAACAACGGCCCCCGCAGCTACAATACTCCCGTCGCCAAGAATAGTACCATCGAGTATTGTTGCCTTTGCTCCTATCCAGCAATTCGCGCCAATTTTTATACCTTCTCCAATCTCTCCTTGAAGTCTAATGGGCATATCTAATTGGTTATATTTGTGATTCTCTGGATGAAAACTAACATAATTACCTATTATAGTGTCGTCACCGATTGATAACCCTCCTAAACCGCATCCGTAAAAACCATGAGTACCCAATCCAACATTGTGACCAATTCTAATTCCCTTCCCTAATTGCTTTAAACTACCAGTCAAAACAATATACGTTTCAAATCCTATCGAAACATTATTTCCAAATATTAATCCTTCTCGGGACAAGGCATCTATATAACAGTTCCTAGATATATTTAAATTTTTCCCAAACTTTATTTTTTTACGACACTTTATAATTGCTGTTGGATGTAAAAATGCTAATTTGGTTGATTTAAAAACCAATATCGCCCAGATAAGTGAAATCCCTTTTAGAAATAGTAAATTAATCAAATACTTTACTGGTATATCTTTGTCAATTCTGAAGCTATCACCTTTAATTTTTAAGATGATCTTATTAGTTAAGTTTATCATTATTCCTGAATTTAAAAATATTAAAGGCTAAAAGGTCACGAAAATAAATCAAGATATTTACAAACGAATTTAAGGATTTGTGCTTCTTTCGAATGTTAAAAGTTTGATCGATCGCTTTTTTTGAAAAACTCATCCCACCGAATGTCATCTTTGCAATCTCTTTATCAATAAAAAAAGTCCTTAATTTATTTCCTTTTCTCAACAGAAGTTCGTAATCAGCACATATTGAATAATTTAAATCGTAAACACCGACTTTATTAAATAAATTTCGTTTATTGTGAAGCGATCCTACATGAGCTGCAGCCATACCTTTTCTCAATCTATTCCAATCCGCGCTATCACCTAAGATTTTTAATACAACACCAGTATTATTTACATATTGATTATGTGCTGAAATAAAGTCATAGCTAGAAAGATCGTTAGCTTCAAAACTTTCTAAATAGATATCGATGGCCTTATCTAATAATACATCATCCGCACCAATAAACATAATCCACTCCCCTTTAGCAACGTGTATTCCTTTGTTCCATGCGTCATATATACCTTTATCGGGCTCAGATACGACATAAGATATTGAGCCTCTAAAGCTATTTATAACATCCAAAGTTTTATCTTGAGAACCTCCATCAATTATAATTAATTCAACATCTTTACTAAGTTGCCTTACGATACTTCCTAAACATCTCCCCAATACCTCACCAGCATTATAAGTTGCAATTACTATGGATATTTTAATCATTTTGAATACCTTTTTTATTTATTAACATAGCTATTTTTAATTTAATCAAAAATCTGTATATGGTATAATCAGCAGTGATCGCGTATGATTGAGCAAAGTCATATGCGTATTGGGATCTTATATGAGCTGCTGTTTCTCCCACACTGGTAGCAGTGCCTCTCCTTACCTTTTTATCAGTAAACTCTCCATAAGATTTGGTAACATAATGATTAAGCTGAAAAGTAAAATCTGAATTACCTTTAAAAAGCCCTACACGGTTACATCTAAAATTTATAAACTTTTTAAACTCATTAATAGGAGGAAGCTTAAATTCAAATCCCATGAAGTTAACTTTAGAAAAGATCAAATGAATATACTTGTCGGATAGTTTATACAGTTCAAAATCAGTGTTAAACACAGGTTTACCCATATCATAAAATTTATTCCATGAAATAAAATATTGTTCGGTTATTAATTTTGAGTGGTCATGATCTATTCGCCCAGAAGATCCAAATTGTTTCCAATAGATGACCATTGAAGGAAAATTTTCATAGAAACTGAACCAAATTTTTATATCCTCAACTCTTTTAGGACATAAATACTCATCCAAATCTATGAAGGCAACCCACTTTGTTTCGTTCCAAAAGTTATTATAAAAGTGATTATACGCTTTTGCTTGGGCAGGCCTTACAACAGGCCATTCAATCAATGTTATATAACCTGACTTAATATAAGGATCTAATATTTCTAAATAATTGTCTGTAGAAAAATTATTATACAAATAAATATGATCCACACCTACTATTTTATGATATTCAATCCATTCCTTTAAAGAGAGTTCTTCATCTTTAAATATGGCACATATTGAAAAATAATATTTATTATCATTAGACTTTTTTCGAAACCTTGCAATCAATAAAAGGAGATTGTACCAAAAACTTAAAATGTTCATAGCTATCCAAATAATAAATCTCAGAGGGTTTTTCACATATTTATCATGTATAAATATAGAATCTTCGAAATTTTTATTCCTATTTCTTTTATTTTTCATTACTAATTTACATTTTAACTATAGATTTTCTGGAAACGTACCTGATATACTTTTCCCTAACAGGAACATAATCTGTCTTTAGGTAAGAAAATAACCAAATACTAAGCAATAAAGGGATATGAATCATATCATATGAAAATCCCAAGACCAAGAACATTAATAGAAAACAGATACCCCCTACATTCGGACTAAAAGGAAGTAATAAGCGACCCGATTTATACACGCCTATCAGATAAAATATACCAATAAGAAACCCAAATTTTGAAAATATCTTTATATTTCCGTTAGCGATATATATGGCATCGCCAATATGAGTTGCGACAAAACTATTTTTCCTAGATTCTACTCCATAACCAAGTATCGGGTCATAAAGTAGATTCAACCATTCAAACACAGCTCCGTCGATGCGTTGTGGAACATACACGCTATTTATATCACTTTGGAATTCAGAACTATTTGCTGCTGTTTCAATAGAAGATTCTGAGTACATATATGTGTTTAATTTTTTCCCTATAAACGGTAAACTGAAAATAATAGGAATTAGAATTCCAACTGCAATGAAAATAAAAGATTTAGACAGGGTAGACTTTTGAAAAAAATATAGTAGTATAACTGGAAGAAGAGATAAGTATCCGGTGGTACTCTGAGTTGTAATAAGTGCAAGAAATAAAATAAAAAAGTTATTGTTACCCAATATTACAAATTTATTTAAGATCAAATTAAAATAGATAGCTACAATCAAAAATGAGCTATAAAAACCAGGCTCTTGAGCAAAACCCAAGTTACGCACTCCGAGAATATCAGAAGTTGTAGCAACTCCATAAATCAGGATATTAGCCTTTGCTGTATCACTGCCTTCAATCAGATTAAAAGGAATTAAAAATGTTTCGACTAAAATTGGGTTTAAATTATAAATCCCCCAGAATATTAAACTTATTAAAGCTAAAATGGTTATACTCTGTTCATAAAGTATAAAAATCCTGTATCCATATACGGACACAAAAATGTAAGCCATCAAAACATTATAAATCAGAAAGATACTCATGGGATAAATTTCACCAAACTTTAAATATTGAAAAAAGAACCACAATAGAAATACTATTGTAAAATTTAATATAGATCTATTTAACTTAAAAGCCTTAATATTCCTGTAAACCAAAAAAATTGTTAAAATTATCGGAATAAAAAAAGATAAGATAGACTTATATGGAGGAAAGCTAAGAGCCTGAGTATAAGGTGTAGCCATAGCCATGTAGATAATCATTATAAAAAAATAATAACATTCATAACATGCCCCTATTCTTAACTTTATTAACATATCATCTCTTTTTTGAATTTAAAAATGAAAACCAAGGCATTGGGTAAACTCTAAAAGAATATAAGGAAATCAGAACGAAAGTTAACACACTTATAGCAAATGCAGAATACGCTGCTCCGATAGGACCAAATTTTGGAACTATTAAATAAGATACCAGCATCTGTGTACTGCTACATATAAAAGTTATAATACCAAGACCTACTGTCTTTTTTGCCTTGTAAATATATTGTATTGTAAGAGAATAAAAAGAATCAAAAAGCAGACCTAATAAAAGCCATGGCAAGAATGTTTTAGACTTAAAATACTGTTTATTAATTACAAAATGGAAACAAAATTCGATAAAAACATATGAAAATAAAAATAGCAAAATAAAACCAAGTGCGTAAATATAGACCTGCTTCACAATCTTATTCCTTACGGATATTGTATCATCATAAGATTTATGATCTAAATCGCTTAATCTTTTCTGTAGATCTGGAGTGAACGCATTGTTGAATGATGTAACAACAGTATTAAAGATCGCACTTATACTTAATGCCATAGAATACAAACCATTTGCACTTAGCCCGCAAAACATAGTAATTATAATTTTATCTGTTCCATTTTTAAACCAATATGATATTCCATGTGGAAAAAGAGGGATTGAGAATTTAAATAACCTATTAACTGTTATTTTATCAATAGCACCAAACAGTCGATTTTTGACCATTATAATTAGGCTTACTGCCCCCATAATAATAGAAGATGTTGCCATACCTATTATTCGCCCTGTAGCCCCTAACTTATATACAATAACCAATAGAATTAATAATGATATATTTATTGTAATTTGAATTATTTGAAAAACCGCAAAACTATAAGGTTTATTCCTTAACCTATAAATCAAACCAACAATTGACACAAGTGATATGGCAAAAAGATGTAGTAATAACAATAGTTGAAGATGAAAATTTATACCAAATTTTTCAAGGACAAAATCACGAAACATCAATGCCAATATAAAGAATACGGCTATAATTAGAAAAGATGTAAGCACTATTAATGAGACAAGACTTTTAATCTCCTTTTTTTTGCATTCATAGTAAAAGTAAGTAATAGAGCTCACAAAGATGGTGCTGGATAATAAGTTCAATATTGCAAAAAGGATCGTGTAATTGGTTACAATTCCCAATTCACTTGGTACTAAATAATAAGATAACCAAGGAAGTAACAAGAAATTTAACCCCTTGTTAATTCCTTCAGTGAAAGCATATATAAAAGTACTTTTTAAAACTGAGTGTCTCTTCAATAACATGAAATAATTTTAACAAAACAACATAATTTAAAATCTGATCTATTCCTATTAATCCAATAAATTTTATTATTTAGAAATTATACACTGATTAAGATAGCATAAACTGAATAACACAATGTGCCAAAAATATTTACAATCGCTCTAATACATCTTTGACCACTCTAAATTAGAACCCTTTTTCACAACTTCGATATCTGAAATAACCATCTCTTTAACCAACCCTGCCAGATCATACTGGGGTTGCCAGCCAAGCTTTGTCTTGGATTTTGTCGGATCGCCAATTAATAGGTCAACCTCAGTCGGACGGTAATACGCCGGGTCAATCCGCACAACTGTTTTACCAACTTCCAATTGATAGTCCGGATGATGACAGGCAACAACCTTGGCAACCTCATTTTCTTCGGTTCCCTCAAAAACCAATTCCACGCCAACCTCTGCAAAAGATAGTCGAACAAAATCCCGTACCGATGTCGTCACACCGGTAGCAATCACATAATCTTCCGCTGATTCTTGCTGTAAAATTCGCCACATCGCTTCAACATAATCCTTGGCATGGCCCCAATCACGCAAAGCATTCAGATTACCCAAATACAGGCAGTCTTGCTTTCCCAGAGCAATTGCTGCCGTAGCCATCGTTATCTTGCGCGTCACGAAAGTCTCGCCCCTACGCGGCGATTCATGGTTAAACAAAATACCATTGCATGCGTACATCCCATAGGCTTCACGGTAGTTTTTGGTAATCCAAAATCCATAGATCTTAGCCACCCCATACGGCGACCGTGGATAAAATGGTGATTGCTCATCATAAAAACCATGCTCATTTTTGTTTTCTGCCAGACCGCCATATAGCTCCGAGGTGGATGCCTGATAAATACGCGTCTTCTTTTCCATACCCAGAATCCGTACGGCTTCCAAAATGCGAAGTGTCCCCAATCCATCGACATTACCAACATATTCAGGCGAATCAAAAGATACCTTCACATGAGACATTGCCCCTAGATTATAGATCTCATCGGGCTGAACTTCCTGAATAATACGGATCAAATTGGTCGAGTCCGTTAAATCACCATAATGTAACTTGAAACGTACATGTTGCTCATGCTGATCCAAATAAAGGTGGTCAATCCGATGGGTATTGAACGAAGAGGCCCTCCGTTTAATACCATGTACCATATATCCTTTTTCTAAAAGCAATTCAGCAAGGTACGATCCGTCTTGCCCCGTTATCCCCGTAATTAATGCTGTCTTCATAATATTCTTCTGCATATTAATTAAATCCGCAACCGATATCGATCGCAGCTTTATCTCTTAAAAATTTTTACAATTTGACTTCTTTATAAGTATGCTGATTTTCTAAAAACCAAGCATATGTCTTCGCGATCCCTTCTTTTAGTTCAATCTGGTGCCTCCAGCCTAAGGAATGCATTTTCGAGATATCCATCAGCTTGCGTGGTGTGCCGTCCGGCTTACTTTCATCCCAAACAATTTCACCGCTGTGGCCAACAACTTGCTGTATAAGGGCCGCTAATTCCCGGATACTTAGATCAGCTCCTGTCCCAACATTATATAAATATTCCGGTAAAGTATTGTCAATAGCAAATAAAACGGCTTTAGCCAAATCATCAACATATAGAAACTCACGTAATGGACGACCTGACCCCCATAGTACGACCGGAGTATGGCCCTGCTCTTTTGCATCATGAAATTTTCGGATCATCGCTGGGAGCACGTGGGAGGTTTCCAGGTCAAAGTTATCGTGGACACCGTACAAATTGGTCGGCATTAGGCTTACATAATCCTTACCGTACTGTTTGCGGATAGCTTCACATGATTTCACACCACTAATCTTAGCTAAAGCATACCATTCATTGGTGGGCTCGAGCGTGTCAGTCAACAGGTATTCTTCCCGTAATGGCTGGGGTGATAATTTCGGATAGATGCAGGATGAACCCAAAAAGATAAACTTTTTGACTTCACACTTTAACGAATTGTCAATCAAGTTATTCTGGATCTGCATATTCTCCATAATAAACTGATACGGATAATTGTTATTGGCCAAGATACCACCTACACGTGCTGCTGCATCAATTACGATATCAGGACGTGCCCGTTCAAAATAATGTTCAACTTGATCCTGTCGGCGCAGATCCAGCTGTCCAGAGGTCGCCAGAAGCAGATTGGTATAACCCTGTTCCTCCAGACAACGCTTAATAGCGCTTCCTACCATTCCCCGATGGCCTGCGATAAAAATTTTACTGTCCTTGTGCATTTCTTTTGAATTAATTAGCGTTCAATCGTATCTATCGTTTAAATATCCGCTTCCAGAACATCCACCATTTACCCCTTTTGGTTGACTGACCGTAGTCTCCATAGCCATAGCCATAACCGTAACCATAGCCATAACCGTAATTATTGTAATACCCACCCTTGGCCTTAATATCATTGACAATCAACTGGATAGGCTTAATCTTATTACTAGCAACCAAATCATTCGGAATACGCAGCTGCTCTTTGAGGGTAAATCCCTGGCGCACCAGGTACAGACAGCAGTCGGCATAGCGCGACAGCAACTGAGCATCGGTCACCATACCCACAGGCGGCGCATCCATCAATATATAATCGTAGCGCTTGGCCAATTCGTCCATCAGCTCCTGTGTGCGTGGATGAACCAGCAGCTCCGCAGGATTGGGCGGTATAGCACCCGCCTGAATCAAATGTACATTTTCATGGGCACCCGAAGCCATAATGATTTCATCCAGCCGCATATCGGGCCGTACAATATAGTGGGAAAATCCTTTGCCCGCCGGAAGCCCTAGCTTGGAGGTAATGGATGGTTTCCGCAAATCCAGTTCCATCAACAGAACCTTTTTGTCCAATAAAGCCAAAGTAACGGCAAGATTTAAAGCCACATACGACTTACCCTCACCTGACATCGATGAAGTAAAAAGAATACGCTTTCCGCCGTTGAGGGCAAACTCCAGATTGGTCCGCATCGCCCTAAACTGCTCGGCTATGGGTGAACGTGAGGTTTTGGTAACAACGACCTGTTCCATCTCATCGGAATGGGCAATCATGCCTAGGATAGGAAGCTTATTAACAGCTTCAATATCATCCATCCCCTGTATACGTAGGTTAAATAGACCCTTCAGGTAGATCACAGCCAATGGAATGGCCAAGCCAAACAGCAAACCTAAGATATAGATCATCTTTCCCTTGGGTGAAAAAGGCTTCTTTTCAGCCTTTGGCGAATCGATCACCTTGGAATTGGACACATTGGCGGTCCGGCCGATGGCGGTTTCTTCCCATTTTTCCTGCAAAAAGATATACTGTGCCTGTTTGATCTGCTGCAAACGCGATAGATCTATATAGCCCCGCTCAATCGTGGGTACCTGATGGATCTGAGAGGTCACCTGATTGGCCAGCGCCTGCTGGCTTTGTTTGGCCAGTGCCAGCTGCTTACGCGTGGAAGCCACATTGGCTATCATGTCTTGCCGCACACCGGCAATCTGGGTTGTAATATTCTGTACAAGTGGATTATCCTCGGTATTGGCCAGAAGCAGGCGTTCACGCTGCAAGATCAGCTCATTGTAGCGCTGAATTAGGGCATTGAACCCAATGTCCTGCGGAATAACGGCCGAAGGCACTACCCGCGGATGCTTCGTATCGTTGAGATAACCTGCCACAGCATCCAAAGCGGCCAGCTGGGTTTCAACTTCCGCAAGCTTAACGGTAAAATCTGCCGAACTGGCAATCAATACCTTGCCCTGCTCGGATATATCGGCCAGCTGATTTCTCTTTTTGTAACCCGAAATCCGGTCTTCTACACCGGCCAGTTCATCGGTGATCTTCGACAGCCGGGCATTGATAAAGGACAGTGTCGAATCGGCAATGACATTTTTATCGTGCAGATTCAGCTCCACATATTTTTGGATTAGCGTGGTCAGCAGCTGCTCTCCATACTTGGGCAAGGTACTTTCAAGTGTCAGATCAATGGTGGATACATTTTTATTGGTCACCTCTACCAGAAGGGCTTTGCCCAAATCGTCCACCACATCCCGGACAGGACTCAGCACAAAGCCATAATCATCCTCCCTGGACTGGTCAAAAGCCGGGTTGGCAACAGCCTTGAGCTGGCATTGCGGCGCCAGGCTAAAGGTTTGTCCCATACGCACACGGAAGCTGGTATCGGAATTGCTCAGTTCAAGTTCATTGGCATTCAGCGGATGGATCTTGAAACTATAAGGCTCACTAACCGAATCTACTTCGCTCAGCAGCTCCAAAGTATAGGGAGCGTTGCCCACAGGCACATTATGTACCCTGCCGGCCTTGAAATAACGGAGGTAGGCCTTTTCGGCCAGCACCATCTCACGCATCAGATCTGCCGTTTTTAAGACTTCCACTTCATTATCAACGGAGTTCTTGGTGCCCATCAGGCTGGATAGATCGCCCAGTGCAGAAGAGGAAAGCATGCCGCCGCCCTTTTTATCGTCGGACACCAATAGCTTGGCATGGACCTTATAATTGGGAATGCTATAGCGTAGATAAAAGAAAGCACACAATAGGCCCAAAAAACCGCAAAGGGCAAACCAGTACCAATTGGCCATCAAGCGTCCAAAAAAACGCAACAGGTCTTTGTTATCGGACTTTTCAGTCTCAAAATCAAACTCCTCTTCCCAGTCTATATTTTTTTTACTCATACTATTCAATATTTTTATGGAGATGCCCTGTGCAGCTGTCGACTAATGACAATGAACACGGGCACCTTGCTAAAAAGGCTATTTAGCCTGCAAAGATTACCAACGTGAGACTGCAACAATCAGCACCGACAACAACGAACCGATAATGGCAAAAGTCTGGGTACGTGCCGCATTGTTGGCCGCTGCTTTGGCCTTGCCCGGCTCCACATACAGCACGTCATTCTGCCGCAGATAGAAATAGGGGGATCTGAAGACTTCGCTGTCATTCAGGTTGAGCCGCACCAGCTCCTTTTGTCCTTGTTGATCCCTTACCAGCAATACATTTTCACGCTTTCCGTAGATCGTCAGGTCGCCGGCCAGCCCAAGTGCATCCAGCACGGTCACCTTTTCATTGGGTACCGTATAAGTCGCCGGCCGAGTCACCTCGCCCAATACCGTGATCTTAAAATTGGCAAAACGGACCTGAACAGTGGGGTTTTTATAATATTGCGAGGCAAGCTCCGTGATCTTGTCCCGGACCTGATAGGTCGTAAGCCCGCCGACTTTGATCTTGCCCAATAAAGTCATCTGAATAAACCCATCTTTGTCGACCAAAAAACCGCTGATCACCTGATTGCCAACCATGGCAGCCGAGCTGGCACCAATGGCCTGAATGACTTCGGCTTGATTGGCCACAGAACTAGTCATGGGATCCAACGTCTGTACGGTGACACTGAGGATATCATCGGGATGGATGGTAGGCTCGGTAAAGGCCGCAGCTTCTTTCAATACCCGGAGAGAATCTGCCTGCAGATCGTTGAAATAAACGATTTTCTTGACCGAGCAACTGCTCAGTGTCAATAGCATCAGCAAGAAATACAGCCATACGCGATGGTGCCCTGCTTGCTTTTTGTAGTGTGTTTTCATTGTGATATACTTGTAAATTGTAGTTTTTTTTATTTTATATGGTCCGGCTAACCCGATGTCCATGATGGATCAAAAAGATTAGGGTTCAGTAATTCGCATCGTTTAAAATAATTTTTGAGATCTTCACGTTGCAGCCCATGCTCCAGGGCTTTCACATGACGCTCATGATGGGCATCTGTACCGACAAGGTCAACAAGACCTGCGCCAGCAAGATACTTGGCGACACGCTTTTCATGCGTGCCGTAATAACCGATAATGGACAGCAAATTCACCTGCAATAAACAGCCGATCTCCCTTAGCCGGCTTATCTTCTGCATATCGGTATGATAAAAAATATAGCGTTCGGGATGTGCCAGTATCGGGTAATATCCCGCTATCAACAGATCAAAAATCAATTTTTCGATCTGCTTATTTTCCTGAATGTATGACATCTCAATCAGGATATGGTTATTCGGAAGGACAAGAAATTGAGGATCGGGCTGACGCAGAAGCTGCTCAAAATTAGAATCGAGCATATATTCGGCCGCGTAGCCACCTAATTTTTTATCAAAACCCTTGCCCTTGACTTGGTCAAATGATGCCCCGATACGCTCTCGCGTATTCGGGTACATCTCTTGAAAAATATGTGGTGTAAAATAAAAGTGTTGCAATTTCAAATCGACTAGACGGCCCAATAGGTCCATGCTCTCAGCCTCGTCCGTACAACCATCGTCAATACCCGGCAAGAGATGCGAATGCATATCCGTATCCATCCAGCTTAAATCGTAATTCCGCTTTTTTCGGTTAAAAATTGTTAACATCTCTTTGGCAGATAATAATTGATAGTGTTTCGTCTATAAAGGAATATCCGGCCAGCTCGCCCGGCCGGAATATCCCAAATCTACAATCACAAGTTTTTACACTTGAGTTCTTAAATGCTTTTATAATTTGCCGCACTCTTCGGTCAGGATAGCCAGATTGGTCGCTCCTGCTTTGGTTCCGATAATGTCACCCGGCTGTATACCTACTGTGGCTGTATTGTCTGCTGCAATAGTTTTCGCGTTGACTTCTTTCACACGTTGGCCCCAGATCGCTTTGAAATCATATTTGGTACCGTCTGTTTTTAAAAGTGTCGTACGCAAGAATCCATTGTCCACTGTACCTAGGAACTGATACGTTCCAGTGCCGCTTACCCGGTAGAATAACTGGAATGTTGGCAACAGGGTAATGGTCGTTGTTTTGTCCGGACAACGTACATACAGCTGCAGCGTCGACGTAGTTCCCGTAGCATCTCCCGGATTTGGCAATGTCATCGCTGTCACCTGACCACAGGCTGCCAATGGACTTTGATCCAATATATTACCGGCACTGTTGCGCACCACAATACTTGTACCGCTTGACGGCACATCAACCAAACTGATACTTGGATTATTCTTATTGATCGAATATTCACCTGTGGCAATCACTTTGCCGCCCCAGATGGCTTCTACAATAATCGGATAGGTCGACCCATTCGTCATCCAGTCGCCCGAGAACGTGATAACGCGTGCCGAAGGACAGGCCTCACCAAATTCACCTGCCATATAGAATGACAAGTGCTGAACCTGAAAACTTACTTTAAATCCGGCAGCAGCCGAGCCTGTAACTGTACTGTTTTGTTCGTAACGCCAGATGCCATCGGTGCTATTGGAAAAGATCTGAAATACCTGCCCCGCTGCAATGACTGCACCGGATATCGGGCTCACATAACCTGCGTCAACAGGCATACTCACCGTAAGTGGCTGACTGAATTGTTTCACCGCTATACCATTCACCAACATGCTGATTTCAGCAACGGCTGCCGGGCTGAACGTACCTGCAACGATACTGCCGTTGGCCAATACGACTTTGTCGCTTTTGACATCCCCGCCCGGAAGTAATTCGACAGCATCCTCATTGTCGGCATCGATGCTGGTCAAAATAATCTGAACAGTGTTGCCGCCTGTAATGACGTTGCCATTGGCATCTTTAAACTGGGTACCGGTCGGAATGGTTACTTCCATATTGCCGCCGCCTACAGCGGAGGGTACGGTAACTGTCGTTGCGGCTGTTGTGGACCCATTGGAACTGAGGTCAACATTGGCGACCGTTTCCTTCGCACCGTCCGGAACAACTGTCGGTTTTGTCAGCACGATCGTCTGTATACCACTCGATGCATCTGTGATGGCAACAGGTACTTCCTGTGTCGTGTAGCCCGAAGCTGCAAGCTGCACCCGAAAACGGATCGGATTTGCAGCACTGGCCGTCCGCTTAGGATCAAGACCAAAAGTGATCAGGTTATCTGTCAGCTTAAAATCTTTATAGCCATTCATGTTGTAAATGTCCTGAGTGTCTCCAGAACTCAGTGTGACTGTCACCCCGCTGATTGTCTTACCATCAATATCTACCACCTTCAGGGTAGCATAATTTTGAATAACTTCTGTACTTACCTGAAGGTTGAAATCCTTCAGCGGACTCTCACAGGAAGATACCCCGCCCAACAATGAGAAAGCTAAGGCACTATATATCGCGATTTTTTTGATTTTCATAATGACTCTGTTTTATATATTTACCTATTTAAACCGATAACTGATGCCTGCTTCGATACGGGGCAAATAGCGGTAGTTCTTGATGTTATTCTCGATGGTGGCGGCATTATTAACATTTTCTTCCAATAGACCTGTTGCTTCCATCGTCACAGAAGGCTTAGAAAGGTAATAGCAGCCCAAGTCCACATGCATTGAAAAGCGGCTGTCGATCAGGATATTGCTCCAGCCGATACCCGCATAGGGATTAACGGTTTTCTTCCAGGCCACATTGGTCTTTATCGTACCGACCATTTCTGGATCAACAGCAATATCACCATAACGGTAGGGATCCGCCAAACGGGTGGTCAGGGTTCCATCGAGCTTAAAGAAATAGGCGCCGCCCACCTGCACGTTGAAACTGCGGAAAAAACCCCGATTATTCACGAAGGGTGTCCAACCGAAAATAGCAGAGGCATTGGATGATTTGGCCTTGGCCTCACTCCGTGTCGCACGGTTACTATACGTACCCTCAATGTTTGTGCTGAACGGCATATAGCTTACACCGAGGCGCATGCCAAACTGTTGGCCCAGCGGATAATAAAATTGAGCCCCAAAACCTGTGGACCCAAAATGCACCCCAAGCCCCAAGGGGTAGCCGAAAGAGTAGGCTGTCTCGGGTATGCTATCCCGCTCATCACTATTAGCCCGCGATACTGAGATATTGAACAGCATAAACATGCCGAGCAATAGGACGGTTAATCTGGTAACTTTTTTGTTCATAATCTGTCAGTTTTAATATTAACGTTAATAAGCATTTTTCTCTCCTTGCAGCATGTTCAAAACGGTCATGCACACAATTTTAAAGTCGAGCATGGCCGACCAGTTATTCATATAATCCAGGTCATATTCTACCCGTTTGGCCATTGCTCCAGGATCCTTAGTCTCCCCGCGGCAGCCATTGACCTGTGCCCAGCCCGTAATTCCGGGCTTTACAAACTGACGCACCATATAATGCTGGATCAGCTGGCTATAATGTTCGGTATGAGCAAGCATATGCGGACGTGGACCGACCACACTCATCTGCCCCAGAAACACATTGATAAACTGCGGAAATTCGTCCAGATTTGTCTTTCTTAGAAACTGACCTATTGCCGTAATACGCTTATCGCCTTTGACGGCTTGCTTTGCATTGGACTCCGTATTGACAACCATACTCCGAAACTTATAGCAATCAAAAGTCTGATTATTACGTCCGGAACGCGGCTGCTTGAAAAAAATCGGACCTGGACTCTGGATCTTGATAATCAAACCGATAATAGGAATCAACCAGGATAAAATGAATACGATCACGAAAGTAGAAATGACAAGATCGACAATGCGCTTCTTGATGCGGTTTTCCATCGTCGAAAGCGATTCGTCATGCGAGCGAAGCACGGGCAATTCCACCGTCAGCACGCCATCTTTGCTGGAATACGGCATCATTTCAGCCGGAGCAGTCACAAAATTGAGATGCACACATTTGCTGTCAGCTGCCATGATCAATTCTCTGCTGCAGCTCGAAATATCGGGGGAATTGACGACAAACACATCAAAGATCCCCAAACTGGCGACCTCCTCAAAATAACGTCTGAACCTAGTCAAAGTATCATCTTTGCTCGGCAAACCAGGATCGTCGCGGTAAGCGATTGTGTTGACATGATAAAATGGATGCTCCTTGGCAAGGATCCCTGCCACACCAGCCATGTAATCGTTGTGGCCGATCAAGGCTACTTGCTTGCTCCAACCTAAGCGCCGCGGCAATACCGTATAGACATAGGTCAACACAAAACGGGACAGAGCAAGGTAGATAAACATACCTGCTGCCACCACGACAAAGAAAACCCAAACTCCCTTAAGATGATGGCCGATCAGGATACAGCCCGCAAAAATTGCAACCAGCAACAGTGCCGTACGCAACGTGATACGGAATACATTCTCAAGCCGCTCGATGGTCGCATCAGCATAAAGCCGCATATAGAGCGACGAAATGATAGCAACAAGATTAAAAGTCGTCCACAATGAGTAAAAACTGGCCGGCACTTCCTGCCCCACATCCATCCAACCATTGTTGGCTACGACAGAGTAGGCAAGCACAAATAGGATATTCAAAGACACTTGTAATCGGTAAATCAGAATAC